>CAJUJW010000147.1 GCA_910586735.1 uncultured Oscillibacter sp. | reverse complement strand
GGTGAGGGTGATGTTCATGGGGGCGATGACCTGGTAGCCCTCCGGGGCGGCGGTCTCGGTCAGGGTGTAGGTCTCGTCTGCGGGGAGGTCCGTCCAGATGATCTGGCCATTGCGGTCGCTGGTGCCGGAGACGGTGGTGCCGCCGCTGCCGGTGAGGGTGAACTCGGCCCCCTCCAGGGGCGCGCCGCCCGCGCCGGCCTTGACGATCTGGAGGCTGGCGTTCTCCGGGAGATCCGAGCCGCTCCACTTGAAGGGGGCCTGGGCCTCCAGGGTGGTGTAGCCGGGGTCGGCCACGATGTAGGACTGCTCCGAGGCGGAGGGGTTATAGGCCAGGAACAGGTTGTACTGCGCCACACCGCCGATGGCCTTGATGGTAAAGCTGCCCTCGGCGGCGGCATTGTCCACGGGGATACAGACCTTGAATGTCCCGTAGTATTCCTCGCCGTTGGAGTTGAGGTTGGTGGTGTGGGACCGGCTGGTGTCCACCTTGTAGCAGGTGGCCCCGTTCTCCTGCACCGTCTCCAGGGGGGAGTTGTTCTCCGCCACGAAGATGGTGCCAGAGGGGGCGTCTGTGGAATAGACCTTGGTCATCCGGTCATCGATCCAGGTGGAGGTGGCGGAGGCCAGATACATCAAGCGGGTGTAATACTCTTTTCCGTTGATGGTCTCCTTTTTGATGCCGTCCTCGTTGTCGGCGGCGGCGCCCTCCAGGCCGTACTCGTTGAGGACTTCCACGCCGCGGACATCCTTATCCTCCTCCGCCCGGATGGACAGGCCAGTGTAGAGGTTTTTCGTCCAGTGGGCAGAGTATTTCAGCATGGCCTTGACGCTGTCATACACCCGGATCTTCTGGGCGTCCGAGGTGGGTTCCACCAGGGCGGCCCGGCCAGCGGTGAAGGATGTACCGGGGACGGAGAGCTGGCCGCAGGAGGCCCAGACCGCCACCTGGGTGGCGTATTTATACTCGTCCTCCGTCAGACTGGCGATGCCCCGCACGTCATCGGGATGCAGTTCTTTGAACTGCTCCAGGGTGCGCATGGGATAGCCGTTGGCGAACACGCCCATGGTCTGGGGGTTCCGGTTGTACTCCTGCAGGGTCAGGGCCTTGTTGGGCGAGACTGCCGACAGGCCCCAGTTGACGCAGTAGGCGGTGCCGGTGAGTCCATCGTTGCTGGTGTAGCTCCAACTGCTGCCGCTCAGGCTGCCGCCCGTGCTTTTGGACAGGTACTCATGGCGGCCCAGGTACTGGATGTTGACGGTGCCGCTGCCGTTCAGCGAGGCGGCGCTGGCGGGCAAGGTGAACAGGCCGGCCAGCGTAGCCACCACCAACAACAGGGAGAGAAAACGGGTAAAAGGCTTGTGTTTCATGAAAACTCCTTTCTGTTGCGATCTGTTTGAGAACAAAAAAGCGGCAGGCCGTTTTCCGGCCTGCCAGCGTGAAGGATGTATCTTGCTTATTTCGTTGATCCGGGTACGAATAGTTCCTTGAGGAAGGCGGTGGC
>CAJUJW010000146.1 GCA_910586735.1 uncultured Oscillibacter sp. | reverse complement strand
GGGGTGAGGGTGATGTTCATGGGGGCGATGATCTGGTAGCCCTCCGGGGCGGCTGTCTCGGTCAGGGTGTAGGTCTCGTCCGCGGGAAGGTCCGTCCAGATGATCTGACCGTTGCGGTCGCTGGTGCCGGAGACGGTGGTGCCGCCGCTGCCGGTGAGGGTGAAGGAGGCCCCCTCCAGGGGCGCGCCGCCAGCGCCGGCCTTGACGACCTGGAGGCTGGCGGTGTCAGGTTCCTCCGTACCGCTCCACTTAAAGGGGGCCTGGGCCTCCAGGGTGACATAGCCGGGGTCGGAAATGATATAGGACTGTTCGGTGGCGGAGGGGTTATAGGCCAGGAACAGGTTATACTGCGCCACGCCGCCCGTGGCCTTGATGGTGAAGCTGCCCTCGGCGGCGGCGTTGTCCACGGGGACGCAGACCTTGAAGGCCCCGTAATACTCCTCGCCGTTGGAGTTGAGGTTGGTGTTGCGGGACTTGCTGGTGTCCACCTTGTAGCAGGTGGCGCCGTTCTCCTGCACAGTCTCCAGGGGGGAGCCGTTCTCGGCGGTGAAGATGGTCCCCTGGGGCGCGTCGGTGGAATAGACCTTGGTGGTCCGGCCATCGATCCAGGTGGAGGTGGCGGAGGCCACATACATGGTGCGGGTGTAGTATTCCTTCCCGCCGATGGTCTCCTTTTTGATGCCGTCCTCGTTGTCGGCGGCGGCGCCCTCCAGGCCGTACTCGTTGAGGACTTCCACGCCGCGGACATCCTTATCCTCCTCCGCCCGGATGGACAGGCCAGTGTAGAGGTTTTTCGTCCAGTGGGCAGAGTATTTCAGCATGGCCTTGACGCTGTCATACACCCGGATCTTCTGGGCGTCCGAGGTGGGTTCCACCAGGGCGGCCCGGCCAGCGGTGAAGGATGTACCGGGGACGGAGAGCTGGCCGCAGGAGGCCCAGACCGCCAGTTGGGTGGCGTACTTGTACTCATCCTCCGTCAGACTGGCGATGCCGCGCACCTCGTCCGCGTGAAGCTCTTTGAACTGCGCCAGGGTGCGGTTCGGATACCCGTTCGCAAACACGCCCATGGTCTGGGGGTTGCGGTTGTACTCCTGGATGGTGAGGGACTTGGAAGGGGACACCCCCTTCAGCCCCCAGTTGACGCAGTAGGCGGTGCCGGTGAGGCCATCGTTGCTGGTGTACTTCCAGTAGCCGCCACCGATGCTGCCGCCCGTACTCTTGGACAAATAATTGCCGAAGCCGGCCTGCTGGATGGTGACGGTGCCGCTGCCGCCCAGCGAGGCGGCGCTGGCGGGGACGGCCAGCAGGCTGACCAGCGTGGCCACGGCCAGCAGCAGGGAGAGGATGCGGGTCAAAGGCTTATGTTTCATGGAAACTCCTTTCTGGTTGCGATCTGTTTGAGAACAAAAAAGCGGCAGGCTGTTTTCACAGCCTGCCAGCGTGGGATATGATTTTGCTTATTTCGTTGATCCAGGTACGAATAACTCTTTGAGGAAGGCGGTGGCCTCCGGGGCCTGATCCTTCCCGGTCTGGTAGCTCTCGGTGAGCAGGACGCCGTTCCTGCCGGAGAGGTCGTTGGCGGACACGTCCACATGGAGCC
>CAJUJW010000145.1 GCA_910586735.1 uncultured Oscillibacter sp. | reverse complement strand
CGGCAGTGGTCGGACCAGTAGGTGTCCACCACCCGGACCTCCGTGATGGTGGGGTCCCGCTTCTCCGTGTCCCGGAAATAGTCCTGGAGGAACGTCAAGTCGTCCAGGTCCATGGCCAGGCCCAGGCGGTCCAGCAGGGAGGAGAGGTCCGCCTCGTCCATGGCGGTGAAGCCCGCCAGGGCTTCCACCGCGCGGGGGGCGGGGTGCTCCCGGACTAGGGTGGCGGGCTTTTCCTCCGTCGCCTCCCGGCTCTCCACGGGGTTGATGAGGTGGCGGCGGATCTTTTCCAGATTCTCCTCCGTGAAGGGGAAGGGCCCCTCTCCGGTGCTCTCGAAGAGATAGACCGTGGCGGTGCGCACCAGGGGCCGCTCGCCGCCGGTCATCAGCTGGATGCACTGGGCGGCGGAGTCCGCCCGCTGGTCGAACTGGCCTGGCAGGGCCTCAACGGCCAGGGACCAGTGGGGGCAGTCCCCGGCCACGGGGATCATCTCGTCCCAGACGGTGTCCACCTGGGGCTCGGAGAACACGGTCCGGCGGGCCTTCTCAAAGGCCGCGCCGTCCAGGTTCTCCACGTCGTAGCGGTGCAGGACCCGGACGCCGGTGATGCCCTGGATGTCCAGGAAGTCCCGCAGGTCCGCCAGAAGGCCCCCGGCCTCGGGGCTGAGGCCGGGGCGCTTTTCTGCGTATACGCGTCTTACCATATCATCCCTCCAGGGCCCGGAGGGCCCTCTCGCCAATGTCATGCCGCATGTACTTGCCCTCGAACTGGATGCGTTCTGCGGCGGCGTAAGCGTCCCGCAGGGCGTCCTGGAGGGTTTCCCCCGCAGCGGTGACGCCCAGGACCCGGCCTCCGCTGGTGACTAATTTGTCCCCGTCCAGCTTGTCCCCGGCGTGGTAGACGGTGACGTTTGCGGGCAGGTCCGCCGGGATGGAGAGGGCCTTTCCCTTCTCATAGCCGCCGGGATAGCCGCCGGAGGCCAGGATGACGCAGGCGGCGGCACCGCCGGACCACTCTACGTTCAGGTCCCCCAGGGTCTCATTTTCCACGGCCTGCATGATGGTCAGAAGGTCCGTTTTCAGCAGGGGGAGGACCACTTGGGTCTCCGGGTCGCCGAAGCGGCAGTTGTACTCGATGACCTTGGGCCCGTCGGGGGTAATCATCAATCCGAAGTACAGGCAGCCCTTGAAGGGGCAGCCCTCCGCCCGCATGGCCGCCAGGGTGGGGAGAAAGATTTTCTCCATGCACTCCTGGGCCGCGGCGGGGGTGTAGCAGGGGTTGGGGGCGACGGTGCCCATGCCGCCGGTGTTGAGCCCCGTGTCTCCGTCCCCGGCCCGCTTGTGGTCCATGGAGGAGACCATGGGGGCGATGGCGGTACCGTCGGTGAAGGCCAGGACGCTGACCTCCGGCCCCGTCAGAAACTCCTCCACCACAATCTCATTCCCGGAGTCGCCAAAGGTCTTGTCCTCCATAATGGCCTTCACGGCGGCCCGGGCCTCCTGGAGGTTCTGGGGAATCAGCACGCCCTTGCCCAGGGCCAGGCCGTCGGCTTTGACCACGATGGGGAGGGAGGCGGACTCCAGATAGGCCAGGGCCTTGGCCGGGTCGTCAAAGACCTCATAGCGGGCGGTGGGGATGCCGTATTTTTTCATCAGGTTCTTGGAGAAGACCTTGCTGGCCTC
>CAJUJW010000144.1 GCA_910586735.1 uncultured Oscillibacter sp. | reverse complement strand
ACGACCTGCCCGAGGGCCATGAGCGCTGCGTCGCCTGCGACCAGTGCAAGATCCGGCGCTATGAGGCGGAGAGCGGATTTCAGCACTACCGCTGCCACGTGGGCATCTGCGAGGCCGTCATGCCCCTCTACAGCAAGCAGAACCCCGTGGCCTATCTGGCCGTGGGCTGTTACCTGGACGACTCGCCCCTTGAGGAGCAGTGGGAGTACACCCGTTCCCTTCTGGACTGGTGGCCCGATGGCCCCGACGCCCTGAAGGACGCTTTCTTCCAGTTCCGCCAGTATTCCAAGGCGGAGATTCAGGCTTACACCGAGACCCTGGAGGCCCTGTCCGCCTACATTCAGCTCAAGGGCATGATTCTGACGGCGGAACAGACGGACCTCCAGAAGCTGGAGCTCTACCTGGACCAGCACTACATGGAGAAGCTCTCCCTGGAGTCCATCTCCCAGCAGCTCCACATCGGCCGGACCAAGCTCTGTTCCCTGGCCAAGGAGCTCTCCGGGGGGCGTACCCTCTCCTACCTGATCTCCCAGCGGCGCATCGACGCCGCCAAGCGGCTCCTGCTCCAGAGCAGCATGCCCATCTCCGCCGTGGGGGAGACCGTGGGCGTCAGCGACTACAACTACTTTTCCAAGGTCTTCCGCTCCGCCACCGGCATGACCCCCAGCGCTTTCCGCAAGAACTGCCGGGACGCGGCGGCGGGAACCGCCTCCAATCTCAGCTGAAATGAACCCCCCGGACGAGAGGGCCCTCCCTGGCGAGGGCTCTCTCGTTTCTCTTTTCCCGCCCTTTTTCTTCCTGGGATATTTTAGTTAATCGATTACCAAATCGTACGAATTTTCGTGGTTCGTACGATTTTGCTATAAACTGTACGGCGGTCCCTATTATTTACAAATTCTACAAGTATAATGAGTATATGAGGGCGGCGTTTGTGAAATTTACATATCGCACCCTCATGCGTGCGTCCCGCACGTAAATTTTATAGTTAGAGGAGAATGACGATGAAAAAGTTTCTTGCCACCCTGCTTGCTCTCGTGATGGTCCTGTCCCTGGCCGCCTGCGGCGGCGACAAGGGCGGCGACACCTCCGCCCCTCCCGCCGATTCCGGCACAACCGACACCCAGACTCCCCCCGCCGATTCCGGCTCCGGGGAAAAGACCACCGTCAAGGTAATCGCCGCCGAGTACGGCCAGAACACCAAACAGTGGTGGGCCGACTTCGTCACCGAGTTCAACGGAAGCCATGACGACATCGACCTGGTCGTGGAAGTGGTGTCCTGGAACGACATCTACACGGTGGTCAACACCCGGGTAGCCAACAGCGACGCCCCGGACATCCTGAACATCGACGTGTTCGCGGACTATGTGGCCGACGACCTGCTCCTGCCCATTCAGGACTGCGTCTCCGAGGAGACCTACGCCAAGTTCTATGACGCTTTCCTGGAGCAGTCCAACATCGACGGCACCATCTGGGCCATCCCCGACCTGGCCTCCGCCCGCGCCATGTACTACAACGTGGACATCCTGGAAGCCGCCGGCGTGGAAGTCCCCACCACCTGGGACGAGCTGAAAGCCGCCTGCGAGGCCATCAAGGCCCATGACTCCAGCATCTATCCCTGGGGCATCGACATGACCACCGACGAGGGCCAGGCCGCCTTTGCCTACTACATCTGGAACAACGG
>CAJUJW010000143.1 GCA_910586735.1 uncultured Oscillibacter sp. | reverse complement strand
AGGGGAAAATTAAACCATTTGAAGATGGATATCAGATTGAAATTCTTGGTATCAGGGTTTTGGATACGGTTAAATAAGTAACTTCCAGTTTATCGGTCTGATGAAAAATAAATGCAGATAATTCTGCAATCTCTATGAATCTATTTTTAGGAGGAACCCCCATGAACATCGGAAATTTTCCTATCATCTCCAACAACATCTCCAACCGGATCACCACCGGTGCGCCCCATGCGGGGTTTCAAAGCGACTCGGATGCCGTATGGATGAAAGACGGCGTGGTTCAAGGTTCTGCGCAGTTGCTGAACCCGGATTTCTCCGCCCGGCAAGGCTACCGGGAGGACTACTCCATCCGGGATGCGGCGGAGTATCTCTGGCGGCAGGAGACGCAGACCTTTAACTTGAAAGACCTGGACGATCCGGAGAAGTCCAAGGAGTTTCTGGAAAACTGGCGGATGCAGGCCCGGTGGGACCTGGGCATCCAGGACGGCGGCCCCACCAAGGACGAAGTGATCTCCGCCTACATACAGGACCTGCGGCAGAACGGTCTGGACGGCTCGGTGGACTGGAGCGCCCTGACACGGGAACTGGACGCTTTCAAAGCCACCTCCCCGGAGGAGCTGGAGGACGGTCTGGACTATCTGGCTTCCCGCTATGTGGCGGCGCGGGATAAGCTGGAGCGCAATTATACCGGCGAGGAGCTGACCGCCCAGCTTGCCAAGCTGGAGGAGGTCTATCAGGCCGGGAAATCCGGGATGATCGACGGCTACACCCAGGCTTTGCAGGACAATCTGGGTCTGTCCAACAGCGACGCCCAGGCGGTCCGGGACAGCTTTTCCTCCATTCTCGCGGAGAAAGAGGAGGCGTACCGGGGCGCGTTGAAGCAGGTCCATGAGGCGGTGGCGCAGACCGGTCCCGACAGCGTGTGGCTGAAGGACCACGACGCCTACATTGCCTCTCAGCTCCGGACGGCGGGCAAGGCGGGTAAGGCAGGTCAAAGCGAGGCCCGGTACTCGGTGCAGGACCTGGCCGCCGCCGGGAAAATCGCCCAGGACTATCAGGCGGAAATTTTCGGTGCGTCCTCCTGCGGGCGGGACGAGGCGAGGCTGGGCCTTAACCTGGCTATGGCGGACATGAAGGCGGAGACGATGATCTCCAAGGGACTGGTGAGCGAAAACATGGCTTCCCTGCTTCGGAACAGCCGCGCTCAGGGGCACGAAAACGCGCTGGCGGCACTGGATCAGGCTCTCGCCCGCCGGGAAAGCAACCGTTCATCCGGAGAACCCAAGGGGACCTTTGCCCCTGTGGACCGTTCCGTGTTCCAGGGCATCTACAACGCCACGATGAACGCCTACCGGCAGAACGGCGGCGATGGGGCCGGAGCCATCCGTGCTGGCGTCTCCGCCGGCCAGAAGCTGACCGCCCAAGCCGCCGCCCGGAACCCCCAGGCCCTGCGCTGGGGCATCTCCCAGGAGCACTACTGGAAGGAGTTCTACAAAACCCCGGAGGAGCGGAGACCCTCGCGTTTGGACACTCAAATCAATAACCTGCTGATTCAGGCGGGCCAACCCCCGAGGCCCCAGCGTTCTACCTATCAGGAGTATGTAAACCGCTGGCAGGACTTCCTTACAGCGATTGGCGGCGGGGTGAATATCCGGGCGTGATAAATCGCCCAAATAAATATTGTCT
>CAJUJW010000142.1 GCA_910586735.1 uncultured Oscillibacter sp. | reverse complement strand
AGAACTTTAGGTCCGCTCTGAGAGTCCGGCAGCAGACCGGGCCGAAGCGACGGCAGCGAAGAAAGCCCGGCGCGGTATCCTTTCCGCGCCGGGCCCTTTTTTTCTCTTTCAGCTTTCTCCCTCTTCCTCCAGCAGACGCAGACCCGCCAGGTCCGTCACCGGCAGGGAGAACACCACCGCCTGGGCCTTGGTCTGCATGCCCGCCTGGGTCATGACGGCCTTCATGATGGGCTTCCGGTCCGCCTCCTTGGCCAGGATGAACACAATCTCTTTCTCCGCCGCCAGGGACACCCCCAGGAACTTCCGGGCCAGCTCGGCGCCCGTGCCCTTGGCGTGGATGGTGGTGCCTCCCGCCGCACCGGCGGAACGGGCCGCGTCCATCACCTGGTCCGTGTGGCCCCGGTTGGCGATGACCACGATGAGCTCGTGGGTGATTTCTCTGTCCATGTCGTCCTCCTCCGCCTGCCATGACAGCAGATAGTCCCGGGCCCGGGCCCCGCCCACGCTGGAGATGGGCACGGCCATCAGAATGCCCCGTCCGGGCACGTCCAGCCACAGCTCCCGGGCCGCTTTCCGCACCAGCCGCCCCGACCGGGGGGCCGCCAGCAAAAGCACCGCTTTCTCCGTGGCCTCCAGGCCCAGGTAGTCCAGCACCTCCGTGGCCGCGGTGCCCCGGCCCAGGGCCGACAATATCAGCGTGGCCCCCTGGGCCTGGAACCAGGAGGCGAACTCCCCGCCCCGGCTCCGGTCCGTGATGACGATCATGAGAACGGCTCTGTCCATGGGCGGGCCTCCTCTCTCAGGGCGCGTGCGCCCGCAGATTTAATACGCAAGGTCGATGATCTCCTCGTCCTCCGCCTGGGCCAGCTGGGCTTTCAGCTTCCACTGGTAGGCCAGGCCCAAAAGCTGGATGGTCAGAAGCGGCGTCATGGCCACCATGGACACCACGCCGAAGGCGTCCGTGACAATGTTGCCCCCCAGGGCCTCGCAGGCCCCCATGGCGAAGGGCAGCAGGAAGGTGGCCGTCATGGGACCCGAGGCCACGCCGCCGGAGTCAAAGGCGATGGAGGTGAAAATCTTGGGCACGAAAAAGCTGAGGACCACCGCCAGCAGGTAGCCGGGCACCAGGAAAACGAAGATGGAGATTCCCGTCAGCACCCGGACCATGGCCAGGCCGATGGACACCGCCACGCCGATGGAGAGGCTGGCGCTCATGGCCCCGCCGGGGATGGCCCCGGAGGTGATCTCCTCCACCTGCTTGTTCAGCACGTGGACCGCCGGCTCCGCCTGGACGATGAACCAGCCCATCAGCATGCCGGTGGGGATCAGCAGCCAGTTGAAGGACAGGGCGGCGATCTGCCGGCCCAGGTAGGTGCCCGCCGGGAGGAAGCCCACGTTGACCCCCGTGAGGAACAGCGCCAGGCCAATATAAGTATACAGGAGGCCGATGACGATTTTCAAGACCTTCTTCTGTTTCAGCCGCAGGGCCAGCACCTGGAAGACCCCGAAAAAGGCGGCGATGGGGAACAGGCTCTTGAAGACCTCCACGGCGTACTCCGGGAGAGCGGTGAGGAACAGGGCCCCCAATTCCCGGCTGTCCGCCGCCTGGGGCATGGGGGAGGGAACGTAGGCCCCGGAGGCGGGGTAGATCATGGCCAGAATCAGCACCGCCAGAATGGGCCCCACGGAACACAGGGCCACCAGGCCGAAGCTGTCCTGGGCGGCGTTCTCGTCGCTTCGGATGGAGGAGA
>CAJUJW010000141.1:1140-1783 GCA_910586735.1 uncultured Oscillibacter sp. | reverse complement strand
CCCTGACGGAGCTGCACCCGTTTCCCAACCACCCGTTCAAAGTGAGGGATGATGATGCCATGAAGGAGACCACCGAGAGCGTGAAAGAGTACGGTGTGCTGACCCCGGCCATCGTCCGGCCCCGCGAGGCGGGCGGCTATGAGATCGTCGCGGGCCATCGCCGCAAACACGCCTGCGAGCTGGCAGGTCTGGCCGCGCTGCCTGCCCTGGTCCGCAATCTGGACGACGACACCGCCACCATTTTGATGGTGGACAGCAACATCCAGCGGGAAAACATCCTGCCCAGCGAGAGGGCGCAGGCGTACAAAATGAAGCTGGAGGCCATCAAGCGGCGCGGAGCGAGGACAGATTTAACTTCGCCGAATAATTCGGCTAAGTTGAGAAGCGATGATGAAATTGGCGCGGCCATGGGTATGAGCGGCGATACCGTCCGCAACTACATTTCCCTGACCCAGCTGATCCCGGAGCTTCAGCAGATGGTGGATGATAAAAAAATTGCCGTGACCCCGGCCTATCAGATCGCCGCTTTGAAGCCGGAGGAACAGGCGCTTTTGGTGGAGACCATAGAAAGCGAACAGGCCACCCCCTCCGTCTCCCAGGCCCAGCACATGAAGAAGTTAAGCCAGTCCGGGGAGCTGAACGA
>CAJUJW010000141.1:0-1043 GCA_910586735.1 uncultured Oscillibacter sp. | reverse complement strand
AGGCGTGGCAGAAGAAGCGCCAGCGCAGCCAGGAACGCTGACGGCGGCGCAAGCTCCATATCCTTCACCCCGCCGCAAGCGGCAGGGTTCACTCATTTCGCTGCACCGCCTTTCCCCACGCAACCCGCTTCGCTGGGCTTGCGCGGGGACCCCTAATATTTGGACGCACCGGACAGGGATTCTCTCTGCCCGGTTTTTTCATGTCCGGGAAAGGAGAAGCACGTTGTATATCAACACATTCCAATACAAGCCGGAGCATGTGGACTGCCGCCTCTGCACCGAGTATGCCGGAAAGAAAAAGGGCTGCACCGCCCAGGGCTGTCCCTGGCTGGCGGAGCGGATCGAGGCCGGAGTGGTGGGGTATGAGGAGGCCGTCATGGAGACGTTCCCCCGCAATGCCCACCTGGACGCCCGCCTGCACACGGCCATCCGGCGCTTTACCGGGTCTCTGTTCCTCTCCCCCGCCCACCAGGGCCGCATGGAGCGGCTGAAAGCGCGGGAGAGCTTTCGCCGGAAGCGGGACACCCCGGCCTACTTCGCCGCCATGTATCTGCTCACCGCCAATGACGACCTCTTTCTCCGGTCCGCCAACTGCTTTTGCAGGCATGGCATCGAGTTCGACTACGGGACGCTGAAAGACATCTCCCCCCATTGCTACACACTGTTTTCGGCGGCGCGGGACATCTATGCGGAGGGGTCCGGCGTGGCCCTGGCCGACCTCGCCAACAGCGAGGTGGTGGATACGCTGGCGTTCAGCCTGATCGTCAACGCCCTCCTGGTGGCCCGGTACGGCCCCGCCGTCCTGGAAATCAAGGAAAGGAGCCGCAAGTGAAGCCGCTCCATCTGCCCATCACCGGGCATGACCTGCTGGCGGTGGAGCGGTTCCAGGACTGCACCCGCCACATGATCGAATTTCTGGTGCTGGCCGACTGTCCCCTGGGGAGACAGGGGGAGTACATCCGGCGCTTTCTCGCCGAGGACGGCTACGGGGAGGCCCTTGCCCATGCGCGGCAGGGCAGCATCCAAATCCGTAAACACGCCAG
>CAJUJW010000140.1 GCA_910586735.1 uncultured Oscillibacter sp. | reverse complement strand
CACAAAATCTACGATTTTGCGGGGGCCCCTCTTTTGCGAAAAGAGAGAATGCGCCGTGCACGGCGGAAGAGAGAAAACGGGGGCGCGCAGGTAATGCTTTCTCCGGGTACGCATGTCTCCAGTCCGCGGCGTGGTGCTAGCGGGGGGTTTTGGTGGTCGTCGAATCGACTTCCTCCTCTTTTCGCTGCCGCTACCCTGGCGCTTGCGGGGCTGGTTGGCCTATCGCCTTCTATCAGTAGGACATCCCGTAGAGGCCGCCGCCCTCGGCGGCCCGTCCTCTCAGGGCCTGCCCTTCTCCCGGTAAACCTCTGTAGGAGGCGGGTTCTGTCCCGCCCCGCGACATGGGACCAGCCTTTTCGGAGGCTGATACTTCATTGTGGGGCCCGCACCCCTGTACGGGCCATTCCTCCGGGACTGCCATGCCCTGGGGAACGGGACCCACTCCCCTGTGCGCCTCATTGTCCATTATCAATTGTCCATTTACTACAACAGCATCTCCCAACAGAATACCCATTTACACGGCACACGAAACTCCAGTGGATTTTCCGCCGGCGCTGTGTTATAATCGGCTCTAAGAAACGCAAAAGAGAGGACCGCAACATGGAAAAAGAGCTCCACGCCAAAATCGTCAGCTGCAACGCCAACAGCGAAGAGGTCTGTGCCAGCGCCGCCCGGATCTCCACCACCGCCGGGGACGCCCACAAAATCTTTGAGAACGCCAGGGAGAATCCCAAGAACCGGGCCCTCATTGAGAAGGTCCTGGCCTCCGGCCACAAGTCCCTGATTGAACACGCCGTCTTCACCATCGCCTTCCGGGACGTGTCCGTCTTCGTGGAGCAGTTTTTTATTGAGTGCCGCCTGGCCTCCTTCACCGTCAAGTCCCGGCGCTATGTGGATTTCAGCGCCCTGGGCTACTACGTCCCCCCGGACCTGGAGAGCGAAGACCTGCGCCAATACCGGAATTACATGGACGGGCTTTTCCGGGCCTACGGGGCCCTGCTGGAGGCAGGGGTCCCCAGGGAGGACGCCCGGTTCCTCCTGCCCTACTCCTTCCACAGCAACTTCTACTGCACCCTCAACGCCCGGGAGCTGGCCCGCGCCCTCTGCGAAATCCGCTACGGCCGGGGCCGGAACATCCCGGAGCTGCAAACCCTAGCCGATCAGCTCACGGCCCAGCTGGAGGAGCGCTTCCCCTGCCTGCTGCCGGAAATCCGGCCGTCCTTTGAAGGGTCTCCCGCCGGTGAGGTCCCGTCCCTCCGCTGCTCTCAGGCCGACCCGGTCTATCTTACCCGGCAGGAGGCCGGGGCCGTCGCCCTGGTGAACGCCCCGGCAGAACCCATGAAGCTGCTGGAGGCCGCCTGGCGCATCCAGCACCCCAGCAAGGAACAGCCCTTTACTCCCGCTGAGCTGGCGGCATCCCAGCGGCCCAGAGAGCTGGAGCAGCTGGCCTACACCTTCACCGTTTCCAACGTCACCCTCTCCGGCGTCACCCACCTGGTCCGGCACCGGATGCAGTCCATCATCGTCCCCTCCATTGAAACGATGGACCACAGCAAGTTTATTGTCCCCGACACCATCGCCGCCGCCCACGCCCCGCTGGAGCAGTATCGCCGGGCCATCAGCGAGGCCCACGCCGCGGTGCGCCGCCTCTGCGGGGCCCTGGAAAAATACCACTACTACTTCGCCCTCAGCGGCAACGTCATGGACCTCATGACCACCATGAACGCCCGGGAGCTTCAATGGTTCATCCGCCTCCGGTCCTGTAACCGGGCTCAGTGGGAGGTTCGGGACATCGCCGTGGAGCTCCTGCGGCAGCTTCGGCACAGCTTTCCCGCCCTCTTTTGCCACTTTGGACCCAGCTGCTTTGTCAGCGGAAGCTGCCCCGAGGGCCGGTTGACCTGCGGGCAGAAGGAGGCCGTGACCACCCGGTTCCAAACCCTACAGTAAATGAGAAAAACCCCGGAGGATGAACCCTCCGGGGTTTTCGTTGTACTCAAAGCTAGGTTGCCGTCGCTTCGGCCCGGTCTGCTGCCGGACTCTCAGAGCGGACCTAAAGTTCT
>CAJUJW010000139.1 GCA_910586735.1 uncultured Oscillibacter sp. | reverse complement strand
GCGGCGACGGCAAAGGCAAAAAACAACACAATCTTCAGCAGCACCAGCAGCAGGCTGCCTCCGCCGCCCGCCATGCTGGACACCACGGTCAGCGCCACCAGACCCAGCACGTCGTCGATCAGGGCGGCGGCCAGGATCGTACTGCCCACCCGGGTGTCCAGATGCCCCAGCTCCTTGAGCGTCTCTACTGTGATGCTCACAGAGGTCGCGGTAAGTACCGTGCCTAAAAAGATGTTTTCCAGGAAGGTATTTCCCGGCAGCCAGCCTGCCTGTCCCGCCAGCCAGCCAAAGCCTGTGCCCATCAGCATGGGTACCAGCACGCCGCACAGCGCCACCAAAAAGCCCGCCTTTCCGGCGCCGCGCAGTTCACGCAGGTCGGTGCCTATTCCGGCGGTGAACAAAATCACGATGACGCCCAGTTCGCTCAGCTGGGAAAGGAACGCAGTCTCTGACAGAATATTCAGCGCCGCAGGACCCAGGATCAGCCCGGCCAGCAGCGCGCCCACCACCCGCGGCATTTGGAATTTTCCTGTTGCGATCCCCAACAGCTTGGTACTCAATAAAATCAAAGCCAGATCCAATAGATAGTGATAGGACATCGCCGATTCCCCCTTGCAGAATATGGAATAAATGCAAAGCTATCATAGCGCCTTTCATTGAATTTACAAGAGGATTTTTATATGAAAACAGAGGCGGCAGACTGCAAAATTTTTGTACTATGTCCGTTGCTTCAGCCAAAACAGAGCCGACTCTACATATAAACTTGCGGCGATAGTCAGACATCTCTCGTCGATATCGAAGCCCGGGGTGTGATGGGCCAGCCGGGAGCCGGGGACGGCCTCGCTGCCGCTGCCCACAAAGGCGTAGACCCCGGGGACCACGGCCATGATCTCCGCCATGTCGTCCCCGCCCAGGGACAGCTCCTTGACCACCAGGTTCCCCCTGCCCACCACCTTCTCCACCAGGGGGGCGGTCTCAGCGTACACCCGGGCGTCGTTGATGAGGGCCCGGGTAAAGGACTCGGTCTCGATCTCAGCGGTGGTGTTGTACAGGGCGGCCACTCCCCGGGCGGTATCGGCGATCTTGCCGTTTATCATGGCCCGGGTCTCCTCGGAGAAGCAGCGCACCGTGCCCTCGATCACCGCCTCCCGGGCCACGATATTGTACCCCTCCCCGGACCGGAGCACCCCCACGCCGATGAGGGCGGGGTCGGTGGGACTCTTCAGCCGGCCCACCAGGCCCTGGAGGGCGGTGACAATCTGGGCGGCGGCGTAGAGGGCATCCGCCCCCAGCTCCGGGGTGGAGACGTGGGCGCTCCTGCCGTGTATCCGGATGGTAAAGTGGTCCACCGAGGCGTTCTCCGCCCCCAGATTCATGGCAACCTGCCCCACCGGCAGGTTGGACTGCATGTGGACGCCGAAGGAGCGGTCCGCCCCCTCCAGGGCCCCGTCCTGAAGAAAGAGGACGGCCCCCTTGCCATACTCCTCCCCGGGCTGGAAAACGAAGCCAATCTCTCCGGAGAGGCTGTCCTCCAGCTTTTTCAACGCCCGGGCGGCCCCCAGAAGGGCGGCGGTGTGGGCGTCGTGGCCGCAGGCGTGCATCACGCCGGGGCACTGGGAGGCGTAGGGCACGGTTTTCTCGTCCTGGATGGGCAGGGCGTCGGTGTCCGCCCGGAGGACCACCCTTCTGCCCGGCCCCTTCCGCCCCTTGAGGACCCCCAGCACCCCGGTCCCCCCCACCCGGCGGGCCAGGATGCCGATGGCGTTCAGCTCCTTCTCAATGCGCTTGGCAGTCTCAAATTCCTTCATGCTCAGCTCCGGGTGGCTGTGGAACCAGCGGCGCAGGGAGATGATGTAGTCCTTGTCCTGTTCAATCAGCGGATGGATGGCCATATTGATTCACCTCAAAGTTATGTTTGTTCCCGCCCTCCGAGGGGGCGGGAACTGTATCTTGCTTAAAATGCGGGGATGTAGGTGCCCTGATAGATGTCCCGGATGGCCTGGGCGGTCTCCTCGGACTGGTAGGCAGCCAGCACCTTTTGATAGACTTCATTGTCTAGGTCGGCGGTGCGGCAGGCGATGATGTTGATGTAGGGGTTGTCGGAGCCGGGCT
>CAJUJW010000138.1:1957-2196 GCA_910586735.1 uncultured Oscillibacter sp. | reverse complement strand
TTGTTTCAGCCCTTTTTCCTGTCGAAGTTCCTTCAATCGCAGAGCAAATCCCGGCATTTTTATTTCCATCTATATCTCCTCCATTTCCTCTTGACATGTCATTAAAAAACGGGTATAATACAGATATGCCCGTTATTAAATGACAGGTCAGGAGTTAAACTCGATTGGATCGGTCCACTGAACAGCTCGTGGAGATCGGAAGAGCACACGTCTGAACTCCGTCACAGTTCCGTATCTCG
>CAJUJW010000138.1:739-1947 GCA_910586735.1 uncultured Oscillibacter sp. | reverse complement strand
AGTTTCTCCTCTCCACGTGGGGTCGTCCGTGATGCCCAGGAGGTAGTCGGTAGAGACGTTGAAAAAATCGGCAAGGCGTTCCAACATCATAGAGGGGATATTGATTTCTCCGTATTCAATTTTTTGATAGTGGCGGTCTTTGCACCCAATAAATTCCGCCATCTGGACCTGAGTAAGCCCTTTTTCTTTTCTAAGTTCCTTAATACGTGCGGAAAATCTTGGCATCTTAATTTCCATACAATATCTCCTAAACATACTTGACACGCCTTGATATGGTGTGGTATAATCTCAGCAAGAACACGCCATAAAATATTGCTGAGGGGGAGGCGGCGGCCATTGAGCAATTGGCGAAAAAGGAGGCGTTTCAAATGCAAGATATATACACCCAACTTTTCAACAGCTACGCCCATGATGTGCAGAGGCATCTCAAGATGGCGGAGGATGAGACAGTGGAGCGGCTTGTCCAGCTCATCCCCATGTCCGGCGAGGACAAGGTGAATCTGGCAGACCAGCTTACCGGCCTTCGGACACTCTGCTGCGCTGAAAGCCTCGCTCTGGGGATCGGGATCGGCCTGCGCCTCAGCCAGGAGATCATTGCTTTTTAACCTCCAGCCCAATCAGCGCATAATCCGGGTCAAAGGCCAGGCGGACGAGCACGTCCTTTTTGGAGTACTCGCAGTAAAACACCGCCACGCCGTAGTCCTCGCCGTCCGAGGACTGGCCGGTAGCCATACGGCTCTCGATCTGCTTGTACACCCCCGCGCCGTCCAATTGGCGCAGGGCGAGGTCCCGGATGTCCTCCGCCGTCAGGGCCTCCGCCACGTCCTCCCGGAGCAGGCCGAAAACCCCCTCATAGTCCCCGCCGGCCAGCATCAGCAGGGCCTCCTGTCCGGCGTCCAGGAGGGCGGTCTCCTCCATGCCCCCGGGCAGGGGCTTTCCCTGGCAAGCGGCCAGCAGGAGCATCACCAGCACTGCCAGCAGGGCCGTCAAGCGCCGTCCCATTCCCATCACCCCCTTTTTGGATAAAAAAACAGACCCGCGCCCACCACATAGGGGCGAAGGTCCTCGCGTTACCACCCTAATTATCCCGTTCGGGACATCTCGACGGCCCTGTAACGGGGGCCAAGCCGTGCGGCTCCTCGCCGCCCGCTCGGAAGTGGCCGCACCGGGGCCGCGCCGCAGGGCTCCCACCGTCCCCCGCTCGCTTG
>CAJUJW010000138.1:0-729 GCA_910586735.1 uncultured Oscillibacter sp. | reverse complement strand
CTATTATAACACGGTTTTGGGCCTTGTCAACAGGGAATTTTCGATTCCGGACCGAAACCCCTGTTGACTTTTGGACATATTTGATATATGTTACAGATAGAAACAGCGGAGGGAGGCGGGAAAGATCGGCAATCTGAACCTGAAACAGCTGGAGGTCCTTGCGGCGGTGGTGGAGTGCGGAAGCTTTACCGAGGCGGCGAACCGGCTCTACATGGCCCAGTCCACGGTCAGCAGTCATATCCACGCCCTGGAGGAGATCCTCCACGCCCCCCTGTTCCACCGGGGGGCCAGGAGGGGCGGTACGCTCACAGACGAGGGCAAGCGGGTCTACCAGATCGCCAAGGACGTGCTGGACAAATGCCGGGACCTGGAGACGGGCATGGTGGAGGAGAAGCGCAGCGAACTGCGCATCTGCGCTTCCACGGCCCCCGGCTGCGCTCTGGTGCCGTCCTGGGTGGCGTCCTTCTCCCGCCGCCGTCCGGACTGCTGCATCGCCCTGAAGCACGGCGACAGCCGGGCCGTCCAGCAGATGCTGCTGGAGCGGGAGGTCCAGGTGGGCTTTGCCGGCAGCGCGGATGATCGGCAGGACCTCTCCTATGAGTGCATCGCCAGGGACCGGCTGGTCCTCATCGCCCCCCCGCAGGACCGCTTCGCCGCCATGCAGGCGGAGGGGAAGCTGGGCCGGGAGCTCCTCTCGGAGCCCCTGCTCTCCCGGGAGTACGGCTCCGG
>CAJUJW010000137.1 GCA_910586735.1 uncultured Oscillibacter sp. | reverse complement strand
AATTCGCTGTCCGTAAAATTCATTCCCCGTCCTCCGTTTCCTCGATTTCCTCTATGTCGCCGTAGGGGTCGTCCTCGTCCTCATAGCCGTATTCCCCGTCGTCCATGTCAGGAGCTTCATGCTTCGGGCGGTATATCTTGAAATAATACCCGGCCCCGCCTCCGGCCAGCAGGACGGCGGCAATCATCAGAATGTTTCCCATAGGAAAGCCGGATGTTTTCTCCGGTTCCGGTTCGGGCTCCGGTTCCGTGGGAGGTTCTGTCTCCGGTTCCGGCTCCATGACCGGCTCCGTCACCTCCGGCTCCGGGTCTTTCTCCGCAAGGGCCAGCAGGTCCTTCTCCGTGACCGCGTTCAGGAAATAGACGTTCTGCCCGTCCCGCTGGCGGTCGATAATCAGATAGAACACGTTCTCGCTGGGGGTGGTGATGGTGAAGAACTCCTTGCCGTCCCCGTCCGTGGCGTTGTCCACCACGGTTCCGGTGCCCTCCGGGGTGAAGGGCTTCGCCGTGGTCTCTTCCTCCGTTTCCGGGGCGGTCTCCTCCGCCGGCTCGCTGCTCTGGGCGTAGGCCGTCAGGGACATGCTGGTAAGGGAGAGCAGCGCCGAGAGGATAAGCGCCGCCCTGCGGATCAGGTTATTCTTCATGTTCGGAATCCTCCTTTCTGGTGCCGGGCTTCGGGACAAGTTGGCCCGGGGTGGAAACGTTGGGGTTGTCGAGGAAGGACAGGAGCTCGGCGGGGGTCAGCTTCAAAGAGCGGACCGCCTGCACGATCATCACGTTCTCTTCCTCCTGTTTCTGCTTCTCCAAATCCCGGACTTTGGCCTGCCACTCGGCGGCCTTCTCCCGGGCCTTCAAAAGCTCCTTTTCGATTTTTTCAAGCCTGCTCATGCAGCCCTCCTTTCAGAAAATCAGTTGAAACGCCCAAAGGTCAGGAAATGCTGTTGCCAGTAGGGCGTGTTGATACTGGCGTATTTGATAGGGTCCCCGCAGTGGATCATCATCCCGTTGCCTACATAAATCCCCACATGGCTGGCCCCGCTGGTGTTGTAGGTGCCCTGGAAGAAGATCAGGTCCCCCGGCCTCGCGTCCGCTTTGGACACCCGGGCGCACTGGCTTAAAATCCCGTTGGCGGTGGTGCGGGGCAGGTTATGGACGCCCGAGTGGGTATAGACCCAGCAGACGAAGCCGGAACAGTCGAAGCTGGTGCCGGGGGATGAACCGCCCCACACATACGGATAGCCCAGATACTTTTCAGCCTCTGTGATAAGGGCCGCAAAGGCCGGGTCGGAAAGGGCCTCCCCCGGCACGGTGTAGTCGCTCCCGGGGTCATATCCGCCGCCGTTCCCGGAGTAGATGTCGTCCCACAGATAGGGCTTGTTGCCTTTCAGCTCCAGCAGGACGTCATAGAGCTCCTTCTGTTCCCCGTCCAGCCGGGAGGCGACGACGGCCGGGAGCGTCCGGTTCTCCAGCCGCACATGGAGGATGTAATACTCATAGGCCACCTCCACCTCGTACTCGTATTCCTCGGTGGTGGTCTCGCCGGTCTCCGGGTCCGTGCTGGTGGAGGTGCCGGTCCGGGTCTCCGTGCGGTAGCGCGTCTCCACTTCCTCGGTCAGCGTCAGCCTATACTGGGCCTCGAACAATGCCCGAAGCTCCCCCTGCACGTCCTCACGGGTATAGGTGCGGAGCTTTGCCACCAGGTAGGAGGTCAGCTCATAGGGGTTGTGCCCCAGCTCGTCCACACGGTAGCGGTACTCGTCATAGCCGGGGTGGGTGCGCTCAATGTCCGCCACTTCCTGCCGCAATGCGTTTTCAAGGGCGGTATAGTCCTCGTTGGCCCCTAAGATGTCCTCGTCCTCGGCGGTGTAGGAGGTGCCTACCACGGCGTTCATCATGCCGGTGCCAAGGGAAGGGAGGGCGGAAAAGACAGAGTTGATAATCAGGAAAACGCAGAACAGCAGCAGGACCACAACGGCTCCGCCCTTATGGTTGCGGACAAATAATGCCAGCTTTTCCGCCGCCTTCTCGACCGTGCCTGCCGCCTTCCCCGTGGCTTTGGCCCCCTGCCTTGCCGCCTCCCTGGCCTCCCTGGCGTATTGCCGCTTGATTTTCCACTTCTGGGCCATGCGGGAGAGGGGGTTGCTCTGGAGCTCTGGGTGCTCGGAAACCGCCTGCTGGTAACGGAGCTCGGCGTCTGCCTTCATGGCCCTGTGCTCCCACCTTTCCACCTGCCGGGCCGGGTGCTCCCGGATACGCCGCTTTGCGTAGCGGACTGCCTTATGGGCCCCGG
>CAJUJW010000136.1 GCA_910586735.1 uncultured Oscillibacter sp. | reverse complement strand
CTATGGAAACCCAAGGGGAACTGATTACAGTGTCCAAGGGTGACGGCTTCTACCGGAACGAAATGCGTCGAGCGCAATAAAAGAGAACTTCCGATATATCAGGGTGTTTTCTATTGCTGAATAGCCTGGGAAACGGTGTAAAAGGTAGTTGTATTCTCCTGCTTTTTGTGATACTATTTTGATACTAAGAAAATTAGCGGCCAAAAATAACAGGTAAAATATTAACAAATTTGCGAATGTTATGCCTGTGAAAGTATAGGAAATACAGCCCCATATAATAGGATTTGTCGAGTGGGAGTAATCCCCCATGTTCAACGACGGAAGGAGCCGGCGGGTCGTCTTTCTTGCCCACTGCCTCCTGAATCAAAACGCCATCTCCGACGGCACCGCCGTCTGTCCGGCGGCGTTCCGGGAGGTCCTCCAGATTCTCCTGGACGCGGAGGCCGGTGTCGTCCAGCTTCCCTGCCCGGAGCTCTGCTGCCTGGGCCTGGACCGGGGCGACATCCACGGCGCGGAACGCCCGGTGACGGTGGAAAACACCCGCATCCGCAGGGCAATGAGCGCCTCCCCCGCCAGGGAACGGCTGGACGCCTTAGTGGAGCACACGGTCCGGCAGGTGATGGAGTATCACCGGCACGGCTTTGAGATTCTGGGAATCGTCGGCGCCGACCGCTCCCCCAACTGCGGGGTCGAAACCACGTCGGATCACAATATGGAAGTTCCGGGAAAGGGCCTCTTTATGGAGGCTCTCTCCCGGCGGCTGGCGAAGGAGGGCCTGACGATCCCCATGGTGGGTCTGAAACGCCCCGAGGACGCCCCGAAGGTAACACTATTATTTAACTCCGCCGGATAACCGGCCCTGTTCAGGAGGTCGCCGCCCTATGCGAATGCGGAAAAAAAAGAACCTGATTCCCCGGATGGAGCGCTGCGCGGACAGGCTCATCCGGGACCCCTACGACCGCCCCGGCCGCTGGCGGGAGCTGATGCCCCAGGCCCGGGAGGTTCATCTGGAGCTGGGCTGCGGCAAGGGCCGCTTTACCGCCGGAACCGCCGCCGCCCAGCCGGACGTGCTGTTCCTGGCGGTGGAGATGGTGCCCGACGCCATGGTGGTGGCCATGGAGCGCTGCGTCAACGCGGGACTGGAGAACGTCTGGTTTATCAGCGCCAACGCGGACCAGCTGCCCTACTTCTTCGCCCCCGGCGAGGTGGACCGCGTCTACATCAACTTCTGCGACCCCTGGCCCAGCGGACGCCACGCCAAGCGGCGGCTGACCCACGGGAACTTTTTGAAGCTCTACCGGCAGGTCCTGAAAATGGGTGGGCAGATTCACTTCAAGACGGACAACCAGCCCCTCTTCGAGTTCTCCGTGGAGGAGCTGCCCCTGTTCGGATTTGTGCTGTCGGAGGTCACCCGGAATCTCCACGAAAACGGCCCCGTGGGGGTTATGACGGACTACGAGGCCAAGTTCCACGGCCTGGGCCAGCCCATCAACCGCTGTGTGGGCACCATGGTCCCCTGGGAGGAGCCCTTTCCCACCACCTTCCGTGCGGTGAAGAACCAGTGGCTGGACGCCTTCGCCGGGGACGTTTCGGAGGCGGACCTGGGAAAACATGTGCTAGCGGAGGGGAATTACCTCTGGCACATCTTCTCCTGGAAGCTGGTCCCCTGTCTGGAGGGTGACGCCGCCCGGGAAGCCCTGGCGGCCCTGCCCGCCGGGAAGGTCTATCTCTTCTATGAGGGAAAGTGGAACGACCTGCCCTACGTGAAGCCGGTGGAGCTGCCCCTGGCGGAGGACTTTTTCCAGGACCTCCGCGACGTTTACCTGGTGGACAAGGACTTCACCTGGACTTACGTCTACACCCACGAGGCGGCCTGCGGGCCCTACTTCTGCCGGGTGCAGGACTGAGAATACGCGCAAAAAGGACTTCGGAATCCCTTCCGAAGTCCTTTTATCGTCTCTCAAAATCCGGTTACGCCTTCTTGGCGATTTCGGTGAGCTGGGTGAAGGCAGCGGCGTCGCTGACGGCCAACTCGGCCAGCATCTTGCGGTTGATTTCCACACCGGCGGTTTTCAGACCGTGCATAAAGGTGGAATAGTTCATCCCGTTGAGCTTGCAGGCGGCGGAAATCCGGGTGATCCACAGGGAGCGGAAGTCGCGCTTTTTCAGCTTGCGGCCGGTATAGGCGTAGCTCAGGGACTTCATGACGGCCTGGTTGGCTACCCGGAAGTGCTTGGACTTGGAGCCCCAGTAGCCCTTCGCCAGCTTCATGATCTTATTTCTTCTCTTGCGCGTCATCATCGCGCCTTTGACTCTAGCCAT
>CAJUJW010000135.1:349-2472 GCA_910586735.1 uncultured Oscillibacter sp. | reverse complement strand
AATCACCAGACGGGTGTCCACCATAGGCATACGGCTGAAAATCCCCGCCATCACGGCGCTGTGTATCACCGCGTCGGCCATGGACCCGCTCTCGTCCACCGCCATGATAATGCGCCACTGGTTGTACCGCTTCACCCGGCCGCTGAAATACACCCGCTCCAGCACCAGACGGCGGTTCTCCAAATCGTAGTGGCTCAGGTTCCGGCGGATGGTCTTTTTCACGTCCAGATTGCGCATGGAGGGCACCGGACTGCTCAAATCCCGCCGCAGCCGTCCCAGCAGGGACTTGCGGAAATCCATCTGCATTCTTCGTGTCAGCTCCTCGGCAACTCTGGCGGCGATCCGGCGGGCCACCGCCAGCACCGGGCCGCTCATCTGGGGTTTCAGGCTCAAAATCGTCTCCAGAAGGGCCTGATTGGGCTCCATGCGCTCCAGAATCTCCGGATCGGTCAGCAATTCCTGCATCTGATACCGGTCCAGGGCGTGGCGCTCCAGCACCTGGGCCGTTTTCTGGGGAAACAGGGTCCGGACCCGGTGGAGCCACTCCGGAATGGTCAGCTGGCTCTCCCCGGTGCCGCCGGTATCCTGGTATTCATCCTGACCGGCCTCCCGGCGGTAGAGGAAGTCCAGCACCTGGTCCATCTCCAACGCCTGACGGCCGGACAGGGGCATGGCGGACTGGGCCGGTTCCCCCAGCACCAGCCGCCAGCGCTCTAAAATCGCGCCTTGGGTCATAGGAACAAAACCTCCTTACAGCCGCGCAGCGGCCCATGCGTCCAATGCTTCTCCATAGGCGTACTGCCCCGGCTGGCCCGCCGGACGGCGCAGCTGCTCCACCGCGACCCCGTGAAGCCCCGCCGCCTTTCGGGCGATGCGGGCGGCCTCCATGGGGGTGAAGTAGCGAAACGCCAGGCGAAGCTCCGGCAGCAGGGCCAAAAAATCCTCCTCGTCCAGCCGGGAGAGCAGGTGGTCCAGAGCGGGCAGGAATTCCCGGCTGACCAGCACCAGGTCCCGTGCGGTGGAAAACAGGCCCCGCAGGAAGGCGGCGGATTGCAGCATCCGTTCCCGGGTCCCCCGGAGGTAGCCGCCGCAGGCAGTCTCGATCTCCTCCCGCCAGGCCGGGTCGTCCCCGTAGAGCAAGCCCAGAATACCCCCGTGCAGGCCCGGATGGAGGTCCGGGTCCGCCAGCATCCGCTTGAGAGCGGAGAGCAGACCGGCGCGGCGGGAGGCAAAGGCGGGCCGTCCGGAGAGCTGGTAGAGCTGGGTCGTCAGAGACAGGCAGTCGAGGAACTGGGCGTCCTTCACCGCCGCCATGGAGGGCAGCAGGGTCAGCACCCGGCCGAAGCACTGGTCCAGCAGACCGGCGTAATCATAGCTGTCGGTCTGCTGGTAGAGCCGGCCCATCTCCAGCAGCGTGTTCAGGTGTCCGCAGGCCCGGGCCAGGGAGAAAAAGTCGCCGTCCCCCGCCGCCAGCTCCCGGAGCTTGGTGCAGGCCTCCTCCACCGTGCCGCCGGACACGGACTGGTCCACCAGCGCGGCCATGACGCTGCCGCTCCAGCGCCAGACCCACAGTTCCCGAATCAGGCTGCGGTTCTTCTGGTTGACCAAATCAGGTCCCTTGCTTAACATAGCAAAGCCGCAGTCCAAAAAAACGGTCCGGTGGAAAAAGCGGCTGACCCCCCGGTGCTTGGGGGAGGAGAAAATGCTCAAAGTGCTCTGCTGGCGCTGGGCGGTTTTCAGGCTCAGACCCAGGCGGGCGCACTGGGCCTGAAAGTCCGAGGCCAGCGGGGGGATCAGCGCGTCGTCGGGGAGCTCCAGGGGCAGGCAGGAGGCGACGGTGGTCTCCCCCTTCACGAAGGCGCTGAGGACCCCGTCCTGCAATTCGTATAGACCCGGCTGGGCCTTGCCCCGGAGCCGTGCTAACCCTCTGGCCATATCCAGGGCGCAGGTCTCGTCGGCCACGGACAGGGCCTCGCCCTTGTGGCGCAGCTTCCGGCCCGCGGCGGCAAGCAGCTCCAGTACGCTCTGGCTGTAAGCCTGGGCCGCGTCCTCCCCATGGAGCTTCTCCCAGACCCGGTGGTAAAAGCCCGGTGCGGGCATTCCGCTGGCATAGCCGCTGAGGG
>CAJUJW010000135.1:0-339 GCA_910586735.1 uncultured Oscillibacter sp. | reverse complement strand
CTGTGACTGGAGTTCAGACGTGTGCTCTTCCGATCTTGCTCCGTGCCGTCGGGGAACTGCTCTGAAGGCGGGGGAACCTCGACGGGGTGGAGCAGGCCCCAGGTGTGGAAGCCGCCGGTGACCACCAGTACCCGGCTATGGGTCTGGCAGGCGGCGGAGATGGCTTGAGCCATATGGGCCTCCCGGGCCAGGGTGCCGTCCTCCTCCAGCTCCTGGGGCGGGGTATTTTCCCTGGCCAGGACGCAGTAAGTATGCATTTGCGCGACAAAATCCGCCGTCTCCATGGCGAGGCTGTTGACCTCGAAGTATTTTTCCCAGAATTCGTCAAAGGAACGCAGG
>CAJUJW010000134.1 GCA_910586735.1 uncultured Oscillibacter sp. | reverse complement strand
CGTTGGTGGTGTCGAAGGAGACCATGGCCTCCGGCCAGTGGACCATGGGGGCGTACACAAAGGTGATGGTGTGCTTTCCGAAGCACTTGGTGTCCCCCTCCTTGACCTCCTCCACCAGGTTGGGGTCCAGGGCGAAGCCGAACTGGTTGAGGAGCGTCACCGCCTTGGGGGTGGTGATGATCTTCACCTCCGGCCAGCGGAGGAGAATCTCCTCGATGGAGGCGGCGTGATCCGGCTCCACGTGGTTGATGACCAGATAGTCCAGGGGGCGGCCGTTCAGCACGGCCTTCACGTTGGCCAGGAACTGCCGGCCCACCGCCCAGTCGGCGGTGTCGAAGAGGACGGTCTTTTCGTCCAGGAGCACGTAGGCGTTGTAGCTGACGCCATGGTACAGGGGATGGATATTTTCAAAGAGGGCCAGGCGGTGCTCGTCCGCGCCTACCCAGTAGAGATCGTCGGTGACTTGACGGTAGTTATACATAGATCTGCCTCCTTATTTTAAGTCCGGGGCCGTTAAACTTCGATCTCGATGAACGCGTCCACGCCCTCGCCGCAGTGGGGGCAGGTCCAGCCTTCCGGCAGGTCCTTGAAGGCCGTGCCGGGCTTCACGTCGTTCTCCGGGTCTCCCACAAGCACGTCGTACTCGTGGCCGCAGCCGTTGCAGATATAGAGCTTCCGGGGCGGGGTGACCTTCTTGGGCACCATCCGCTTCATCTTCACCATGGGCGGCGCGGGCTGCTTCTCCCCGGTGTCCAGGGCGGCGGTGAGCAGGGGCAGAATCTCCATCACGTCCCCCACGATGCCGTAGTCGCAGTTTTTAAAGATTTTCGCGTTGGGGTTTTTGTTGATGGCCACAATGCAGGAGGCGTCCTTGATTCCCTTCAGGTGCTGAATCGCGCCGGAGATGCCGCAGGCAATATACAGGTTCCCCTTGAACTTCTGGCCGCTCATGCCCACGTAGCGGTTCAGGGGCACGTATTTCAGCGTCTCCGCCACGGGGCGGCTGGAGCCGATGGCGGCCCCGGCGGCCTTGGCCAGGTCCTCGATGAGCTTCATGTTTTTCTTCTCGCCGATGCCCTGGCCCGCGGAGACCACCCGCTCGGCCTGGGTGATGGGGGTGTCCAGGGGGATGCCCACGGTGAAGTCGTGCCCGTCCTTTTTCAGGCTGGCGACCAGGGCCTCCACCTTCTCCTGGGCGGTGCCGTCCTTCCAGATCTGGCGCTTCCGGGCGCCGGTCTCGGGGCCCCGGGGACCCGCGGCGGGGGCGCCGGCCTCCTTGGCCGCCTTGCCCAGGATGTGGGAGGCAATCACGACACGCTGGATTTCATTGGTGCCCTCGTAGATGGTGGTGATTTTGGCGTCCCGGTAGAAGCGTTCCACCTCCATGCCCTTGAGGTAGCCGCAGCCGCCGAAGATTTGCAGGGCGTCGTTGGTGACCTCCAGGGCGATGTCGGAGGCGTACTGCTTGGCCATGGCGGACTCCATGCCGTAGGGGACATGGGCCTGTTTCAGCTCGGCGGCGCTGTAGACCAGGAAACGGGCGCAACGGAGCTTCGTCGCCATGTCGGCGATTTTAAAGGCGATGTTCTGCTGCTGGCAGATGGGCTTTCCGAACTGGATGCGCTCCTTGGAATACTCCACGGCGGCCTCATAGGCCCCCTGGGCGATGCCCAGAGCCTGGGCCGCGATGCCGATGCGCCCGCCGTCCAGCGTGGACATGGCGATCTTGAAGCCCTGGCCCTCCTTGCCCAGAAGGTTTTCCTTGGGAATCTTCACGTTGTTGAAGTTCAGCTGGCAGGTGGCGGAGGAGCGGATGCCCATTTTGTCATAGTGCTCCTCGAAGGTGAAGCCCTCCCAGCCCTTTTCCACGATAAATGCGCTGATGCCCCGGGTGCCGATGCCCGGCGTGGTGACGGCGAAGACCACATAGGTGCTGGCCTCTCCGCCGTTGGTGATGAAGATTTTCTCTCCGTTCAGGAGGTAGTGGTCCCCCATGTCCTCGGCGGTGGTCTCGGTGCCGCCGGCGTCGGACCCGGCGTTGGGCTCCGTCAGGCCGAAAGCCCCGATCTTTTTGCCGCTGCACAGGTCCGGCAGGTATTTCTTCTTCTGCTCCTCGGTGCCGAAGGCGTAGATGGGATAGGTGCCCAGAGACGTGTGGGCGGAGAGAATGACTCCCGCGCCGCCGTCCACGCGGGCCAGCTCCTCCACGGCGATGGCGTAGCTGAGGGCGTCGGCCCCCGCGCCGCCGTACTCGGTTTCATAGGGCAGGCCCATCAGGCCCAGCTCGCCCATCTTCTTCACGGCCTCCGTGGGGAAGCGGTTCTCCTTGTCCAGCATGAAGGCAATGGGCTTGATTTCGGCCTCCGCGAATTCCCGGACCTTTGCCCGGAGGTCCTCATGGGCCTGGGTGGTTTGATACAGCATGTGTGTGCCTCCTTTTCCCGTTATGGTCAGTTGTGGCATTGAAAACCTTAGAGCCTGTTTAAAATCTTTTGACAAAAAAGGCAGAGTGGGAGATAATAGG
>CAJUJW010000133.1 GCA_910586735.1 uncultured Oscillibacter sp. | reverse complement strand
GTAGTCCACCAGGATCAGGCGGCGTAGAGGAGGACGCTATGAAAAAGATAGAGCGGTTTCAGATCACCGGCATGACCATCTCCGGCTTCAAGTGCTATCAGGCGCCTACCATTCTTGACTTCGGCCCTCAGACCGCCATCACCGGCGGCAACGGCCTGGGCAAAACCAGCATTGCCGACGCCATCGCCTTTGCGATTACGGGCCTCCCCTTTTTCGGGGAGCGCGGCATCGACAAGCTGCACAACGAGGTCCAGCCCGAGGTCTCCGTCTCCCTTCGATTTTTGGATGAGGCGGGCACGCACCATGAGCTGACCCGGACCCGGCACAAAAGCCGCATGTCCATCCACTACGACGGCTATGAGATCCGCCAGATGGATCTGACGGACATGTTTGGGGAACGGGACGTGTTCCTGTCCATCTTTAACCCCCTCTACTTCATCGAGGAGCTGGGGGATGAGGGCAAAAATCTGTTAGAGATGTATCTGCCCATGATTCCTCACGAAACCGTGATGGGACAGCTTTCCGACGGCGTTCAGGCTGCCTTGGAGGGTGTGGAGATTCCCTCTCCCGACGCTGTTCTGAAAAACAGGCGGGAGGAAATTCGGAAGCTGGAGGAGCACATGATCTACCTCCAGGGCCAGAAGGACCAGGCTGTTACCCAGGCTGAGGCCCAGCGGCAGTCCGCTGCCGCTCTGACGGAGCGTTACAGTCAGCTTGACAGCGAACTGAAAGCCCTGGAGGGCAAGCGCTTTGCCGGACTGGACCGCGCCCGGATGGAGTCTGATTTGGTTGCGCTGAGTGCCCGATACAACGAAGCGGCCCAGGGCAGCAGTACGGCCCAGATTGACGCTGACATTCTGGCTTTGAGCCAGAAACAGGCCCAGCGCCGGGCACAGCAGTATCAGCCCAAGTTCACTCAGGAGATCGCCCAGGCCAACGCCAGGGTCCAGGAGCTGGGCAAACAGTACCAGCGGGAAAACCAGATTTTGAAGGCCTTTGTTCCCGGTATCTCCTGCCCCACCTGCCGCCGGCCGGTAACGGAAGAAAACCTGCCCGAGGTGCAGGTGGCAATCCAGACGGCTATCAACCATATTGTTGCCAATGGCCGGAGCCAGCGGATTCAGGTGGCGCAGCTACAGGAACAGGAGTCCAAGGACCAGGCGGTTTTTGACCAGTTCCAGGCGGAGGACATCATCAAAATGCAGGATGAGATCGACGCACTCACCAAGCGGCGGGACAAGCTGACGGCAGACGGACAGACGGACAATCTGAGAGAACAGATTCAGCGGTTGTCCGCCGGCCTGGAGTACGGCAATCTGTCACAGCAGGAATATGACCGCCTGTTGGCCTGCAAGGATGAGCTTCAGCGGTGCGCGGCGGAGTTGGCCGCGGCCCGGAAGGCCGTTGAGCGGGAACAGCCCGACTTTGACAGCCAGATCACCCAGGCCCAGCAGAAGGTCAAGGCTTTGAAGGTTCTGATCTCCAACGTGGTCATCTACGCCAGAAAGCGGGCGGAGCTCACCTTTGAGGCCCTGAAGATGAACAGGGTGGCCATCTCGCTGTACGACGTGATGAAGACCAGCGGAGAGCAGAAGGCAGCTTTCAAGTTCACCTACAACGGCCGTCGGTATGACCGGCTGTCCCTGTCCGAGAAGATCCGGGCGGGGATGGAGGTGTCCGAGCTGGTGAAACGGCTGACCGGGCGCAACTATCCGGTTTTCGTGGACAACATGGAATCGGTGGACGACCTGGCCAACGTGCGGCCTACCGGGCAGGTCATCATGGCCAAGTGCGTCCACGGCGCGCCCCTGGAGGTACGGCCCCTGCGGCCCATTCCCACAGCGACAGAACAGCGGGCCGCTTAATTGTCAGACGGAGGGGTGAAACCGCTTGGTCTATGAAAAAATCCCCATCGTGGACACGGCCAGGCGGTGCGGGCTTGTCCTCGACTCCCGGACGCTTCGGCGGCGGGAGGTCGAGGCGAGCTGCCCCTTCTGCGGCGACCACGGCAGGGGAAAGTATCATCTCAGCCTGAACACCGCCACCGACCAGTTCCGCTGCAACCTCTGCGGCGCACATGGCAACAGCGTCACGCTGTACGCCATGCTGAACGGGGTGAGCAACAAGCAGGCGTATCAGGAGTTGGCAAGGGGGACAAATGTGTATCCTCTCCCCAAACAGCCCACTCCTCAAAACACAGAAGCAGAGCGGCAGCCCGTTTCCCTGGAGGAACGGCACGCCGCCTATTCCACCATGCTGAGCTATCTGACGCTTTTGGACAAGCATCGGGAAAATCTGCTGGAACGCGGATTGTCTGAGGATAGAATCCAGCGCAACGAGTACCGCAGTATGCCGGAGACGGAACAGGGCCGGCGGCTTCTCGCCTCCCTGCTCCGCTCCTGCGGATTTGATCTGCTGGGTGTGCCCGGTTTCCGTACCTACTACGGCGACTGGACGCTGTCCGGGCCAAACGGCTTCCTGATTCCTGTCCGGGATAAAAACGGCTTGATTCAGGGGCTGAAAATCCGCCTGG
>CAJUJW010000132.1 GCA_910586735.1 uncultured Oscillibacter sp. | reverse complement strand
ATCGGGGCGGCGTCCTTTTCGTCAACAGCGTCAGCATGGGGGCCAAGTTCGACAAAGCCCCGGAGTTTGTGCGAAACCGCGTGAAGCGGGTCGCGGATATTAAATCGCCTGCGCAGGCGCAGGACAATCAACCGGCGGGACAGCCGGGAAAACAACAGGAGGTACAGGACATGGACCCGAAAGACAGCATCAAGACCGTGGACGACCTGCGGAAAGTCTATCCCACGCTGGTTGACCAAATCGAGCAAGCGGCGGCGGAGGCCGCGACCAATGCCGAGCGGGCGCGCATCAAGGACCTGGAGGAAATGGCTCTGGCCGGGAGCGAAGCGCTGCTGGCGGAGGCAAAGTACGAAAAGCCCATGAGCGCGGAGGACTTTGCAAAGGCCCTCGTCAAGAACGCCAAGACCCAGGGCGCAACCTATCTGGCACAGGTGAAGAAGGACGCGGAGAGCAGCGGCGTCAACGGCGTCACCAGCGCCCAGCCCGCCGGTATAACCAGCGGCGACGAGTTCCTGGCGACTATCAAGAGCGTGGGCCAGAAAAAGTAAGGGGAGGAAAAACGACATGAGCATGGATTTGAGCGTCAAGAAATTCAGCACCGAGCCGGGATATTTCGAGGCGGGAATCGGACCTGTCGCCAAGGCCGTGAAGGTGGCGGCGGCGGACATCCCCGCCCACGCGCCCGTAGCGCTGGACGGCGACGGCAAGCTGACGCTGTTGACGGCGGACAACAAGGCCAGTGTCTACGGCCTGGTGCCGGACAGCATCCGGGCGGACGAGGAAGGGCCGGTATGGCTCACCGGAGAATACTTTGCCGACAGCTTGGTTTTGCCGGAGGGCATGACGGCGGCGGACGTGGAAACGGCGCTGCGGAACATCGGCATTTTCCTGAAATAACCATTCCCGTTTCCCACAAGGGGGCGGGAAAATTTTTGCACACAAACGGAGGAAATGAATTATGCCTAACGCGATTGATATTTACCAGCCTCGGTATATGGCGGAGGTGGTGCGGCAGACCCCGCCCATCCCCACCTACTTCCGGGACACGTTCTTCAACCGGGTCATTACCTTCCCCACCGAGCGGGTGGACATGGACCTGATGAAAGGCGACCGGAAAATCCTGCCCTACGTCCACCCGGACGCGGGCGGCAAGGCCGTGAAGATGGACGGATTTCAGACCAAGAGTTACGCCGCGCCGCTGGTGTCTGGCTACATCGTGACCACCGCCGCGCAGATGATGACCCGGCTCCCCGGCGAGGACCTTTACAGCGGCATGACGCCCGCCGAGCGGGCGGCGCGGAAGCTGATGGAGGAATACGCGACCCTGAACGACGCCTGTACGCGCCGGGAGGAATATATGTGCGTAGAGGCCGTCAAGACCGGTCTTATCCATGTGGAGGGTCCCGGCGTGAAGGAGGACATCGACTTTGACTTCACCAACACGGTCAGCCTGACCGGCGACGAGCAGTGGGGCGGGAGCAAGGCGGCAATCCTGAACAACCTGGAGGACTGGGTGAGCCGGGTGCTTATCGAGGGCTTTGCCAACGTGGATACGGCCATCATGGGCAAGACCGCCCTGCGCAAGTTCCTGGACGACGCGGACGTGATGAAGAAGCTGGACAACCGGCGGGTGGAGCTGGGCATCATCGCCCCCAGGGAACTGCCGGGCGGCGTCAGCTACATCGGCCACCTGAACAAGCCCAATCTGGACATCATGCAGTATGCGGGCGTCTATCTGGACGACTGGACGGACCCGGCCAACCCCACCGTCAAGCCGCTGGTGGACGACAACATGATTATCCTGATTTCCTCGGCGGCGAGTTTCATCATGGCCTACGGCGCGTGCAGCTACTATGACGAGAGCAAGCAGCTTGTGACCGCGCAGACCTCCCGCCTGATGCACTCCTACATCGACCACAACCCGGAGCGGCGCATCCTCCAGCTCGACGCCCGGCCCCTGCCTATCCCCGACAAGGTGGATAGCTGGCTGGTTGCTACCGTGTGCTGATGGAGGGAATGGAAATGGCGAGAGGTAAGAAAACAGATAAGAAGAACACCGCCCCTGCCCAGGAGACGGCGGAGCGGACCGAGGACGCCACCGCCACCCAGGAGACAGCGGAGCAGGCCGGGGAGGCCACCACCACCCAGGAGACAGCGGAGCAGGCCGGGGAGGCCACCACCACCCAGGAGACAGCGGAGCAGGCCGGGGAGGCCACCACCACCCAGGAGACGGCGGAGCAGGCCGGGGAGGCCACCACCACCCAGGAGACGGCGGAGCAGGAAAAGGGCACCGCCCCTGCCAAAGAGATGCCGGAGCGGGACATCCTTGCGGGAATCCAGAATCCGTGTGTATACTGCGGGCCGACCATGCGGGGCGTGGCGCGGCAGTACACCACCTTCCAGGGGGGAATCCCCGACGCGCTGCGGGACTTCATCAAGGAACACCCGGAGGCGCGGCGGCTTATCGTCTCCACGGCACAGTTTCCCGCTATGCGCCGTCGGCTTGACACGCCGGGGACGGCGGAGGCGAAGC
>CAJUJW010000131.1 GCA_910586735.1 uncultured Oscillibacter sp. | reverse complement strand
CCCTCGTTGTTGGTGGCCACCACCCGGCGGCCGTCCTTGCCCTTGAGATAGTCCTCGAAGGCCAGCTCGGCCCCCTGCTTGCCAATGAGGTCGTCGTAGTCATAGCCCTTTTTTTTCAGGGAGGGGTAGTCATCCTCTATGGTGATGCTGCTGACATAGCCCAGGATGTGGGCGGCGTAGGTGGTCTCGTACTCCCGGACGGAGGAGAGGGTCACTTTGGCCCCGGTGTAGTTGCCGTCGCTGAGGAGGGAGATAAAGGGCGTGTCGATGTCATAGGCCAGGACGTAGGCGGCGTAGTTGTCCAGCTTGCGGACGGAGAGCTCGTACTGGACCCCCAGGACCATCCTGGCCTGGATCATGGTGTACTCCTCCGGGATGTTCAGCTCCCCCCGCATGGCGGAGATGAGCTGCGCGGGGGTGACGCCGGACTCCACCAGCAATTCCGCCGTCAAATCGGCGGGAACCAGCCGGTCCAAAAGGGCCTGGGCCCGCTTCTTGGGGGAGACTTCCGCAGCGGGAGGGGCCTCCTGGCCCTCTTCCGGCGATTCCTCCGGGGTGGAGACCGCCTCCGGGTGGCGGAGGAGGTACTGGCTCAGGGCCTCGGCGCAGGGTTTCAGGGTTTTGAGGTAGGCCAGGAAGAGCTTTTTCTGCTGGCTGTCCATCTGGTCCACGGTGTAGCGGTAGGGAAGCTGGCGGGTGATGGGCAGGTTGTCGTGCCAGTCCACGCCCTCCTGCTGGCAGAGCTGGACCAGGCGGAGGATGGCCTCGTTGCTGTCCGCGCCGGGGGGGAGGAGACCCGCGTCAAAGGTCAGGTCGTAGGTGGAGCGGTTGCTGACCAGGGGCTTTCCGTTGCGGTCCGTGATGATGCCCCGGGAGGCCTCCACCTTCTCGTTGCGGACAATGGAGCGGATGGCCTGGGCGGCGTACTCGTCGTGGTGGATGACCTGCACGTCGTAGAGCACGAAGAGATAGGCCGCCAGGGCCAGCACCAGAAAGGCCGCCAGCAGGTAGAGCCGGGTGTTTTGCATTTCCTTGCGATCCATTAGAGTGCCTTTCTATTGCGTATCCCTGTTGGTCCTCCGGTAGACGGAGGCGTAGAGCAGAGTCAGGGGGACGATGAAGGGGGCGGCCACGCAGAACTCCCGGAGGGACAGCAGGGCCCCGGCCCGCCAGGCGGCGCTGCCCCGCATCCAGAGGGTGAGGCAGCGGAACCCGTCGGTGAGCAGGAAAGCCGCCGCCGAGGCCGCCAGGGAGCAGAGGAACCCCGCGGGCAGCAGGCTCTGGGACAGCAGTCCCCCGCACAGGCCCACCAGGGGGAAAATCAGCGTGTAGAGGCAGGGCACCGGCCCCGGCAGGAGCAGGTCGCAGACCATGCCCAGGACCAGGGAGAAGATGGTGCCCGCCAGGGGCCCCTCGTAGGTGGCGGGGATGGCCGCCAGAAGGGGATAGAGGAAGGGAATGACCCCCCAGAACTCCAGCCGCTGGAGCGGCCCGGTCTGTACCAGGAGGCAGGCCGCCGTGGCGGTGGCGTACAGCAGCCATTTGAAGATAATTTCGTTTCTCGCGATCATAGAAGTCCCTCCCGGCGTCAGGTGACGATCTCAAAGGACTTGATGACGAAGACCTCCGTCAAAGACTCAAAGTCCGCCTCGGGGGCCAGGATGGCGTAGGACGAGGCCCCGGAATCGTCCAGCAGGACCTCCTCCACAGAGCCGATGACCAGGCCCGAGGGGTAGTTTCCGCCCAGGCCGGAGGTCACCACAATGTCCCCCGCCAGGGGAGAGCAGTCCACCGGCAGATAGTCCAGCCGGAGGCGGTTCTCCCGCATCAGGGAGAAGTCCCCCTGGGCCACGCCCAGGTCCTTGGTGCGGAACACCTGGGCGCCCAGGGAGGTGTCCGTGTCCACCAGGGTCAGAACCGTGGACCAGTTGGTCCCCGCCTCGTCGATGGTGCCCACCAGGTTGCCGCAGGAGTCGATGACGCAGTCCCCCACCTCGATGCCCAGGGAGGTCCCCTTGTTCAGCGTCATGGAGGAGGTCCAGTTGCTCACCGCGTGTTCCGTGACCATGCAGGCCTCGAAGTCCGTCAGGTCCCGGCGCTTCCGGGTCAGGTCCAGGAGCTGGTGGAGGAGCTCGTTCTCCTCCACGGCGGCCTCGGCCTCCCGGATGGTCTCCTCGTTCTTGGCGATCTGGCGGCGGAGGGCCGCAATCTCCTCCTGGAGGTCCGTGTTGTCCTTATAGTAGTTTTGCAGATCGTTGAACCAGGCGGCCACCGCCGTGTAGCCCGCCCGGAAGGGGGAGGCGATGATCCCCGTCAGATTCACCAGCGGGGAGGAGTTGGCGCTGAGCACCGACATCACCGCCAGGGCCACCGATAAAACGGCCGCGGCGAAGAGCACCCAGAGCCCGTGCTGCTTCAGGAAATTTTTCAATGCGTTCACCTATCAGGGGATTAGCCCCCTGCCTCAAAACAGAGAGATTCCGAATTTTTCCAGCATCCGGGCCAGCCGCAGAAGGGGCAGGCCCATGACGTTGAAGAAGTCGCCCTCCAGCCGCTCCACCAGCAGGGCCCCCCGGCCCTGGACGCCGTAGGCCCCGGCCTTGTCCATGGGCTCGCCGGTGGCGATGTAG
>CAJUJW010000130.1 GCA_910586735.1 uncultured Oscillibacter sp. | reverse complement strand
TCAGCGTCTCCAGAATAGAGGGCAGGGCCTCCGGGGTATGGAGTGCGGCGTTGTGGAACAGCACAATGGAGCCCGGCTGGACCTTGGAGGTCACCCGCTGGGTAATCTCCGGCGCGGACAGGTCCTTCCAGTCCAGGCTGTCACTGAGTGCAACAAAGGAAAGTCCTTGTAACACAGGTGTTTTAAGGAATCTGCAAGTTTTCTTCTATTTTCTCAATGATTACCCCATACTCCAGCCGGGAAAGTTTCACATGTTCGGGATTCATCTGAAACACATCCCCCCATTCCACTTGATCCTTATATTTGGGAACCAAATGAAAATGAAGATGCTGCATTGTATCGCCATAAGCCCCGTAATTTATTTTGTCAGGGTGGAATGCGGCGTGAATCGCCTTGGCCGCTTTGGCCACATCAGAAAAGAAAGCGTTCCGCTCCTCGTCCGTCAGGTCCACCAATTCGCTGATGTGTCCCTTATAAGCCACAATACACCGGCCAGGGTGACTTTGCTCCTTGAAGAGAATCAAATCGCTGACGCTCAGCTCACAGATAAAAATGCCAAAGGTGTCCAGCAGGACGGGATTTTCCTCGCGCATACAGTAAGCGCAGTTCTGGTCTTTCATTGGAATACGCTCCTCATTGTTTTAGTCGGTATCCCCGCCTGTCCGGCGGGGATACCCGGTTTTACAGCACAACGCCGTCCTTGAAAATGGAGATCTCCCGGGCGCCCCGGCGCTCGGCGCTGGTCCGCTCCCCGGAGGCCACGGCCAGCACGTAGTCCAGTAGTCGATCTCCAGCGCTGTCCGGGCTCTCCCCCTGGGCCACTGTTCCGGCGTTGAAGTCGATCCAACCCCGCTTTTTCTCAAAGAGGGCGGTGTTGGTGGAGATCTTCACCGTGGGGGCGGGGGCACCGAAGGGGGTACCCCTGCCGGTGGTGAACAGGATCAGGTGAGCCCCGGCGGCGGTGAGGGCGGTGGCGGACACCAGGTCGTTGCCCGGTCCTGACAACAGGTTCAGCCCCTTCTTTGTGACAGCCTCGCCGTAGCCCAGCACGTCGGCGATCTGGGCGGAGCCCCCCCTTCTGGACGCAGCCACAGGACTTGTCCTCCAGGGTAGTGATGCCCCCCGCCTTGTTGCCGGGGCTGGGGTTCTCATAGACCACCTGGCCGTGGGAGGTGAAATAGCCCTTAAAGTCCTCGATCATCTTCACCGCCTTACGGAAAACGGCCTCGTCGGCGCACCGCTCAAAGAGGATGGACTCAGCCCCGAACATCTCGGGCACCTCGGTGAGGACGGTGGAGCCCCCCAGGGCGATGAGCCGGTCGGAGAAACGGCCCACGGTGGGGTTGGCGGTAATGCCGGACAGGCCGTCGGAGCCGCCGCACTTCATACCCACCACCAGCTCAGAGGCGCAGATGTCCTCCCGCCGGAAGGAGGCGGCGTACCCGGCCAGCTGGCTGAGCAGGGCAGCGCCGGCGGCAATCTCATCCTGTTCCTCCTGACAGACCAAAAACTTTACCCGTTCGCTGTCCCACTCCCCCAGTTCCTCCTTGAACTGGTCCATGGTCAGGTTCTCACAGCCCAGGCCCAGCACCAGCACGCCCCCGGCGTTGGGGTGGCGGACCAGGGCGGCCAGCAGCTTTCGGGTCTGGGCGTGGTCGTCCCCCATTTGGGAGCAGCCGAAGGGGTGGGGGAAGGTGTACAGCCCCTCCACGTTCCCCGTGACCAGGTGCTGGTTCTCTCGGACCAGCTGCTGGGCGATGTTATTGACGCAGCCCACTGTGGGGATGATCCAAAGCTCGTTGCGGATGCCCGCCCTGCCGTCAGGGCGGCGGAAACCCCGGAAGGTCCGGGGGGCCACCTGGGGCAGATCGTAGGTCTTGTGGCGGTAAGTGTATTCCCCGTCCTCGGACAGGCCGGTGCGCACATTGTGGACGTGGACCCACTGCCCCGGGGCGATATTATTCAAAAAGACCCGAAGACAGCTCACGTGCTGATGGAGGCTCATCTGAACCGCTATAAAATTGACACGGCGGCTATCCGGGCAGCATATCCGCAATATTTTAAGTGAACACATGATGATAGGCGGTAAAACACCGCCTATTGTCTTATATGGAATGGAAGGTGCAGAATTTGTTTACCGAAAAGGATCAGCGGTGGGTATTCCACAGAGATACTTTGCCTCAGCCTGCGGGGGAGGGCGTCACCCGCAGGCTGCTGGCCTACACCGACGAGCTGATGTGCGTGGAGAACACTTTTCAAACCGGCGCAGTGGGCTCCCTCCACAGCCACCCCCACACCCAGATCACCTATGTGGTCAGCGGCCGGTTCTCCTTCACTATCGACGGAGAGACCCGGCAAGTGGCGGCGGGGGACACCCTTTTGAAAAAGAACGGCGTGCCCCACGGCTGTACTTGCCTGGAGGCGGGTGTACTGCTGGACATTTTCAACCCCATGCGGGGGGATTTTCTCCCCGAACATCAATAGGAGGTTAAGTTATGGATATCCGATATTCCGCAAATCCCGAGGACGTAAAGTGCTATACCACCCAGGAACTGCGGGACGAGTTTCTGATTGAAAACCTGTATCAGCCCGATCAGGTGGTGGCCGTCTACAGCCACGTGGACCGGATGGTCACCCTGGG
>CAJUJW010000129.1 GCA_910586735.1 uncultured Oscillibacter sp. | reverse complement strand
CCACGGGCAGGAGCAGCTTCACGCCCTTGTCCTTGGCCTTCTGGATCATCTCCAGAGAGTAGTTCTTCCAGTCCTCCTCCAGCAGGGAATCGCCCACTTTGCCGCCCTGGGCGGCGGAGAAGGTGTAGGACATGCCGCCGCCGATGATGATGGTGTCGGCGATTTCCAGCAGGTTGTTGATGACCCCGATTTTAGAGGAGACCTTGGCCCCGCCCAGGATGGCCACCAGAGGCCGCTTGGGATTGGCCAGAGCGCCGCCGATGAAGTCCAGCTCCTTCTGAATCAGGAAGCCGGAGACGGCGGGCAGGTAGTCGGCAACACCGGCGGTGGAGGCGTGGGCCCGGTGAACCGCGCCGAAAGCGTCGGACACGTAGACGCCGCCCTCACCGGCCAGAGCGGCCATTTTCTTGGCAAGCTCCGGGTCGTTCTTGGTCTCGCCCTTTTCAAAGCGGGTGTTCTGGAGCAGCATGATCTCGCCGGGCTTCAGGGCGGCGGCCTTGGCCTGGGCGTCGGGGCCCACCACGTCGTCCGCCAGGATCACGGGCTTGCCCAGCAGCTCGCCCAGGCGGACGGCCACAGGCTCCATGCGCAGCTCGGCCAGGGACTTCTTCCACTTTTCCTCGGTGATGGAGGCGGGGTCCTTGCCCTTCTCGGTCTGCTTCTTTTTATAGGATTCAAAGGTAGCGACGGGCTTGCCCATGTGAGAGCAGGCGATCACCGCCGCGCCCTGGTCCAGCAGGTACTGAATGGTGGGCAGGGCGGCGCGGATGCGTTTGTCGTCCGTGATGACGCCGCTGCCGTCTTTTGCCATGGGGACATTAAAGTCGCAGCGCAGCAGCACTTTTTTCCCGGAAACGTCCAGGTCCTTGACGGTCTTCTTGTTGTAATTCATATCAGAACTCCTCCAAAAAGCTATATTTTGCGGCGCGGTCGCGCCGGTTTAAACGGTCTAAACAGGCTCTAAGCCATCTCCCCACGGTCCAGCAGGCCGGGAAAGCCGGTCTGGCGCAGGGCCTCGTAGACGAAGACGGCCACGGAATTGCTGAGGTTCAGGCTCCTGGCTTCGGCGACCATGGGCAATCGGACGCAACGGTCCCGGAACCTCTCCCGGAAGGGGAGGGGCAGCCCGGCGGTCTCCTTGCCGAAGAAGAGCCAGCTGTCCGCCGAAAACCTGGCCTCCGTGTAGGGCCGGGGGGCCTTGGTGGTGGCAAGCCAGAGGTCCCGGGCGGCCTCGGGATGGCGGCGGAACAGGTCCTCCAGGTTTTCGTAGTCGAAAACCTCCACCAGGTGCCAGTAGTCCAGGCCGCAGCGCTTCATGTTCCGCCGGATGGCGTCCTGGGAGATGTCGAAGCCCAGGGGGCGCACCAGATGGAGGCTGGCCCCGGTGGCGGCGCAGGTGCGGGAGATGTTCCCGCAGTTCTGGGGAATCTCCGGTTCCACCAGTACGACGTGCAGCATAGGACCCCCGCTTTCTCTCCGACTTGCCGGAATAGTATCATTGTAATCCATTACCTGGACAAATTCAACTACATTCTTCGAGAAAATTGAGAAAATTACATTTTTGAGTAAAATTTACCAGGGGGGTATAGTAATTTCTGCGAAACGCCGAAAAATTTGAGGAGAATCGGGGACTTTTCCCCTCTTTTCCGTAAGCTCTGACAAAAAAGGACAAGAAACAGGAAAAGATTTGGAAAAAATTATAGAGACAAATTCAGAGGAAACACTGGATTTTCCCCAAAAGTTTGATATAATGGAATTGCCTTTAGTAAAAATGTGCAAAGGAGGGGGAGCCCATGAGCCGCTTGAAACGAGCTGTTTTGCTGTTCGAGGAAGACGCCGCCGTCCCGGCGGGCTCGAAGCCGCTGATGCTGGAAACCCTGTTGTCCCGTCCTATCCTGACGTGGGTATGCGACCGATTGCGGGCTGATGGCGTTCAGCGGCTTTTCGCTGTCTGCGGCCCCCGCTTCGCGGAGGAGGCGCGGGGACTCCTGCCGGAGGACGCCGCTGTCTCCGAGCAGTGGACGGATTTGGAGTCCTTCCTGGACACGGAGGAACCGGTGCTGGTGCTCCCCCGGGCCGCCTTCCCCATGGAGGAGGCCGGGCCGGGCTTCGCCTACGCCGCGCCGGGCCGGGAACTCCGGGAGACCTGGCGGGTGAGGATGACCAACAACGTCCAGGGGGCCGAGCTGGTTCCCGGCTGGCTGCCGGTCTACGGGCCGGACACCGTGGCCGAGATCGAAGCGCTGCTGCGTACGAGAGAGACAGAGAGCAACTAAGTGAATATGTCCAATGGTGCAATTGGACAAAAAATAAAATGACCGGCGGCCCGGTCATGGAAAGAGAGCGTTTTGGGTATGATTTCACACGGGAAAGATATCAAGGTGTTTTCCGGCAACGCGAACCTGAAGCTGGCGAAGGAAATCTGCGCGCAGATGGGCACGAAGCTGGGAGAGGCCGAGGTCGGCGCCTTTGCCGACGGCGAGGTCTTCGTCTCCCTGTATGAGACCGTCCGGGGCAGCGACGTTTTCGTGGTCCAGCCCACCTGCAACCCGGTCAACAACAACCTGATGGAACTGCTCATCATCATCGACGCCCTGAAACGGGCCTCAGCGGGGCGCATCACCGCCGTCATCCCTTACTACGGCTACGCCCGGCAGGACCGGAAGGCCAAGGCCCGGGACCCCATCACCGCCAAGCTGGTGGCCAACATGATCACCGCCGCCGGGGCGGACCGGGTGCT
>CAJUJW010000128.1 GCA_910586735.1 uncultured Oscillibacter sp. | reverse complement strand
CGTGGGTGATGTCCACCATCTCTTTTGCCAGAGCGGCCACCTCCCGGCGCTGGAAAGCCATAAAGTCCTTGAACTCCTTGGAGGGGACCCGGTACTGGTTGTTGTAGTACCCCTGGTCGATGATATACTCAGGGCGGAAGGGATAGCCAACTTCCCGCTCAAACTGCTCCAGGATGTAGGGGGACACGCTGGCGGAGTAGCCGAACCAGTCCACGTACTTCTCCCGCTTCAGCTCGTCGAACACCAGGGTGAACTGGTGGAAAAAGGTAGTGTAGCGGATGACGTTCACATAGGGGTGCTCCGCGATAAATTTCCGCAGACGCTCCATGGTGAACTTCCGCGTCTTGGGCTGGCGGACGTCGAAGGTGATCTGGTGCTCAAAGTCCTTCCAGCCGTTGGTGACGGCGTTGTACATATGCACCGGGTCCCAGATGAGATAGGCCAGAAAGCTGACCGTGTAGTCGTGGAACTCCGCGGGGGCAGGGATGACCACGCTCCCCGTCTCCCGGTCGTAGTCCCAGGCGTCCGGCGGCAGGGGTTCGCCGGTGCTGCGGTCCACCACCTCCCACCAGCGCTTGATGTCGTCCCGTGTGTTGACCGCCAGCAGCTCGCCGCTGATGCCCTCCATCAGGGGGATGGACAGGGGCCCGCCGGAGGCGGTGCGAAAGCCGGTCATGATGTAGCATTGCTGCACCTCGTCGGGGTTGGCTTTGGCCCAGGCGTTATCCTTGCGGGTGGTGTAGTAGGTGGAGTAGACCTTGGCGTCCACCGTGCGCAGCTCGGCGGGGTACTCCGCGCCGTCGCAGTCGCGGATGGCGTCCGCCCCCCAGCGTTTGAGAATTTCCAGGGTTTCGGGGACCACATCCACGTTCGTGGGGATGGTCACCCGGCCAATGCTTCGTTTTTCCATAGCGCGCCTCCTTTCAGCGGCGTTTCCCGGGCCGGGGGTCCTGGAAGGGCTTGTTGTACAGCGCCAGCGTCACCAGCAGCAGGGCCACCCCCAGGAGCATCAGCCCCAGCCCTCCCAGCTGCCCGGTCTGCTTCCAGCCGGTGATGAGCAGGATAAGGCCCGCAATAAAGGTCACCAGCATCAGGACCGCCCGCAGGGCGGTGTGTTCTTTCCAAAAATTCATAGCGCACCTCTCAGCCTTTCAGTCCGCCCACGGTCATGCCCTGGGTCAGCTTTTTCTGCACGCAGATGTACAGGATCAGGGTCGGCAGCATCACCAGCACCAGCCCGGCGTAGAGAATGCCGTACTGGGCGGAGGACTGCTGGGCCTGCATCAGATTCAGCAGTCCCACGGGCAGAGTCTTCTGGCCGGTGGCGCTGCTCATGAGGGTCATGGAGATGATGTACTCATTCCAGAAGGAGAGGAAGTTGAAGAGGATGATGGTGATAATGGACGGCTGGGCCATGGGGAAGATGATCCGGACCATGGTGGAGCCGTAGCCCGCGCCGTCGATATACGCCGCCTCCTCAAAGTCGTGGGGCAGGGTGGCAAAGTAGCCCGACAGCAGGTAGATGGTGAAGGGCAGGGCCGTGGAGGCGTAGACCAGGGCCAGGACAAAGAGGTTGTTGAGGAGGACCCCGTCCCCCAGCAGCTTTTTCAGCCACACGTCTCCGTCCTTCAGCATCAGGAAGATGGGGACCACGATGTAGTTGACGTTGATGAACAGGCCCGCCATAAAGCAGGTGTTGAGAAACTTCCGCCCGGTGAACTGGAACCGGGACAGGCAGTAGGCCGCCGGCAGGGCGATCACCAGCAGCAGGGCCAGGCTCAGGGCGGTGACGATGACGGAGTTGAGCATGTAGCTGCCCATGCTGGCGGCGTTCCAGGCGTCCACGAAGTTCTGCCAGTAGAACCCGGCGGGCAGGGCCCAGGGGTTGCCGTAGAACTCGCTGTTCTGCTTGATGGAGGCCAGGAACACCCAGGCCACCGGCACGATGATGAGCACGGCCAGGGTGATGAGGACCACATAGATAAAGACCTTGAAGATGGGCTCAGCGGAGCCTTTTTTCTGTTTCATGCCGTCGCCTCCTTACATTTCCAGCACATCCCGCTGCGTGACCTTGTTGACCAGGGCCGAGAGCAGGAAGGAGAACAGGAAGATCACCACGCCGGCGGCCATGGCGTAGCCGTACAGCCCCGCGTCCTTCTGGTTATACATAAAGCTCAATCCCACGTCGGCCATGCCCTTGGCCACCATGGCTTTCACAAACAGGAATGCCATATTGATGGTGGAGATGATGAAGAAGGTCAGGGTGGTGCGGATGTTGGTCCAGATGAGGGGCAGGGTGATCTGGAAGAACTGGGCCAGCCGCCCCGCGCCGTCCAGACTGGCGGACTCATAGAGGTCCATGGGCACGGCGGACATGGAGGCCATATACATGACCATGTAGTAGCCGATGGCCTGCCAGACCATGGCGATGATGATGGAGATGATGACCATCTGCTGGTCCTTCCAGAGAATCATGATATCCCGGCCCGAGATGGCGGAGAGGATGGAGTTGAGCATGCCGTTCTCCGGCTTGTAGATGGCGGAGAAGATGCCGGCGATGACTACCACCGAGAGGATATTGGGGATGTAGAAGATGACGCGGAAAAAATTCTGCCCCCTGATCTTCTCCCGCGTCAGGATGGCGGCGAAGACGATGGCGAAGAAAAAGGTGACGAGGGTCACCGTGACGATGAGCAGGACGGTGTTCTGCATGGCGGAAATGAACTTGGCGTCCTGAAACAGCACCTTGAAGTTGCTCAGCCCCACGAAGGTCTCCGTGGGGGAGTAGGCCCCCCGCTCAAAGAAGGACATGCGGAAGACGTTGACGGTGGGCAGGACCATGAAGATGAAAAACAGGATGGCAGCCGGGGCCACGCACAGGGCGATGAAGCGGCTGCGCTCCTTGCTGCGGCGCATAAAATCTCTCCCTTCTCTTGAAACACAC
>CAJUJW010000127.1 GCA_910586735.1 uncultured Oscillibacter sp. | reverse complement strand
CTGCGAGGGCTTTGAGCGGGTGGCCGCCGCCTGTCCCGTGCCCATCGTCATCGCCGGGGGTAAGAAGCTGCCGGAGGCGGAGGCCCTGGAAATGGCCTACAGGGCCATTCAGGAGGGGGCCCGCGGCGTGGACATGGGCCGGAACATCTTCCAGTCCGACTGCCCCGCCGGCATGGCCCAGGCCATCGGCAAGGTGGTCCACGAGGGCTATACGCCCCAGCGGGCCTACGAGGTCTATCAGGAAATCAAACATCAAAAATAGGAGGAGACGCCATGTCCGCCGAATACATGCACATCGGAATCCCCGTCACCAGCCGCAAGCCCAATATGACCTACAACGAGGGGGCCAAATTCTGGGTCAGCAATGTGGACGACTACGATTACAAAATCGAGTACCTGAAATTTGAGGAGGGCACCCCCTTCCCCGAGGACATCCACCGCCACCCCCACGTGGCCTACAAGGTGGACGACCTGGAAAAATACGTGGCCGACGCGGACAGCGTCATCTGCGGGCCCATGGCCGCCAACGACAAGGGCGACCGGCTGGCCTTCGTCTGGAAGGACGGCGCGATTCTGGAGCTCTATCAGGAGGCCTGAGCGGCTGAGCGAATAATTTGAACAGCGCGGGGCGGCGAAGAATTCTTCGCCGCCCCGCGCCGCTTTCCGGTATTTGATGGAAGGCCCGGTTTGCCCTTTCAGGAACAGGCCCCGTTTTTGCTCTGGGACATGTAGACCCGCAGTTCCCGCTGGGCCCGGCGGTACTGCTCGGCGGTGAAGGCGGCCTTGCCCCTCTGGATGGACAGCACGCCGTCCCTGACAAACTGGGTGAGGGTGCGGTTGATGGTCTTCTCCGTCAGGCCCACCTCCTCGCTGATCTGCCGCCGGGTCTTGTTCAGCACCGCCTGTCCGGCGGATCGGATTCCCCGCTCCTCCGCCTGGCGGACCAGGTATTTCAGCAGTACGTACTTGGCGGAGTAAAACAGCCGCTCTCCCCGGTTATAGCTGGAGCAGTACAGCTTGGCGGCCACGTGGCGGCTCACCGCCCGGAGGAGGGCGATGTCCTGCCGCAGCCAGGCGTCGAAGGTCTCCACCGGGAGGAAGGCAACCAGGCAGTCCGTCACCGTCTCTATGGTCACGGAGGTGACGGCGGCCTCCGCCAGCAGGGTCACCTCCCCGATGAAGGACACCGCCTCGTTCATCTCAATCATGAACACGTTCCCGTTTTCAAACTCGTTTACCACCCGGAAGGTCCCCTGGAGCAGAATGCCGATCCGCTCCAGGGGGCTGTCCTTTTGATGGATGAGGGCGTGGGCAGGGTAGGATTTCAGCTGAAAGCGGCCGTCCAGCTCCTCCGGGATCCGGGCGGTGAACTCCCCCAGTCCCGGCGACAGCTCCAGCAGTTCGGCGTAACGCATGGCGGTCCCTCCTTTTTCTGTCTCCGGCGGACGCGAAAGCGCCCCTTGGAACCATGATAGCACGGTTCCAGGGGGCGCACAAGGGCTTTTCTTTACTTCCAGTTCTGGATCCAGGGCTGTCTCTCAAACAGCCCCGCCGCCTCCCGGCGGACCCGGTCCGCGTCGATGGTCAGAAGCTCCCGGTTTCTCATCAGCAGTTTTCCGTTTACGATGGAGTGCCGCACGTCCGCGCCGCTGGCGCTCTCCACCAGGGTGTGAACCAGGTTCTGGGTGGGCCAGAGGTGGGGCGCGGCCGTGTCCACGGCGATGAGGTCCGCAACCGCGCCCTTTTCAATGACGCCCAGGCCCGGCTCCATCAGGGCCGCCGCCCCGCCCCGGGTTGCCATTTTCAGCAGGGTCTCGGCGGGCATGACGGAGGAATCCGCCGTCCCCACGCCCCGGGTGACGTTCATCACGCCCCGGAAGAGGCGCATCTCCCGGAAGAGGTCCAGCCCGCCGTGGGCGGACCCGTCGGTGCCCAGGCCCACGGGGACCCCGGCGGCCAGGAGCTGGGGCGTGGGGGGCACGCCCTTGCCGCAGTTGGAGAAGGGGCAGTGGGCCACCCGCACCTGCCGCCGGGCCATGACGGCAATCTCCTCCTGGCTGAGGAAGATGCAGTGGGGGGCGGTCATGGGGGCGCTGAGGAGGCCCTCCCGCTCCAGCCAGATGAAGGTGCGCTCGCCATAGCGCTCGATGAAGTCCGCCACCTCGCTGGCGTACTCGTTCATGTGGGTCTCCACCGGAACGCCGTCCTCCGCCGCCGCCTGGAATACCGCCCGAAGCAATTCCTCGCTGACGGCGGTGGGGGTGGTGACGGAGTAGATGGGCTTCAACAGGCCGGTGAGGGCGCCCTTCATGGCCCGCAGGCGCTCCACCGCTGCCGGGACGGAGGGGGCCCGGAGGCTCTCGGGGCAGAAGGGGTTGTCGTTGGTCATGACGCTGAGGCGGCCCCGGAGGCCCGCCGCCTGGTAGACCTGGGCGTAAATCTCCGGGTACTTTCCCCCGGCGTCCACAAAGCCGGTGGTGCCGCAGGAGATCATCTCCATGGCCGCCAGCTCCGCGCTGAGGCGGGAGCTCTCCTCGTCCAGGCGGCTTTCAAAGGGGACGTTGACCCGCTTCCAGATGACGGGCTTCTCGTCCAGCAGACGGCCCCGGAGGAGCTGCTGGCTGGTGTGCAGGTGCCCGTCCACCAGACCGGGCATCCAGAGGAGGTCCCCCCCGTCCAGAACGGCGCCCGCCTGACAGGCGCACTTGTCCTGGTCCAGGATGTCCAGAATCCTGCCGTCCTTGACGGCGATGGCCTTCCCGGAGACGACGGTCATATCCGGGGAGAGGTATTTGGCGTTGGTGAGCAGAAGGTCGCAGTGAAGACGGTCGGACATGGGGAAACCCTCCTATTTCAACAGCATGAACAGGGAAAAGCAGATGGAGAACACGGCCACCCCCCGCTTCAGCAGGGACTGGGGCACCCGGGCGGCGGTGACGCTGCCCGCGAA
>CAJUJW010000126.1 GCA_910586735.1 uncultured Oscillibacter sp. | reverse complement strand
CCAGGCCCGCCAGCAGGGACAGGGCCAGGAGGAGGGATAGGAGTTTCTTTTTCATGTCTGTGTCTCCTTTTCCGGGGATGAATAATTTTGTATAGTATACCACGCCGGAGGGGATATTGCAAAGGTTTTGTGAATGGGGGATATCTCGGAAACGGGAGTGTCCTATTGGGGGATTTTAAAATTGTCAATTATCCATTATCAATTTCCATCATTAAATCTGCGGTTGGGACACTCCCCCGGAAACCCCGCCGTAGACATTTCCCCGAATCCATGGTATGATGTAAGCATTCACCCCCTTCCCCCTTGGGAAGAGAAAGGAGGCCGCCGTGAAGATTGGAAGGGTGGAGATTGCCTCGAAATTGGCGCTGGCCCCCATGGCCGGGGTCACCGACGCCGCTTTCCGCCAGCTCTGCGCCGGGCTGGGGGCGGGGTACACCTGCACGGAGTTGATTTCCTCCAAGGCGCTTTGCTATCACGACAAAAAGACCTTCTCCCTCCTGCGGCAGTTCCCCGGAGAGCACCCCGCCGCCGTCCAGATTTTCGGCAGCGACCCCGTGTGCATGGCCGAGGCCGCCCAGATTGCCATGGAACACACCGGGGCGGACATCCTGGACATCAACATGGGCTGTCCCATGGGAAAAATCGTCAACAACGGGGACGGGGCCGCCCTGATGAGGGACCCGGAGAAGGCGGGGCGCATTGTGGAGGCGGTGGTCAAAGCCCTGCCCGGCGTGCCGGTGACGGCCAAGTTCCGCCGGGGCTGGGACATGGGCAGCTGCAACTGCGTGGAGTTCGCCCAGGTCCTGGAGCAGGCGGGGGCCGCCGCCGTGGCGGTCCACGGCCGGACCAGGGCCCAGGTCTACGGCGGGCAGGCGGACTGGAACTGCATCCGGGCCGTGAAGGAATCGGTTTCAATTCCCGTCATGGCCAACGGGGACATCTGGAAGCCCGAGGACGCCGCCCGAATTCTCCAGCACACCAAGGCCGACATGGCCATGATAGGCCGGGGCTGCTTCGGGAACCCCTGGATTTTCCAGCAGGCCCAGGCCGTTCTGGAGGGGAGGCCCGTTCCGCCCCCGCCGCCTCTGGCGGAGCGGTGCGGCCTGGCCGTGCGGCAGTTTGAGCTGGCGGCGGAATATAAAGGAGAGCGGCTGGCCGTCCTGGAGGCCCGGCGGCACTACTGCTGGTATCTCAAGGGCGTGCCCCACGCCAATTATTATAAGGAGCAGATCGTCCAGATGAACACATTAGAAGATGTGTACCGGGTGACCCGGGGCATCAAGCGGGACCTCCGGGACAGGGGGGAGGAGCGCCAATGACCGGCACGCAAGAGGAGAAATGGGTCGCCGCCGCCCGGGAGGGGGACCAGGGGGCCTTTGAGGAGCTGGTCCGGCTGTACGAAAAGCGGGTCCTGGCCCTGACACAGCGGATGTGCAAAAACCCGGAGGACGCCGCCGAGACCGCCCAGGAGGCGTTTTTCGCCGCCTGGCAGGGCCTGGGGAGCTTCCGGGGGGACAGCAGCTTTTCCACCTGGCTGTACCGGCTGGCCTCCAACGCCTGTGTGGACCTCCTCCGCCGGGAGGGGAAGCGGCAGGCCGCCGTCTCGCTGGACGACGAGGATTTGAACCTGGACCTCCCGGCCTCCGTCCCCTCCCCCCAGGAGGAAGCGGAACGCCGGGAGCTGCGGGAGGAGATCGAGGCGGGCCTCCGGGCCCTGCCGCCGGAGTACCGGGCGGTGCTGGTGCTGCGGGAGATGCAGCAGCTGCGCTATGACGAGATCAGCCAGGTTCTGGGGCTGGACGTTGGAACGGTCAAGTCCCGGATCAGCCGGGGCCGAAAAAAACTGCGAGCTTTTTTGCTGGAGCGCGGGAACTTTTCTCCGCCGCCTCCGTCTAAAGAGACAGGAAAGGGGGGCCGTCCATGAAATACTGTGAGGAATACGCGGCCCTGTTGGACCTGTTCGCCGACGGCGAGCTGCCGCCGGAGGAGCTGGAGCGGGTGCGGGCCCACCTGGAGAACTGCCCCGGCTGCCGGGACTACGTGGACGACGCGCTGGCCATCCGGGCCGGCTTCCCGGACGCGGAGGACACCGTGGTTCCGGAGGGCTTTGCCCAGGGCGTGATGGACCGTGTCCGGGCCTCCGCCTCCAGAGACAAGAAGATTATAGAGCTGAAACGGCGTTCCGCCCGGCGCTGGATGGGGACGGCGGCAGCCCTGGCGGCCTGCTGCGCCCTGGTGGTCCTGGTGCAAACCGGGCCCGGAAACGACGCCGCCGCGCCCGCCGGGGAATACGGCGCCGCCTATGACATGGCCGCCGCCTTTGACACAACCGCCTCCGCCGAAAGCGAGGAGGCGGGAATCGACCCCCAGGCGGCCCCGGAGATGAAGGAGGAGCCGGTGGAGGGAGCCCAGATAGCGCCGTCGGCGAGGAGCAAAACGGCGGAGCTCAACAACAAAAATCTGACCCTGGGGGCCACCCCACCGGCGGAGGCCGCCCCGGAGGCCGCCATGGACGAAGCGCAGTTCCGCGCAAGCCCTACCATCTCGGAGAAACAGCCCGCGCTGTACTTGACCCAGGAGGAGGCCGGGGACCTGCTGGACGGCTTCACCGCGATTTGGGAAAACGCCGAGGAGCGGCGCTACGAGCTGAACGCAGAGGAGTACCGGGCACTGCTGGAAGCCCTGGGCCGGCGGGAAGAGCTGCCGGAGACAGAGGAGGGGCCCTTCCTGGTGGTGGTGCCGGGTCCTTCAGAATAGGTATCGTGTGACGCGGACCGGTTCCCTGAGGGGACCGGTCCGTTGTTTTTGGGATGGAGGGACCCGGTATTGTAGGAACTGCACAGAGGTCATACTGGGTTCTATGCGTTTCGCCGGTATTTTACAAAAAGGGAGAAAAAAGGTAAAAAACCGCTTGACAAACTTCAGGAGGCGTGGTAATCTAACAAAGCTGTCCGACATGAGCGGCT
>CAJUJW010000125.1:1025-2974 GCA_910586735.1 uncultured Oscillibacter sp. | reverse complement strand
TTTTGCCCTGCAAGGCAAAAAGCCGCAGCAATCCATATCGTGCAATGACCCCATCCGTGGGCCCGCCTGGGGCGGGCTTAGCGCTGAAAGCGCCGCCATGCGGCGCTTCACGGAGGGGTCATGCACGATTATTCTGCACAGGCGCTCGATGCGCCTGTTGCAGAATCCTGACGGATTGCAAGGATTTTTAACGCAGTCAGGGCGGAAAATATGCCGCCAAGGCGGGCGCGGGGAGATGTTAAACAGGCTCTTATGGCCAGCCCACAGCAGGATTCGGCCTTCTGCACAGACAGTGGGTAGAATTTTTGGTGAGATCGCATATAGCATTTTTGTGCGGTAGGTATTACAATTGTCGTATAGATTACGGTTGTAGAACTTTTTGAAAGGAGACACTCCCATGAAATTGAGAAGGCTTTTCTGCGCGCTGCTGTGCGCCGCGCTGCTGGCGGGGACGGCTCCCGCCGCCCAGGCTGCGGGGCTGCGGGCCAGCGTCGCCACGGGAAAGGTGACCATCAACGGCCATGCTATTGACAACTCCACCGCCCAGTACCCCCTGCTGGTGTACAAGGACATCACCTATTTCCCCATGACCTACTACCTGTGCCGTAACCTGGGCCTCACCACGCACTGGGACAACGGCTCCCGGACCCTCTGCATCACGCCCAACGGCATCTCCGCCCAATACGTGGCGGACACGGGCCACACGCCCAAGAGGGGCACCGTGGCCGTCACCCGGGCGGACTACACGGTGCTGGTGAACACCGAGAAGGTGGACAGCAGCCGGGCCAAGTGGCCCCTGCTCAACTACAGCGGCGTCACCTACTTCCCCCTGACCTGGGCCTTCGCGGTGGAGAAGTTCGGCTGGGACTACCACTGGGACGAGGAAAACGGCCTGCGGATCGACAGCGAGGACGGCGCGTCCACCTGGGGGCCTGAGTTGGACATTCCGCCCATCGGGATTGTGCAGGATCCCCCGGTGTCCACCGGAGAGCGCTCGGAAAGCGAGCTCATCAATTCCGCCAGCCGGGCCTGGGCCAGCGCCGCCTGGGGCAGCAGCCCGGAAAATCTGGCTGTGGACACGGCGGACTGGACCCTGGAGGGCGTCAAAAAGGCCATCGGCGGGGCCCTGGCGGAGCACGTGAAGGGGACCCTGCTGGAGGGACGGCTGACGGAGGTGACCATCCCCTACACCTTCCAGTACCCTGACGGCGTGAAGGCCGGGGACGTGCTGAAGGTGCCCTATACCGCCTCCTACCACGGCGACGAGCGCGTCCTGCCCTCGGGCAGGACCTTCACCCCCACCAGCACCTCGGAGGAGGCCACGGCCTCGGTACGGCTGACGGGCCCGGGCTCCGGCGCCGGGACGGACAGCGCCTTCCAGGCGGGCCAGGAGCTCTACCGGAAGCTGGAGGCCTGCCTCAAGCTGGCGGACATGGAGGCCGGCAGTCAGGATGACATCGGCGCGATGCTCCGCGCCGCCATTGACGCCAGGCTGGCTCAGGCGGGGCTGGCGGACCAGTACCGGATCCAGGCCCTCTCCCTGGGCTCCTACACCCAGCCCGGCGGCATGGCGGCGGGAGAGCGCCAGACCGTCAGCTTCCAGGCGGTTTTCTCCCCCCTGGAGGGGGACGGCGAGGACTTCTCCCTCTCCGGCCAGGCCGTTCTGACAGCCCGGTAGCCGACGGCGGGAGCAGCGGTTCCGCGCCGGATTTTGTGCAAAAAGCAGAAAGAGCCCCCGCAGCGGAGGATGCTCCGCCGCGGGGGCTCTTTGGCATATCAAAGACCTGAAATCCTGCTGCGCCTGGGAGCTGTCCTGTCAGGCGGGGGAGCTTCGTCTTTGAGAAATACATCGTGGCTTTCCGTGGACAGCTCCTCCCGAAACCGGTAGCCCAGCTGGTCAAAGGAGCGGATATCCGCCCGGTTCGTGACGCGGTTCTCCGCCAGCCAGC
>CAJUJW010000125.1:0-1015 GCA_910586735.1 uncultured Oscillibacter sp. | reverse complement strand
GGCCATTTTGCACACGGTCCCCTTCTCCACAACCTTGCCGTCTTTCCGCTCCCCGAACGTGCAGGTGACAAACCGGACATGGGGCGGCAGATGGGGCTCCACCGCCCGGCTGTACTCCTTGGAGGCCAGGTTCAGCACAAAATCCGTCTCCGAGGCCAGCTGGCGGGCCAGGCGGTCCCCCCAGAACTGGTACAGGTCCCGGCAGCCGTCCACGGCCAGCCGGGCCTGCATCTCCAGCCGGTAGGGCGTCACGCCGTCGAAGGGCCGCAGCAGGCCGTAGAAGCCGGAGAGGATCCGAAGATGCTCCCGGAGGTAGTCCAGGTGGACCGCCTCCATCACGCCGGGGGCCATATAGCGGTACTGGATGCCCTCGTAGGAGAGGACGGCCGGGGTGAGGCCGCGGCGCAGGTCCATGTGCTCCAGCCGCTCCGCGTTCAGACCGGCAATGGCGTCATTGCACCGCCAGAGAGCCTGTAATTCTTCGGGGGACATGCCCCGGAGGACAGCTCTCAGCCGTTCGGCCCGTTCCAGAAAAACGGGCAGGCCATCCACGGCAAAGCTGTCCGTATCCACCGCCATTTTCTTGGCCGGGGCGATGATGATGCGCATGGAGGTCCCTCCTTTTCAGTCGCAAAATGACGAAATCACCCCTGCAATCCGGGAAGTCTGCGGTACAATGAATACACGAGACACAGAAGTGCAGAGGCAGGACGAGTGCGCGTCCTACGCAGCGGAATGCCTGCACCCAAAGCCCATTATAGCGGTTTTCCCTGGGATTATCAAGGGAAGATTTGATGGAGCGTGTGCAGGGCAAGTTTTATATTAGACCTCTTGCGAAATTAAGCAAAGCGGTCAAAGTTGCAGATACCAGCAATCAAGGAAAAGCGGAGAGCAAAGCGCTTTCTTCGGTTGCGGTAACGCTCGGAAAGGATACGAAACCTTTTGACAAAACGGATGGCATGTTCAACAAAGATACGTTTTCTTGAAATCTCACGGTTATTTCTACGCTCCTGCC
>CAJUJW010000124.1 GCA_910586735.1 uncultured Oscillibacter sp. | reverse complement strand
CGGAGGCCACGATGAAGCCCACGATGCCGCTGATGGCCCCGGAGAGGAACATGGTCCGCATCATGACCCGGCCCACGTTCATGCCCGCGTACCGGGCGGTGTTGACGCTGTCTCCGATGACCGCGATTTCATAGCCGTGTTTCGTGTGGTTCATGTAGACGTGCATGAAGACCACCAGCACCAGCACGATAATCCAGCCGCAGTGGACCCCCAGAACCCGGGGGAGGCAGGCGGCCTCGTCGAACTGGGGGATAATCTGAGAGCCCTTCCGGCCCTCCCATGGTCCTCCCTGGAGCCAGCGGACCACGCCGATGATAATATAGTTCATCATCAGGGTGAACAGGGTTTCGTTGGTGTTCCACTTGGCCTTGAAAAAGGCGGGAATCAGTGCCCAAAGGCCCCCGGCCACGGCCCCCGCCACGCCCATGACCACCAGCAGGATGGGAGAGGGCAGGCGCTTGGCCCAGAAGAGGGCGAAGTAGGTGGCGGCGATGGCCCCGGCGGTAATCTGGCCCTCCGCGCCGATGTTCCAGAAGCGCATCTTGAAGCAGGGGGCGATGGCCAGGGCGCAGCCCAGCAGGGGGACGGCGATTTTCACCGTCTGCCGGATGGCGCTCTTTTTCCCCAGGGCGCCGGAGATCATGGTGCCGTAAGCGGTGACGGGATTGGCCCCCGCCAGGCCCATCACCAGGGCTCCCAGCAGCAGGGCGAAGAGGATGGACCCACACCGGATGCACCAGACCTTCCAGCCTTCCATGCCGTCCCGCTTCGCCAGGCGGATGAAGGGGGTCTTTTTCTCGTGACTCATTTAAGTGCCCTCCTTTCCGCCCAGACGGGTCATCAGCAGGCCGATCTGGTCCTTGGTGGCGGACCGGGCGTCCACCACGCCGCTGACCTTTCCGCCGCAGAGGACCAGAATCCGGTCGCACAGCTCCAGCAGTACGTCCAGGTCCTCGCCCACGTAGATGACGGCCACGCCCTTCATCTTCTGTTCCGTCAGCAGGTTGTAGATGGTATAGGAGGTGTTGATGTCCAGGCCCCGGACCGCGTAGGCGGTCATAAGCACCGAGGGGGCGCTGGCGATTTCCCGGCCCACCAGCACCTTCTGCACGTTGCCGCCGGACATGCGCCGGACGGGGAACTCCGTGCTGGGGGTGACCACCTCCAGCTCCTTCCACACCCGCAGGGCCAGCTCATTGGGGTCCTTCCGGTTCAGGAAGACCCCCGGGCCCTTCTTCCAGGAGCGAAGCATCATGTTCCCCGTCATGCCCATGGACCCGACCAGGCCCATGCCCAGCCGGTCCTCGGGGACGAAGGCCATGGCCACCCCGGCCTTGCGGATCTGCATGGGGGTCTTGCCCACCAGGTTGGCGGGGGCCTGCCCGCCGGGGGTGTAGAGGACCTCCCCGGCGGCCACGGGGCACAGGCCGGAGATGGCCTCCAGCAGTTCCTTCTGGCCGGACCCGGCGATGCCCGCCACGCCCAGGATTTCGCCGCCCATAGCGGTGAAGCTGACGCCGTCCAGCTTTTTGACCCCCTCGCCGTCCAGGACGGTGAGGCCCTTGACCTCCAGCCGCTCCACGGGCGTCTCATACCGGGGCCGGTCGATGTTCAAGGTCACGGCGTGGCCCACCATCATGTCGGTGAGGGCCTGGGGGTTGGTCTCGGAGGTTTTCACGGTGCCGATGTACTTGCCCTTTCGAAGGACGGCCACCTTGTCGGACAGGGCCATGACCTCGTGGAGCTTGTGGGTGATGATGACGATGGCTTTCCCGTCGGCCCGCATGGCCCGGAGTACGTCAAAGAGCTTGTCGGTCTCCTGGGGGGTGAGGACGGCGGTGGGCTCGTCCAGAATGAGAATCTCGGCCCCCCGGTAGAGGACCTTGACGATTTCCACGGTCTGTTTCTGGGAGACGGACATGTCGTAAATTTTCTGGGCGGGATCGATGTCAAAGCCGTACTTCTCACAGATGGCCCGGACCTTGCCCTCGGCGGCCCGGATGTCCAGCTTGCCCTTCTCCTCCAGTCCCAGGACGATGTTTTCCGCCGCAGTGAACACGTCCACCAGCTTGTAGTGCTGGTGAATCATGCCGATGCCGCAGGCGAAGGCGTCCTTAGGGGAGCGGATGGAGACGGGTTCGCCGTTCACGAAAATCTGCCCCTCGTCGGGGAAGTAGATGCCGGAGAGCATGTTCATCAGCGTGGTTTTCCCGCTGCCGTTCTCCCCCAGCAGGGAGAGAATCTCCCCCCGGTTCAATTGCAGGTCGATGCCGTCGTTGGCCACCACCTCGCCGAAGCGTTTGGTGATGCCCCTGAGTTCAATGGCGCATACGTTGTTTTCCAAAAACGCTCATCCTTTCTAAGAGGTCCCGGCGGGAAAAAACGCTTGCGCCGGGCGGAGTCGGGATGGAGTGGAAAAGAACAAGGGGCCCCCGCAGGGGCCCCTATGGAGTTCTTTTGTTTGTTTGAGGCTTAGCCGAACTCGGCGTTCAGCCACTCAATGCCGTCGATTTCAAGAGCGAAGTAAGGCGCGGACTGGAAGTAGGACTCGTGGAACGCGCCGTCAAACACGGCCTCCTCGGAGTCGGGGGCAAAGTCGCCGTCGGTGTCCAGGGCGAAGGCGCTCTCCAGCTTTTCGCCCTTGATGGTGAAGGTGGAGGTGTCGAAGACCTGGAGCTTGCCGGAGCGGATCTGCTCCTCAACCTCCGCCAGCTTTTCGGCGGTGCCGGGGGCGGCGATGGCCTCATTCAGATCCGTCATGACCACGGCGTCCATGTCCATGCCGTGGCACCAGTCCTGATCAAAGCTCTCTCCGTTGGCCACGGACTCGATGGCGTACTCGAAGTAGGGGGCCCAGTTGATCCGGGTGCCGATGAGGGACGCCTTGGGGGCCACGGAGATCATGTCGTTGTTGTATCCCGTGTGGAAGACCCCTTTGCTCTCCGCCATGGTGGCCGGGGTGGTGTTGTCGGAGT
>CAJUJW010000123.1 GCA_910586735.1 uncultured Oscillibacter sp. | reverse complement strand
ATCCAGGCGGGCTATGAGGTCATCGTGGCGGACAACCTCTACAACTCCAGCGAGGAGGCCATCCGCCGGGTGGAGAAAATCACCGGTAAGCCCGTCCCCTTCGTCAAGGCCGAGCTCTGCGACATGGAGCAGGTGGAGGCCCTCTTCGCCGCTCACCCGGAGATCGACTCCGTCATGCACTTCGCCGGGCTCAAGGCCGTGGGCGAGAGCGTGGCCAAGCCCCTGGAGTATTACTCCAACAACCTCATCAGCACCCTGTACCTCCTCCAGGCCATGCGGAAGCACGGCGTGAAGAACTTCGTCTTCTCCTCCTCCGCCACGGTCTACGGCGACCCCGCCTCCGTGCCCATCCGGGAGGACTTCCCCACCGGCGGCACCACGAACCCCTACGGCACCAGCAAGCTCTTCCAGGAGAAGATGCTCATGGACATCTGCGCCGCGGACCCCACCCTGAATGTGGCCCTGCTCCGCTATTTCAACCCCATTGGGGCCCATGAGAGCGGCCTCATCGGCGAGGACCCCAACGGCATCCCCAACAACCTGGTGCCCTATATCGCCAAAGTCGCCGTGGGCCAGCTGGAGAAGGTCCATGTCTACGGAAACGACTACGACACCCCCGACGGCACCGGCGTGCGGGATTATATCCACGTTGTCGACCTGGCCAAGGGCCATGTGGCCGCCCTGAAAAAGCTGGAGCAGAACTGCGGCCTCTTCGTCTGCAACCTGGGCACCGGCAACGGGTACAGCGTCCTGGACGTGCTCCACGCCTACGAAAAGGCCTGCGGCCATGAGCTGCCCCACGTCATCGACCCCCGCCGCCCCGGCGACATCGCCCAGTGCTACGCCGACCCCGCCAAGGCCAAGGAAGAGCTGGGCTGGGTAGCCGAGCTTGGCATCGAGGAGATGTGCGCCTCCTCCTGGAAGTGGCAGTCCATGAACCCCAACGGTTACAAGGGATAAGGGAGAGAAAGGGAGAGCGGAAATGAACAGGCCTGTTCTGGTCATCATGGCCGCCGGCATGGGCAGCCGGTACGGCGGCCTCAAGCAGCTGGACCCCGTGGGGAACCACGGCCAGCTTATCATTGACTACTCCATCTACGACGCCCGCCGGGCGGGCTTCGAGACGGTGGTGTTTGTCATCAAGCCCGAGATTGAGGAGGACTTCAAGCGCTGCATCGGCAACCGGGTGGCGGGGTCCATGGACGTGCGCTACGTCTACCAGCTGAAGGAGGACCTGCCGGAGGGCTACAGCGTCCCCGACGTGCGGCAGAAGCCCTGGGGCACCGCCCACGCCGCCCTGGCCGCCCGGAAGGTGGTGGACGGCCCCTTTGCCGTCATCAACGCCGACGACTACTACGGGCCGGAGGCTTACAAGGAAATCTACGACTACCTGGCCGCCCACGAGGACGGGGAACTCTACGAGTACGTCATGGTGGGCTACCTGCTGAAAAACACCGTCAGCGAGAACGGCACCGTGGCCCGGGGCGTCTGCGAGGAGACGGGGGAGCATTTCCTCTCCCAGATCACCGAGCGGACCAAGATTGAGCAGGGCCCGCCCCTGCGCTTCACCGAGGACGACGGGGCCACCTGGACCGAGCTGCCGGAGGACACCATCGTCTCCCTGAACATGTGGGGCTTCACCCGCAGCTTCCTGGACGAGGCCTGGAAGCGCCTCCCCGCCTTTTTGGACAAGGCCCTGGCGGAGAATCCCGCCAAGGCGGAGTATTTCCTGCCCAGCGTGGTCAGCCAGCTCATTGAGGAGGGCAAGGCCCGGGTCAAGGTCCTGCGGAGTGAGGACAAGTGGTACGGCGTCACCTACCGGGAGGACAAGCCCACGGTGATGAACGCCATCGCGGAAAAAACAGAGGCCGGCCTCTACCCGGACCGGCTGTGGGAGGAATGAGATGAGCGCCGCGGAAGAGAGATTGCAGGAAGTCCTGGCCGCCTTTGACTTCGGGGCCCCGGTGGTGGGCGCCCTGCGGTACGGCCAGGGGCATATTAACGACACCTTTGTGGTCCACACCCAGCCGGAGGACCGCTGCTGCGGCCGCTTCATCCTCCAGCGGATGAGCGCCGCCGCTTTCAAGCACCCCGACGAGCTGATGGAAAACATCATCGGCGTCACCGAGTACCTGGGCCAAGAGATCAAGAAACACGGCGGCGACCGGAGCCGGGAGGCCATGGAGGTGCTCCGCCCCCGCAGCGGCGAGCCCTTCTACACCGACAGCGCCGGCGGGGCCTGGCGGGTCTATCCCTTCGTGGAGCGCACCGTCTGCTGCCAGTCGGCGGAGACGGCGGAACTGTTCGCCGCCTCCGGCCGGGCCTTCGGCCGTTTCCAGCGCCTGCTGGGGGGCTATCCGGCGGAGACCCTCCACGAGACCATCCCCAACTTCCACAACACCGAGGACCGCCTGGCCAAGTTCAAGGCCGCCCTGGCGGCGGACCCCCTGGGCCGGGCCAAGGACTGCGGCCCCGAGATTCAGTTCGTGCTGGACCGGGAGGCGGACTGCTCCGTGGCCCTGAACGCCATGCGGGAGGGAAAGCTCCCCCTCCGGGTCACCCACAACGACACGAAACTGAACAACGTCCTGATGGACGAGGAAACCCGGGAGGGCGTCTGCATCATCGACCTGGACACGGTCATGCCGGGTCTGGTGATCTACGACTTCGGCGACTCCATCCGCTTCGGAGCCAACCACTCCGCCGAGGACGAGCGGGACCTCTCCAAGGTCAACCTGGACGTGGACCTCTTCTCCGTCTACACCGCCGCCTTCCTGGAGGGAACCGGCGGGGCCCTGACGGACGCGGAAATCGCGTATCTCCCCTGGGGGGCCAAGCTGATGACCCTGGAGTGCGGCATCCGCTTCCTCACGGACTACATTGACGGCGACCACTACTTCCACATTAACCGGGAGGGCCAGAACCTGGACCGCTGCCGCACCCAGTTCAAGCTGGTGTCGGACATGGAGGCCCGCTGGGCCGAGCTGGAGGCCATTGTCAGCCAATATCGGAAATGAACATACTCTTTGACGAGGAGCGCCTGCGCAAGCTGATCGCCAACCTCAACATCCTAACCGGCATACCCGCCAATATCCTGGACCTGTCGGGCCGGGACATCAACCTCTTCCGGGGCCACCCGCCCTTCTGCCGGGCCATCAACGACCTGCCCGAGGGCCATGAGCGCTGCGTCGCCTGCGACCAGTGCAAGATCCG
>CAJUJW010000122.1 GCA_910586735.1 uncultured Oscillibacter sp. | reverse complement strand
CCCGAGGCCATCCGCAAGGGCATCGAGGCCGCCAAGAAAAACATGATCACCGTCACTCTGGCGGGCACCACCCTGCCCCATGAGACCATCGGTGTGGCCGGCGCGGGAAGGGTTCTGATGAAGCCCGCCGCCCCCGGTACCGGCGTCATCGCCGGCGGCGCGGTCCGCGCCGTCGTGGAGGCCGCGGGCATCAAGGACATCCGAGCCAAGAGCCTCCGGTCCAACAACCCCAACAACGTCGTCGCCGCCGCCTTCCAGGGACTCAAGAGCATGCGCGGTCCCGAGGAGGTCGCCCGCATCCGCGGGAAGAGCGTCGAAGACATCGTGGGTTAAGGAGGCGACAAACGTGGCAAACTTAAGGATTGAGCTCGTCAAGAGCCTGAACGGCCGCCTGGAGAAGCAGGTTGCCACCGCGCATTCCCTGGGTCTGCGCAAAATCGGTGACGTCACCGTGCAGCCCGACAACGATCCCACCCGCGGCAAAGTGGCGAAGATCGGCTATCTGCTGCAAGTTACCGAAGAGAAGTAAGGAGGCGCCAAACAATGAAATTAAGCGAACTGTCTCCCGCCGAGGGGTCCGTCCGGCAGGCTTACCGCAAGGGCCGGGGCGCCGGCAGCGGCAACGGAAAGACCGGCGGCCGGGGCCACAAGGGCCAGAAAGCCCGCTCCGGCGGCAAGGTCCGCGTGGGCTTCGAGGGCGGCCAGATGCCTCTGGCCCGCCGCGTCCCCAAGCGCGGCTTCAACAACATCTTCGCAAAGCCCCTGGAGGTCGTGAACCTCAGCGCTCTGAACGCCTTTAACGACGGAGACACGGTCACCGCCGAGGCGCTGATGGAGAAGGGCGTGCTCAGCAAGTGCGAATATGGCTTCAAGGTCCTGGGCAACGGGAAGCTCACCAAAAAGGTCACTGTCAAGGCCAACGCCTTCTCCGCGTCTGCCAAGGAGGCCATCGAGGCAGCCGGCGGAAAGGCGGAGGTGAAGTAACGTGATCCAAACCGTTCGCAAAGCCTGGGCCATCCCCGAGCTGAAAAAGAAGATCGTCTTCACGCTGCTGATCCTGCTGATCTTCCGTATCGGCAACGCCATCACGGTCCCCTATATCGACACGGCCCTGCTGCAGTCTCAGCTCAACGGCATGGGCGCCACGATTCTGGGACTGTACAACGTGATGAGCGGCGGCGCCTTCGCCACCGCCACGGTCTTTGCACTGAGCATCCAGCCCTATATCAACAGCTCCATCATCATCCAGCTGCTCACCGTGGCCATCCCGTATCTTGAGCGCCTGGCCAAGGACGGCGGCGAGGAGGGCCGGAAGAAAATCCAGTCCATCACCCGCTACACCACCGTGGCCATCGCCATCCTCCAGGCCGTGGGCTACTACTTCATGATGAAGCGCTACGGCATCCTGGCCCCCGGGGCTGAGGGCATCTGGCCCGCTCTGGTCATCATCGTGTCCTTCATCGCCGGCTCCTCCTTCGTCATGTGGATGGGCGAGCAGGTCACGGAGTTCGGCGTGGGCAACGGCATTTCCATCATCCTTTTCGCGGGCATCGTCTCCCGCGTTCCCACCATGGTCTCCAGCATGGTCCAGGGCGTGAGCCGCTGGTCCGCCATCAGCAATGGCTCCATGACCGTGGAGACCCTGACCGAGGCGGGCTACACCGCCGAGCAGGCCGAGCAGGTGATGAGCAGCGCCATGGCCCCCTGGGCGATTGTCCTGCTCCTGGTGGGCGGCCTGGCCCTGATCGCCTTCATCGTGTTCATCAACGACGCCGAGCGCCGCATTCCCGTGCAGTACGCCAAGCGTCAGGTGGGCCGGAAAATGTACGGCGGCCAGAGCAGCAACCTGCCCATGAAGGTGAGCATGGCCGGCGTCCTGCCCGTCATCTTCGCCCAGAGCATCGCCTCTCTGCCCATCACCATCTGGAGCTTCGTGGGCATCCCCGCCGAGGGCACCGTGTCCCGGAGCATCTATGACGCCATCGACACCAAGTCCATCGTCTATATGGTGGTCTATTTCATCCTCATCATCGGCTTCGCCTATTTCTACTCCAGCATCCAGTTCAACCCCGTGGAAATCGCCAACAACATGAAAAAGCAGGGGGGCTTCATCCCCGGCTTCCGTCCCGGCAAGCCCACGGTGGACTTCATCCGCAAGGTGCTGAACAAGATCACCCTCTTCGGCGCCATCTACCTTGGCATCGTGGCCATCTGTCCCCTGATTATCGGCAAGATTCTGGGGAACAACTCCGTGGCCATCGGCGGCACCTCGGTCATCATCGTGGTGGGCGTGGCGCTGGAGACGGTCAAGGCCCTGGAATCCCAGATGCTGATGCGTCAGTACAAGGGCTTCCTGGAGTAAGAGACAACCAACGGCGGGCGTCCGGGCGGAGGGCCATCCTCCCTCCGCCCGCGCCCAGAATGCAGGAGGCGTTTTTATGAAATTGATCCTGTTGGGCGCCCCGGGCGCCGGCAAAGGAACACAGGCCGACATCCTGTGTGAAAAGCTGGATATTCCCACCATCTCCACCGGCAACATCCTCCGCGCCGCCGTGAAAAACGGCACCCCCACGGGGCTGAAGGCCAAGGCTTTCATGGACGCGGGGCAGCTGGTGCCCGATGAGGTCATCATCGGCATCATCTCCGAGCGGCTGGAGGAGCCGGACTGCGCCAAGGGCTACATTCTGGACGGGGTGCCCCGCACCATCGCCCAGGCCGAGGCCCTGGAGAAGGCCGGAATCGTCTTCGACTGCGTGGTCTCCCTGGAGGTCAGCGATGAGACGATTATGGAGCGCATGAGCGGCCGCCGGGTCTGCCCGGACTGCGGCGCCAGCTACCACGTGGCGGCGGTGCCTCCCAAGCAGGAGGGCGTCTGCGACAAGTGCGGCGGGAAATTGGTCCAGCGGAAGGACGATGCCCCGGAGACGGTGAAGAGCCGCCTTGCGGTGTATCATAAGGAGACGGAGCCCCTCAAGGCGTTCTACGCGGAGCGGGGCCTCCTGAAGACGGTGGAGAATCAGCCCACAGTGGAAGCCAATTCCCAGGCGATCCTCCGCGTTCTGGGGAGATGAGGGAAGCATGATCACCCTGAAATCCCCCCATGAGATCGACTTGATGCGCCGGAGTGGAAAAATTACCGCGGCTGCCCGTGCCTTGGCAGGGGAAATGGTAAAGCCCGGCGTGACAACCCAGGAGATCAACGACGCGGTGGAGCGGTTTATCCGCA
>CAJUJW010000121.1 GCA_910586735.1 uncultured Oscillibacter sp. | reverse complement strand
ACCTGACGGAGAAGCCCCTGCAGCTCATGCGGGACATCGTGAAGATCACCGAGCCGGGTGGGCATATCCTGGACCCCTTCGCCGGGTCCGGCACCACCGTCCTGGCCGCCGTGCTGGAGGGCTACACCGCCACCGGCATCGAGGTCACGGACGAGTACGCCCGCCTCGCCAGGGAGCGGATCGCCCAGGAGCTGGCGCAGGCGGCATGATGGAGCAGGAGAAATCAAAGGGCTACGTCTTCGCTGTCTGCCAGAACGCCGATGATCCGTATATCTGCGGGGCGCTCCATGTGGAACGGGACGATCAGGCTGTTCCCTGGATCTACGAAACGGACGAGGAGGCCGCGCGGGCCGCGGAACGGGATGGGGTAAAGCTGCTGTATGGCATCTCCTATGTGGAGGATGGCGTTTATCTGGATACGCTGGAGAACAGACAGCTTCTCGGCCTTTACAGCCGAGAAATACAGCGGACGCTGCTCAACAGGAAAAATCCCCACAAGGGCTATGACCGATAGCTGTCTGCCGATTTATCTGGATATTGCCGAAAAGGTGCGGTATGATGTGGGCTACCAAACAACAGGAGGTGTCGCAAAATGAAAGTGAAATTTTCCTTTGACAAAGCCGCCGTAGAGCGGCGAGGCCACACGCTGGAGGATGTTCACCGGACGGTAAAAAGCCTGTTCGCCGCCCACAGCCTGCCCTGTGTCTCCGAGGGTGACCCCCTGTCCTTCCAGGACAAGGGCCACGGCGATGACTTCGCCTGTATGTGGGACATCATCCTGTCCCTGCTGCGCTCGGACTGGTTCATGGCCTGCGCCGCCGCCTGCGTCTGGCAGGACGAGGACGGCGAGGAGGACGTGCTGGCCCAGGCCGTGAGGTCACAACAATGCTAAATGCTGAAGAATTGAAAGAATGGATCGCCCAAAATGGCACCGGGGAAAAGGAACGGCGGTACATCAATGGGATCTCCTATCTGTTCACTGTCATGAACGATGGATGGATCGCCATTTTTGAGGTCGATAATGGCTTATACATCCCCCTAATCCAAGCGCGGGACATCGCGCACGCTGAAAGCTGGTGCGTAATGAGAGAACGGCCTAATGTGCCATTTAATATCTTCTGAGTTAGAGAAGGTGAACAATCATCAAATATTATCCCATCAATGAGGAGCTGGCCCGCAGGGCCAAGACAATGACGAGCTTCTCCGACTATGTGCCAGGGAGCGCCACAGCGGAGTACCGCCGCGCTGTGGATCAGGCCGCCGAGATCGCGGAGCAGCAGAAGCAGACGGTGGACCCCATCCATTATGAGAAGATCGACCGGCTGCTGGACACCTACGCCCGGAAGCTGGCGGAGAATATGAACCAGGGCTATGCCATCTCCGCCCGTGTGCCGTCCATCCTGGTTGCTGGCGGCAGCAATTTCCCTGTGCGGAAAAAGGAAAAACAGAATCGGGCCACGGACGCCAACATGACGGAGTGGCAACAGATCCAGGGCCTTCTGGACAAGATCCGTAGCGCAGGCATGGGCGGTATCAGTGCCGATGACCCGGAGGCTGTGCGGAAGCTGAAAGCCAAGCTGGCGGGGCTGGAACAGGAACAGGAGCGGATGAAAGCGGTCAACGCCTACTACCGGAAGCACAGGACCCTGGACGGTTGTCCTCAGCTTACCCCGGTTGAGGCGGAACAGCGAAAAGCGGCCATGGCCCGGAACTGGCGGGCTGATCCCAAGCCCTACGAGAGCTATCTCCTGACGAACAATAATGCCAACATCCGCCAGACGAAGAAGCGGATCGAGAAGCTGTCCGCCAAAAAGGAGACTGAATTCGAGGGCTGGGCCTTCGAGGGCGGCGAGGTGAAGATGGATGTGCAGTCCAACCGGCTCCAGGTGTTCTTCCACGAGAAGCCTGACCGGGATACCTGCTCGGCCATGCGGCATGGCGGCTTCCGATGGGCGCCCAGCGTAGGGGCGTGGCAGAGGCAGCTCACCAACAACGCCATCTGGACCGCCACGCACATGGACTGTCTCCGGCCTCTGTCTGGAGAACAGCTTACGCAGGAGCAGGCCGGACCTGTGCGGGAAGTACCGCAGGGTGACGGCAGCGGGTGGGGCTTCTACATCATCGCAGACCTGAAAACCTGGGCGGACAACGCAGAAAACCGCAGTCCGCTGGAACATTTCCCCTCTTTTGAAACGGCAAAGGCCCGGTTTGACGAACTGCGGAGCGCCCCCTACAACAGCGAGGCCGCTGAACCCGGACCGGACGGTCAGTCCCCCGCCCGTCTGACCCTGGGCCTGGAGAGCGCGGACGGCACGAGCGCCGCCGACATCCTCCATGTGCGCCAGGGGGAGAACTACCTTGTCACCGATTTCACCCGGACAGAAGGGCTGCGGGATGATTCCGCCGTCATGGATATCCTGGCCCGGACCGCCCGTGAGATCGGCTTTGACCGGGTGCGTGTGTGGGAGCAGGCAAGTGATGGCCGTCAGGCGCTGTCCATCGTCCCCTTCGCGGAGTGGGACAATCCCTACTTCGCCGCCAACACACCGGGCCGGATCGCGGCTCTGTACTGCGAACTGCTGCACCGCTGTGATCCGCTCCCAGAGGACAGGGGGCTTCGCAAGGAACAGATCGCGGAGATCGTCCAATTCATCCGGCAGGGCGGAAAATACAGCGTCCGCCAACTGTCCCTGGCTGTTTCCACGCTCCGGGCCGGACATCCCGATAATACCACTGTTCAGGAGCTGGCTTCCGCGCTGAAAACAGAACTCTCCAATTATAGTGCGCCGGAACAGGATACCGTGCAGCATCAGAAGCCCAAACACAAGAAATCCCCGGAGCGGTAGGGCCGCAGGCAAGGTGTAAACAATTCACCTTGCCTCTCCTTTTTTGCAGAAACAAGGTGAATCTATAACACCCAACAGGAGGTAAAAATTTTGCCAAAATCTACAATCAACGGCTGTTTCCACTTCAAAGCCAGTCATGCCCAGGAGCTAATGGAGGACAAAACTATCCAGCCCATCCAGGTGGAGGTGGTCAAGATTCTCCAACTGTCTGGTCAGCAGTTTCGGCATTTTTCCGCCAATTTGCTGCGGGATATGCCCTTCCTCATCCCCAATAAGCACCTTACTGGCTACGACAAAGGAGTGACCCGCTGCCTGCTGGTGACCACCAGGGGCCGCAGGGACGGTATCCTGGTGGACTGCCAAGGCTACAACTACGCCCGGTATTCGTGCTATGTCCCCGAAAAGCGGAGCCTGGATCTGCGTGATGTGCCGGTAGACCACTACGATCTGAAGCTCCGGCAGCCCCGGCGCCAGCGGGAGCGGTGATGATTTTCTCTTCGAGAGAGCGGGCGCCGCCCGCCCGTTCCAATCAACCTACCGCTTGGAGCGAAGCCCCGCCGCTGGCGGGGCCGAGGCCGACACCGCCCCCTGGGCGGTGTCGGCGCAAGCATAGCGCAAATGTACATTTTGCGCGCTTGCAGGGGG
>CAJUJW010000120.1 GCA_910586735.1 uncultured Oscillibacter sp. | reverse complement strand
TATGAGAAGGACTCCTATGAGGCCGCCATGGAGGACTTCGGCGGCGGAGGCGGCTTCCTCTTCGGCTTCCTGGTCATGGACCAGGCGGCGTTCGAGCAGCACATCAGCTCAGACGGCTCCGGCATTGAGATCTTCGCCACCGACGGGGAGCGGTACTACGCCTACACCTACCCCACCGACGTGCAGTTTTACCGCTCGGATGCCGAAAGCGTCACGGACCACCCGGACTGGCCTGTGTGGGAGAAGCTCTGTGAGCTGGGCCCCCAGGTCCGGGACGACTTCCTCACCCGGAACAATCTCCAGTTATTCTCCATGCAGGACTTCCTGGGACAGCTGGATGGCGGCGCGGACCACGTTGTTTTGAAATACTATCCCTATTTCCTCAAGGACGGCGACACCCGCATCTACTACCAGCTCCTCCTCCGCCAGCCCGCCCGGCAGGGGGAGGGCGGCCTCTGGGCCGTGGAGCAGTTGCTGGACGAGCGGGACAATCAATATCTCTACTTCCCCGACAGCGGCAAGCCCGCCGCCGAGTATTACGCGGACCTCCAGGAGCGGTGCGACGCCGGGGAGCGCCCGGAGCTGCTGACCCCCGCCGGGGCGGCGGCGGCCTTTGCGGCAGACTATTTCGGCCACGAGACCGCCGAGGGCAGCTTTGAGGAAACCCGGGAAGTGGACCAGGGCTACATGGAGCGGAACGAGCGGCTCCAGGAGCTGGTCCTGGACCTGGAGTTCCGGCCGGAGGACGTGGACGGCATGGACCTGCTAAGCCGCGTGGGCGAAGCCACCGCCGACAACTGGGGCGTGCTGGGCCGGTTCATGTACGGCTCCGACTGGTTCAACCCCCTGATGGACGCCGTGGCGGAGGCCGCCGTGGGCCCGGAACAGCAGCGGCGGGACTCCATGGTCCTCTCCTTCTTCCTGGCCACCAGAGACGCCCGGACGGACTTTCAAACGCCTCTGGGCGAGATTCTCCAGGCCCAGGCGGCGGCGGACTTCGACGCCTTCTCCGCCGCCCTCGGGGAGCTCTCCGAGGAGGACCAGACCTATGTCCAAATGAACACCAGCATCCTGCGCTGAAAAAGTTTCGCGCTTTTCCAAAATTTTCTCATCCGCCCCTTGCTTTTCTCCGGGGTTTGTATTAGAGTAAAAGTATCAAATACAAAAAAGGAGACGATCCACATGAAAGTTTTGGAAACCAAGAACGCCCCCGGCGCCATCGGCCCCTATTCCCAGGGTTTTGAGGTCAACGGCTTTGTCTACACCTCCGGCCAGATTCCCGTGAACCCCGCTACCGGCGAGGTGCCCGCCGGCATCGCCGCCCAGGCCGAGCAGAGCTGCAAAAACGTGGGCGCAATTCTGGAAGCCGCCGGCGCGGGCTTTGACAAGGTGTTCAAGACCACCTGCTTCCTGGCGGACATGGGCGACTTTGCCGCCTTCAACGAGGTCTACGCCAAGTATTTCACCTCCAAGCCCGCCCGCTCCTGCGTGGCCGTGAAGGACCTGCCCAAGGGCGTCCTCTGCGAGATCGAGGCCATTGCCGCGAAATAAGCTCTCTGTCTTCACTGCATAAAAAGTTCCCCCTTCTTGCGTAAGCGAGGACCCGCCGGAGGCGGGTCCTCGTTCGTATCCTATCCGTCTTTTTCTCACAGCCAGGCGGTGCCCAAAAGCTCGTCCTTCCCCGCCCGGCCCATTAACTCCGGCACCACGTCCTGGGCCCGCTTGCCCTGGTACAGCACCTCGTAGGCGCAGCGGCAGATGGGCATTTCCACGCCCTCCCGCCCGGCCAGCTGGTGGACGCTCTCGGCGGCGTAGTAGCCCTCCACCACCGCGCCCACTTCCTCCATGGCCTCCCGGACGGTCTTCCCCTGGCCGATAAGGATGCCCGCCCGGTTGTTTCGGGAGTGCATGGAGGTGCAGGTGACAATCAAGTCCCCCATGCCCGCCAGGCCCCCGAAGGTCCGCCGCTGACCCCCCAGGTACTCCCCCAGGCGGGTGATCTCCGCCATGGCCCGGGTCATGAGCAGGGCCTTGGTGTTGTCCTGGAAGCCCATGCCGGCGCAGATGCCGCAGCACAGGGCGATGACGTTTTTCAGCGCCGCCGCCAGCTCCACGCCGATGATGTCCACGCTGGTGTAGACCCGGAAGCGGTCGTTCATAAAGGCGCTCTGGACAAAGCGGGCGGCGCTCCGGTCCAGACAGGCCGCCACGCAGCCCGTGGGCAGCCGGAGGCCCACCTCCTCCGCGTGGGAGGGCCCGGAGAGGGCCACGATTCCCCGGCAGACGTTCCCCGTGGCCTCCTGGAGAACCTGGCTCATGCGGAGATTCGTGTCCCGCTCGATGCCCTTGGACACCGTCACCAGGATGGTCTCGGGCCGGAGGTACGGTGCGCTCTTCTTCCCCGTCTCCCGGACGGCGAAGGAGGGCGGCGCGCTGACCACCAGGTCCGCCCCCTCCAGGCAGTCCAAGTCCCCGGTGACGGCCAGGCTCTCCGGCAGGGGGACGCCCTTGAGGAGGGGATTCTCCCTGGTCCGGGCCATCTCCTCCGCCTTGGCGGGAGTCCGGGACCAGAGGGTCACGTCGTGCCCGTTGTCCGCCAGCACCAGGGCCAGGGCCGTGCCCCAGCCGCCGGTTCCCAATACCACAGCTTTCATAATCCGCCCTCCTTACTCATGACTTGCGATGCAGCGAAAACTTGTTCTCGTTCCCCGCCAGCAGACGCCGGATGTTGGCCCGGTGCTGCCAGACCACCAGCCCCCCGCAGAGGAAGGCCAGGACCACCACCCGGACATCGGGATAGCAGTACCAGCTGACAAAGGGGAAGCTGGCCCCGGCCCACAGGGACCCCAGGGAGACATACTTGGTCAGAATGGTCAGAATCAGGAAGCCCCCCCAGACCACCAGGGCGACGCGCCAGTCAATCATCAAAGCGATGGTGCCCCCGGAGAGGATGCCCTTGCCCCCCTTGAACTTGAACATGCAGGGGAACATGTGCCCCAGGAGACAGAAGAGGCCCGCGAAATACTTGCCAAGCAGCGGGTCCCAGGCAAAGAGCCAGCTCCCCAGCAGCACGGCGATGACCGCTTTCATCACGTCGCAGAGAATGACCACAAAGGTCAGTCCGCCGCCGAAGGTCCGGTGAAAATTCGTCAGTCCGGCGTTTCCGCTGCCGTGGTTCCGTACATCGTCCCGGAGGATATACTTGGACACAATCACCGCGCCGTTGAAGCAGCCCAGGAAATAGGAAGCCGCCGCCGCAATGACCATAGACAGAATCAGCCCCACTCCCGAAGGCCCTGCGTAGATGAAACCCTCCATACTCAAACCTCCTTGTCGCCCCTCTGCCGGACGGAAATTTTGATAGGCGTTCCCTCCAGGCCAAAGGTGTTGCGGATGCAGTTTTCCAGATACCGCTGGTAGGAGAAGTGGAACAGCCGCGTGTCGTTGCAGAAGATGACGTAGTGGGGGGGCTTCACGCCCACCTGGGTCATATAGTAGATTTTCAGCCGCCGGCCCTTGTCCGTGGGGGGC
>CAJUJW010000119.1 GCA_910586735.1 uncultured Oscillibacter sp. | reverse complement strand
GAACTGGGTGTTCTGCATCTGGCTCAGGCGCATCTTGAACTGCACGCGCTCCTGGGTGTACTTGACGGCCTCCTGAATGGCACCCTCAGCCAGGCCCAGGGCCTGGGAGGCGATGCCGATACGGCCGCCGTCCAGGGTCTGCATGGCGATCTTGAAGCCGCCGCCCTCTTTGCCCAGCAGGTTCTCCTTGGGGACGATGCAGTCCTCAAAGATCAGGTCGCAGGTGGAGGAGCCGCGGATGCCCATCTTCTTCTCGTGCTTGCCGGTGGAGAAGCCGGGGAACTCCTTCTCCACGATGAAGGCGGAGATGCCGTGGTTGCCCTTGGACTTGTCGGTCATGGCGAAGACCACGAAGGTGTCGGCCACGTTGCCGTTGGTGATGAAGCACTTGGAGCCGTTGAGGACGTAGTGGTCGCCCTCCAGAACGGCGGTGGTCTGCTGGCCGGAGGCGTCGGTGCCGGCGTTGGGCTCGGTCAGGCCGAAGGCGCCGATCTTCTTGCCGCTGAGCAGGTCGGGCAGATACTTCTTCTTCTGCTCCTCGGTGCCGTGCTCAAAGATGGGGGCGCAGCACAGGGAGGTGTGGGCGGAGACGATGACGGCGGTGGTGCCGCAGACCTTGGCCAGCTCCTCCACGCACATGGCGTAGGACAGCACGTCGCCGCCGGCGCCGCCGTACTCCTTGGGGAAGTAGATGCCCATCATGCCCAGCTTGGCCATCTTCTCCACGGTCTCCATGGGGAAGCGCTCCTCCTCGTCGATCTCCTCGGCCAAAGGCTTGACCTCGGTCTCGGCGAACTCGCGGTACATCTTGCGGACCATCTCTTGCTCTTTAGACAGGTGAAAATCCATTTTGCAGTCCTCCTAGTTTTAATTCCCGCCCTTGATCGATTTTGACTGTTCGTTAGATTTTTAACAATCGAAAACCGAAAAAAGAGCAGCACGGGCCTGTCCCGGCACTGCGTGTTCAGGGGCGGCATATGGGATGCTCTAACCATGAAAATTATATCGGTTTTTCAGGCTTAACGCAAGTGGGACTGCCCCGATAAAATAGACAGTTTTTCTCTTGAAATTTTGTGCAAAAGAGCGAAAATAAAAAACCGGACAGGATTTTTAATCTGGAGTATTGACCGTAAAGCGGCTTGATAGTGTATACTCGCCTTAAATTAAGAGGAAAGAGGGGCCGATCATGACCATAAAAGAGGCGGAGGAGCGGACCGGGCTGGCCCGGGCCAACATCCGCTACTATGAGGACCAGGGCTTTTTCTCCCCGACCCGGGGGGAGAACGGCTATCGGAACTACTCGGAGGAGGACGTGAGCACCCTGCTGAAGGTAAAGCTGCTCCGGCAGCTGGGCTTCTCCCTGGAGGAGATTCACGAGCTGCAAAGGGGGGAGCAGTCCCTGGGCGCGGCCCTGGAGCGGCGGGAGGACGGCCTGGAGCGGGAGCGCCGGGAGCTGGACCAGGCGGCCCGGCTGTGCCGGGACATCCGGGCAGACGGGGCGGACTTCTACACCCTGGACGCCCGGCGCTACCTGGACCGGCTGGCCCGGGAGGAGGCGGTGATCGAGCGGGACCGGGACCCGGTGCGCCTCTTCCCTTGGCGGCGGTACTTTGCCCGGACGCTGGATCTGCAGCTGTACAGCGCCCTGATAACGTTTGCCCTCCAGCTGAACCTCCGGATCAATCTGCTCCGGATGCAGGAGGAGGGCGGCACGCTCCTGCTGACCCTCGCCGCCCTGGCTGTGATGGCGGGGGCGGAGATTCTGATGCTCCACTTCTGGGGCGCCACCCCGGGCAAGGCCCTTCTCGGCCTGAAGATCCTCCGGGAGGACGGCAGCAGGCTCAGCTTGGCGGAGGCGGCCGCCCGCACCGTTTCTGTGACGGCCTTCTTCGGCGGCAGCCTGCTGCTGGGTCAGCTTCCTGTCCCGCTGTGCGCTCTGGCGGGGCTGGCTATGCTCATCTGGGCCTGCTGGCAGGTGTACCATGAGAGGCCCCTGTTCTGGGAGGGGGAGGGCGAGCTCTATCTGGAGGGCAGCACCCGGGAGCGGGCCTTCTGGGAGAACGGCCGGAACTATTTCCGCGTTGCGGGCTGGCTGGCCGCCTTTGCCGCCTCCATCGGCCTGATGGTGGGGGGCCACTTCCTGGCCGCCCGTCCGCCCCACACGGGGGACAGCCTGACAGCGGAGGAGTTTGTGGACAACTACAACCAATGTATGGCCTTTACCTATGGAGAGGAAAATCTGTCCCGGCGGCTGACGGTGGAAGGCACCTTTGAGGACGTTGAACGGGACGACGGCACGGTAATCATCCAGATCATGGAAAACGACCAGCTGCCGGACCCGGTTTTCTCCTTCGGCCAGGGGGACGGCGGGCTGAATCAGGTGACCTTCACCTGGGAGTATGACAGCGGAGTCCCGCTGGGGGACCATCAGATCTATATGATCTCCATCCCCTACCAGAAGGTCTACACAGCTATGCGTTCCTTCCTCCTCCGCCGCCTGGGGGAGCGGGAGATCAACGCGCTCTACGAGGCGCTGGTGAAGGCGGAGGGAAACCTTCACAACGTCCAGGACGGCGTTGAAATCCACAGCGAGATGCGCTTCTCCGGATATTACGTCTTTGACGACAGCTCCTCCCTTTTGGCCGAAAAGGGCCAGGTGCAGAGCTTTTTTGTGGAATTTTCCATGGAGCTGACGGAGTAAAAGAGTCCCGCCTCCGACGGAGAGAGTTTTTAATTTGGGCTTGCCTTTCGGCGGCGTTTGTGGTAAAATGATTTCAGGACGTACGTCCTGTTGTTTCCTTCTCAGGAAACAACGAGTGCGTTCAATTCGGAAAAGGAGACAGAGATGATGAAAAAGAAAATCCTATCCCTGGCGCTGGCCCTGGCCCTCTGCCTGGGGCTGGCGGTTCCCGCATTTGCGGCGGGAACCGAGACGCATACCATTGATGGCATTACCATTACAGCTAGTTCCGACGGAACGATCAGCTTTACCGGTTCGGGGGTGCTTGAAAGTAATCACATGCAAGCGGGGCTTCCCTTATTGATATGGACTGGTATCCGGAACCTAAAAAACTGACCAGCGTGACCATCCCATCCAGCGTCACCTTAATTGGAATGGATGCGTTCTACAACTGCGATAATTTGACGGATGTGTATTACGAGGGCAGCGAGGCACAGTGGCAGGCCATCAAGGTGGAAGAACCCATAAGTAATAATGCGCTGTCAAAGGCCACCATCCACTACAACAGCAAAATGCCCGAGAAGGTGGTGAACACCGGCTTCACCGACGTCCCCTCCACGGCGGACTACGCTGAGGCCGTCAAGTGGGCGGTGGACAAGGGCGTGACCGCCGGGACCAGCGCCACCACCTTCTCCCCGGACAGCGTCTGCACCCGGGGGCAGATTGTGTCCTTCCTGTACCGGGCGCTGAAAAAATAACCAGCCGTAGGGCCATTGCCGCCTGCGGGCGGGACGAAGGTTTTTTGACAGACTAAGGCGGCTCCCTTCCGGGAGCCGCTTTGTCATGCCCGCAGTAAGATGGGTTGGAGCTGCCGGCCCACCAGGGCGGCGGAGGCGGCGTCGGCCACCAGGGAGAAGTTGGCCACCAGGGAGGTGGGCTTTTTCT
>CAJUJW010000118.1 GCA_910586735.1 uncultured Oscillibacter sp. | reverse complement strand
GCCCGGCCGCCGGTGGTGACCTCCGGGTTGCCGTACATGACCCCCACCTTTTCCCGCAGCTGGTTGATGAAAATGACGATGGTGTTGGTTTTGCCGATGGCCCCCGTCAGCTTCCGCAGGGCCTGGCTCATGAGCCGGGCGTGGAGGCCCACGTAGCTGTCCCCCATCTCGCCCTCGATCTCCGCCCTGGGCACCAGGGCTGCCACGCTGTCCACCACAATCACATCGATGGCCCCGGAACGGACCAGGGCCTCGGTAATCTCCAGGGCCTGCTCGCCGGTGTCCGGCTGGGAGATCAGCAGGTCCTCCACCTTCACGCCCAGGGCGTGGGCGTAGGTGGGGTCCAGGGCGTGCTCCGCGTCCACGAAGGCCACCTCGCCCCCCCGCTTCTGGGCCTCGGCCACCACGTGGAGGGCCAGGGTGGTCTTGCCGGAGGACTCCGGCCCATAGATTTCAATGATGCGCCCCTTGGGAAGCCCGCCGATGCCCAGGGCCACGTCCAGGGCCAGGGACCCGGTGGGGATGAACTCCACGTTCATGGTGGTCTTGTCCCCCAGGCGCATGATGGACCCTTTGCCGTAGGTCTTTTCAATCAGACTCACCGCGTTGGCGATGGCCTTTTTCTTGTCCGCCGCCGGGGCCGCGGTAGGCAGGGGCGCTTTATCCTTTGCCATGCTGATTTCCTCCCGATAATTCTATAGACAGTTTATAAAATAATTTTATTGTCTTGGTTTAAAACTCCTCCGGCTCCCGGGGGATGACGATGGCAGCCAGAATATAGGCCGGGATGCCGCTGCCGCCCATGGCGGAGAAGATGATCCAGGCCAGCCGGACCAGGGAGGGGTCCAGGCCGAAATACTCGGCGATGCCGCCGCAGACGCCGTCAACTATTTTTCCTTGACTGATCTTGTAGAGTCTCTTTTCCATGGTATTACTCCTTTTCAAATCTCCTGGCAGAGGGTGCCCAGCACCACTCTGGGAATTTTGTTGCGGTCCTTGATAACTTGCAGGTCGCCAAAGCCCTGGCCGCGCATCAGCCGGAGGACCGGGTCCGCCTGGCCGATACCCACCTCGAAGTACAGCCGCCCGCCGGGGACCAGGGCCTCCTTCCACTGCCCGGCGATAGACCGGTAGAAGTCCAGTCCGTCCGCCCCGCCGTCCAGGGCCAGATGGGGCTCATAGTCCCGGACGGAGACCTCCAGCCCGGCGATGTCGCCGGTGGGGATGTAGGGCGGGTTGCTGACGATGCACTGGAACTCCCCCAGGGACCGTGGGGGCTTCTCCCTGGCGTCCGCCTGGATGGGCATGACGCGGCCGGAGAGGCCGTTTCGCCGGATATTCTGGCGGCAGATTTTCAGGGCGCCGTCGTTGAGCTCCCCCAGAATCACCCTGGCCTTGGGGGCCTGGGAGGCCACGGCCAGCCCCAGGCAGCCGCTGCCCGCGCAGAGGTCCAGCACGCGGCACTCCCCCAGGGTCTGTATGTAGGCGATGGCCTGCTCGGCCAGCACCTCGGTGTCGGCCCTGGGGATGAGCACGTCCTGGGAGATATCCAGGGGGAGGCCGTAGAACTCCCACTCGCCGATGAGGTAGGCCACGGGCTCGCCGGCCATGCGGCGCTCCACCAGCCGCCGGACCTGGGCCTCCCGTTCCGGGGAAGCGTACAGGCGGCTGTCCCGGGCCAGCTCCTCCCGGCTTTTGCCGGTGCCGAAGCAGACCAGCTCCCGGGCCTCCAGGGTGGAGGACTCCACGCCGCTCTCCCGCAGCTGCCGCCGCACGTCCAGGTAGAGATCGTTGTAGGTTATGGCCATGGGAAATCACCCCTTTACCATTCGTCTTTTCCTTTTTCAGAAGGTAACACCAATTCCAGGGACCGGATGGCACACTCGATCATCCCGTCGTCCGGCTCGTTGGTGGTGAAATTCTGCATCCAGAGCCCAGGGGCCGTCAGCACCTTGGCCACGCGGCTCTCCTGCACATGCCGCCCAACCCAGCGGTTGAACTCATAGGTCACCCCCACCACCAGGGGCAGCAGAAGCAGATGCACCGCCGTCCGCAGCCAGGCGTTGGTAACGGGCCAGATGCCGAAGAAAATGCTGGAGAAGATAATGGACACGCAGATGACCACAAACAGGAAGCTGGTGCCGCACCGGGGATGGTGCCGGGGCTGGACCCGGACGTTCTCCACCGTCAGGGGCAGGCCCGCCTCATAGCAGAAGATGGTCTTGTGCTCCGCCCCGTGGTACTGGAAGACCCGGTAGATGTCCTTCTGCCGGGAGCAGAGAATCAGGTAGGCCATGAAGATGAGCACCTTCAAAAGCCCCTCCACCAGGTTCCTCCCCCAGAGGGGAAAGCCGGGGAAAAAGTGCAGAATCGCCCCGGTCAGCAGGGTGGGCAGAACCATGAAGAGAAAGACGGACATGCCCACGCCCAGCACCACCGCCAGGGCCACCACGGCGCTCTCCAGCTTTTTGCTGGAGAGGTGCTTTTCCAGCCACAGCTCAAACTTGGAGGGCTGAGCCGCCTCCTCCTCGGGGTAGAAGTCGGCGGAGTACATCAGGGCCTTGACCCCGTTGATCATGGAGTCCAGGAAATTCACCGTCCCCCGGATCAGGGGGACCCCCAGAATGGGATACCGGTCCTTGATAAAGCGGAGGTCCTCCACCTTCTCCACCAGGTTCCCCTCCTGGTCCCGGACCACGATGGCCTGCTTCTCCGGGCCCCGCATCAAAATGCCCTCAATGAGCGCCTGCCCGCCGATGCTGGTGCGGAAGGCGCGGGACTTGTTTTCTTCTGCCATGGAGTTTCCTTTCTGTGCGTTTGATATAGTATACCACGGGGGTTCTCAAAATGCAAACGGCCGTTCTATTTTTTCCGGATGCTCACGGGGAGACGGGCCGCCGAGGGCGGCGGCCCCTACAGACGGACCACCGGAAAACAAGCCGTAGGGGCCGCCCCCTGGGCGGCCCGGCCTCCGCGCGCTCAGGCCCTGACCGGAAGTTTGATTGTCGCCACCGTCCCGCCGCCGTCGGCGTTTCCGATGGTAAAGGTCCCGCCGTGGAGGCCCACAATCTCGTCGCAGACCGCCAGGCCGATGCCGCTGCCCCTCGCCCGGGAGGTGCCCTTGTAGAACTTCTGCTTCACAAAGGGCAGCTCCTCCTCCGGGATGCCGGGGCCGTAGTCCCGGACCCGGACCACCTGAACGCCGCCCTCCTGGGTGATGGAGGCGGCGATGCGGCGGCCCGCGCCGCCGTGCTTGGCGGCGTTGTCCAGCACGTTGCAGAACACCTGCTTCAGCCGTTCCGAGTCCCCCCGGATGAGGGGCAGGTCCCCGTCGCCGGGGTGGTACTCCAGGGCGATGCCGTCCTGGCGGAACAGCTCCTGATAGGTAAAGATGGCGTCCTCCAGTTCCGCCTGGAGGTCCACGTCCTCAATCTGGAGGGTGAAGCGCCCGTCCTCCATCTTGGAGAACTCCAGCAGCTCCTCCACCATGTTGGAAAGCCGCCGGGACTCGTTGACGATGACCCGGATGCCCCGGCGGAGCTGCTCGGGGTCGTCGGTGAGGCCGTCGTCCAGGATGGTCTCCCCCCAGCCGTTGATGGCGGTGAGGGGGGTCCTGAGCTCGTGGGAGACGGAGGAGATGAACTCGCTTTTCAT
>CAJUJW010000117.1 GCA_910586735.1 uncultured Oscillibacter sp. | reverse complement strand
ACGGCGCGGAGATCTACGACGACTACGCCCACCACCCCGACGAGCTCCACGCCCTGCTGACCACCGCCAAGGGCCTGGGCTACCGGCGGCTCATTGTGGCCTTCCAGCCCCACACCTACTCCCGGACCGCCAGGTTCTTCGACCGTTTCGTGGAGGAGCTGAAGCTGGCGGACGTGGTGGTCCTGGCGGAGATTTACGCCGCCCGGGAACAGAACACCTTGGGTATCTCCTCGGCGGACCTGGTCAAGGAGATTCCCGGTTCCGTGTACTGCTCCACCCTGGACAAGACGGCGGAGGCCGTCCGGCGGCTGGCCGGGCCGGGGGATTTGATTCTCACCGTCGGTGCGGGAGATATTTACCGGGTAGGCGAGAAGTTACTTTTCTCGAGAGAAAAGTAACCAAAAGAGCTTTAGGTCCGCTCTGAGAGTCTGGCGATGGTCCAGGCCGGAGCGACGGCAACGAAGGAGCTGCGAATATGGAACTCTCAACCTTGTACCACAACGCCCGCCCGGAGGGGGAGCTGCTGCCCCAGGAGGCGGCGGCTTTCACCCTGCTGGAGGAGCTGGGCATGGACTACGACCGGGTGTCCAGCGAGCCCGCCGACACCATGGAGAAGTGTGCCGCCGTCAGTGAGGTCCTGGGCATGCCCATCTGCAAGAACCTCTTCCTCTGCAACAGGCAGAAAACCCAGTTCTACCTGCTGCTTATGGGCCCCGACAAGCCCTTCCACACCAAGGACCTCTCCCACCAGATCGGGTCCGCCCGGCTGTCCTTCGCCCCGGAGGACGCCCTTTGGGAGCTACTGCGCTGCACCCCCGGTTCCGCCACGGTCCTGGGGCTGATGAACGACAAGGAGCACAAGGTCCGGCTCCTTATGGAGCGGGAGGTTTACGAGGCGGAGTATCTTAGCTGTCACCCCTGTATCTGCACCAGCAGTTTGAAGCTGCGGACAGCGGACGTGCTCCATAAGCTCCTGCCCCATACAGGGCACGAGGCCACGGTGGTGGACCTGTAAGCATGGCGAAAAAACAGCGCGCGGCCGGAAACCCGGCCGCGCGCTTGTTTGGTTTTGTTACGCCTTTTCAAATTCCAGGGTGTCCAGGATGCCGGAAATCTCCGAGCGCATCCGGTCGTACTCGTTCGAGAGCTCCACGACGGAGTAGTTGTACTGGATGTCCGTGGGCCCGGCGGAAATCAGGGCCGCGCCGTCCTTCTCCACCACGACGCGCAGATCGTCCATGTCCCCGAACTCCGGGGCCTCGGGGTCCACGGGGCTGTCCGCCACGGTCAGGAAGAACACCAGGCCGCCGTAATTGGGCATGGAGGCTTTCTGATAGAAGGACAGGCGGCTTCCGTTGTTCTCCACCACGCAGATGCTCTTCCACTCCCGGGGGAGGGTCAGCCGGACGCGCCAGCCGCCCAGGGTCTCATCCACAAGGATTTTGTCCTGCTCCGTCACGGAATCCGGGGGAACGCTGGTATGTACCACGTCCATCCGCTCCATCCCCGCCAGCTCCCCGTTCTCCCCGCCGGCCTCCTTATCCTTGAGGAAGCGGGCCCAGGGGGGATTTTCCTTGAACCTGCCCAGCTGTTCCTTGAGGGCCTCCAGCGGGACCTCCCAGGGGGGTCTCAGAGGCTCCGGCTGGGCGTTGGGCGCGGGGCTCAGAATCAGGCCCCCCACCGTCAGGGCGACGGAGAGCGCCACGCACAGCAGCGCCGGAAGCACGGAATCGAAGTTGGCCACCCGGACGATCAGCCAGATGAGCGTCACCAGAAGCGCCGCCAGTCCGAATAGGCCGACGTAGCCGAACAGCCCGACCAGTACATTGAGCTTGAGTGCCAGCGTTTCCATATGGTTCCCCCCTGTATCCCGGCGGCCCCGCCAAAGGCGGGAGACCGTCCCGTTGGCCGTATCTTTATAAGGATATCATATCGTCCTTTCCAAGGAATGTCAAGTCCATCCCGCCGGGACGGGGGAAAAACAAAGGGCATACCCCCGAGAGCGTCCGGCTCACGGGGGTATGCTTGAAGCTTATGGGAAAATTTTTCGGTTCGCGGGGGGCGTTACGCCTCGTCCTTGATGGCCGCCTGGGCCGCCGCCAGACGGGCGATGGGCACCCGGAAGGGAGAGCAGGACACGTAGTCCAGGCCGATCTTGTGGCAGAACTCCACGCTGGAGGGGTCGCCGCCGTGCTCGCCGCAGATGCCCAGGTGCAGGTCCGGATTGGTGGACCGGCCCCAGCGGGCGGCGTTGCCGATCAGGCGGCCCACGCCGTGCTGGTCCAGCTTGGCGAAGGGATCGTTTTCGTAAATCTTCTTGTCGTAGTAGGCGTCCAGGAACTTCCCGGCGTCGTCCCGGCTGAAGCCGAAGACCAGCTGGGTCAGGTCGTTGGAACCGAAGGAGAAGAAGGCGGAGTGGGGGGCGATATCGTCGGCGCACATGGCGGCCCGGGGAATCTCAATCATGTTGCCCACTTTGTAATTCATGTCGGAGCCAGCCTCTTTGATCAGGGCGTCCGCCACGCCGGTGATGATGTTCTTTACATAGGCGAATTCCTTCAGCTCGCCCACCAGGGGAATCATGATCTCGGGAACCATGGTCCACTCGGGGTGACGGGCCTGAACGGCCAGGGCGGCCTTGATGACGGCTCTGGTCTGCATCCTGGCAATCTCCGGGAAGGTGACGCTCAGGCGGCAGCCCCGGTGGCCCATCATGGGGTTGAACTCATGGAGCCCGGCGATGATGGCCTTGATGTCTTCCACGCTCTTGCCCATTTCCTTGGCCATGGCCACAATGTCGTCCTCCTCAGTGGGGACAAACTCGTGCAGGGGGGGGTCCAGGAAGCGGATGGTGACGGGCAGACCCTCCATGGCCTCGTAAATGCCCTCGAAGTCGCCCTGCTGCATGGGCTCCAGCTTGGCCAGGGCCTTCTCCCGCTGCTCCACGGTGTCGGAGCAGATCATCTCCCGGATGGCCTGGATGCGGTCGTCGTTGAAGAACATGTGCTCGGTGCGGCACAGGCCGATGCCCTGAGCGCCGAACTTCCGGGCCTGGGCGGCGTCGTGGGGGGTGTCGGCGTTGGTGCGGACCTGGAGGCGGCGGTACTTGTCCGCCCAGCCCATGACCCTGGCGAATTCGCCGCCGATGTCGGCGTCCACGGTGGGCACCGCGCCGTCATAGATGCTGCCGGTGGAGCCGTCCAGGCTCAGCCAGTCGCCCTCGCGGAAGGTCTTGCCGCCCAGCTCGAACTTTTTGTTTTCCTCATCCATTTTGATGTCGCCGCAGCCGGAGACGCAGCAGCGTCCCATGCCCCGGGCCACCACGGCGGCGTGAGAGGTCATACCGCCCCGGACGGTCAGGATGCCCTGAGCGGCCTTCATGCCCTCGATGTCCTCGGGAGAGGTCTCCAGGCGGACCAGAACCACCTTCTCGCCTCTGGCGGCCCACTCCTTGGCGTCCTCGGCGGAGAAGACCACCTTGCCGCTGGCGGCTCCCGGGGAAGCACCCAGGGCCTTGCCGATGACGGGGGTCTCCTTGAGCTTGGCGGCGTCAAACTGCGGGTGCAGCAGGGTGTCCAGGGACCGGGGCTCGATCATGGCTACGGCCTTTTTCTCGTCGATCATGCCCTCGTCCACCAGGTCGCAGGCGATTTTCAGGGCGGCGG
>CAJUJW010000116.1:261-3691 GCA_910586735.1 uncultured Oscillibacter sp. | reverse complement strand
AGCCTTTTACCTGGCCGCTGAGAAAGAACATCCCGGAAAGGGCGTTGAATACGCCGATCACGTGTGTGCCACGGCCACGGGGGCTAGCAACTTCGGCGATGTTGTTACGCATGAGCTGCATGGCTATATGGCCCTGGCCAGTCCGAACAAGACTGATACCCTCCGTCCGTTATCCCAAATCGTAGAAGGCGCCGGCATGCGCGAAATTATGAAAAACAGCAGCGAGCCGGACCCCCTCCGCCGAATAGACCTTCTTACTCTTGGAACTATCACTCGCGCCGGGGGACTCAACCCCAGCATTCGTGATATGGCTAAGCGTCTGAATAAAGACCCCGCCGCCCGCCGCGCCGTCGCCCACCTGGCCTACTCCGGCCAGTTCCAGGACAAAGTTCATATCAGCATAGGGCAAATGCTCGAGCCAGACGGTACACCCATGACAGGGAACCGCTTCGAGACCGTTTACAGCTTGGTTAAGGGGGAGGACGGCCAGCTCCATCTAAAGAGCGAGAAGGTCAAGGTCACCCAAGACTTGATTGGAATGAAGATTACCCCCAGCAAGTCTCTCCAGGCCAGTATGGAGAAGCACCAGAAGGCCCAAGAGTTCCAGGCGAAGCACCCCCTGTCCGATCTCGAGTCGAAGGAGTCAAAGAAAGCCGACCCCAAGAAAGAGGCTCCTCAGAAACCCGCTCCCAAGAAGCAGGCCCCTGCCAAGGGCGGCGGCGGACGCACCAAATAAGCCGTGAAACGCGGCCTTCCCAGATGGGAAGGCCGCGTTTTTTACCTACAGCAGGGGCAGCAGGATGGAGAATTCCGCCCCCCGGCCCGGCTTGGATTTCACCTCCGCCCGGCCCCCGTGTTCTCTGGCCACCGACTGGACGATGAACAGGCCCAGGCCCTCTCCCCCGTCCTCGGCCCGGGTGGTGAAGCCCCGCCGAAAGACCTGATCCAGCAGCTCCGGGGGCAGGCCGGGGCCGTTGTCCCGCACGGCGATTCGGGCGTACTCCCCCGCCGGCCGGAGGGACAGGGCAATCTCCCCGTCCTCCGGGGTAAAGCTGACGGCGTTGAACACCAGATTCTGCAAGGCGCGGCTCAGCTTATCCGGGTCCGCCCGGACGGCACATAGCTCCGGCGGCAGCTCCAGCAGAAAGTCCGGGCCGCTCACCTCCACGTCGGGCTGGAACCGGCGGTGGAATTCCTTCAAAAATTCCGCCAGGTCCAGCCGCTCCCACCGGGAGGCGATGGGGTTTTCCAGGTTGAACTGCTGCATCATGCGCAGCTGCCGGGCCAGCTCCTCGCTCTTGCCCTCAATCACGTCCAGCTGTCCCCGGGTCCGGTCGTCCAGCAGAACGTTGTTTTCCCGGACCAGCCGGGCGTAGGACAGCAGAGAGGCCAAAGGCGACTTTAAATCGTGGAGGAACTCGGACAGCAGCTTCTGCCGCTCCCCCACCAGCCCGGCAATCTGGCCGGTCTGACGCTCCACCTCCTCCTGTAAGTGCCGGTTGAGCCGGCGGTTTTCCTCCGCCATGGACAGCCCCTGGTCCACCATCAGCGCCGCGAAGCACAGTGCCAGCACAAAGCCGCCCCACTCGTCGGGCCAGGCCCCTCTGGCGGGCTCAAACCGGTTGATGGTAACCACCGACAGGAACAGGCCGCCCGCGTAGACGCCCACTCCAGCGGCCAGCCAGACCGCTCTGGCGCGCATCCCGCTCCACAGGACGGCCCCGGTCAGGAGCAGGGCGGAAAACAGCTTCCATACCGACATCAGAACCCCGTAGACGCCGGTAAAGGCGGGGGCCCAGGGCAGCACCAGCGTGGGCACCACCGCCGCCGCCAGCATAACGCCAAAGGCCAGCCGCCGCGCCCGCTCCGCCCAGGGACGGCGGTTCAGGCGGCCCAGCTCCAGCGCCAGCCCCAGGGCGCACCAGATCCCCGCCATGGACGCCGCGTCCTCCAGGGCGTAGAGCAGGGACACATGGCGCACGCCAAAGAGCAACCGTATGGGGTAGCCCACCCGCAGGGCGAAGGACAGCGTCAGCCCCGCCAGCCACAGGGCGGTCCGCTCCCGCCGGTCCCCGCCCGTCCACATGGCCAGGGAGAACAGGGCAATAGCCATGGTGCCAAAGCTCATCAGGGCGTAGAGGGCGGTCCGTCCCGCGGCCAGCGCCGCGATGGCCTGGGGGGAGCCCAGGGCCGGGGGATAGGTCATGCCGCTGTAATAGTGGGACCGGTTCTCCGCCTGAATCAGCAGCTCCGTCCGGCCGGACAAGGGAAAGGAGACGGTCAGGTCCCGCACCAGAGGGTGGTAGTCGGGGGAAAATTCCCCGGACTGTCCCACAAGTGTTCCATTCACATACACCTTGCAGGCGGAAAAGACCTCAGGCAGCCAGAGCGAGGCGGCGACCGTCTCCTCCGGCCCCTCCAGGATCAGACGGTAGCTGGCCTGACCGTAAGGGGAGGCGTCCCTGTGAAAGACTGACCAGCTCTGCACCTGCCCCGCGTAAACGGCATAGCCCAATCCCCTCTCTCCCGGCTCCAGAAGGACATCTGGGTACAGATGCCAGCCGTAAGGGGCCCAAATCAAACCGTTTTTCTCAAAAATTGTACGATCTGCCACCAACGCTCCGTCTTGTGTAAGTGTCCCGGACATGGTATACTTATTGTCAAACCGGATCAAAAAAAGGAAGACCGCCACAGCCGCCAATCCGGCGGCCAGAAAAACAGCCAGGCGCTTCCACACCGTACCAGCCATATCATCACCTCTGAAATGGAGCGTTATTATGAAAAAAATCGTTGCGCTGGCGCTGGCCCTGCTGCTGCCCCTCTCCACGCTCACACCGGGGGCGCTGGCCGTGGAACACGCCGCTCCGCCCGTTCAGCCGGAGGAGAACCCCCTCCCCGATGTATGGACCGAGGTATCCACCGCGGAGGAGCTGTTCGCCGCAGGGGGAAGCGCCCCCCTCGTCCGGCTGACCGAGGACCTGACGGTAACCGCGGCGGACGCCCAGTTTTTCCCCTTCTGGACCCCCACCACCCTGGATATGAACGGCCACTGTATCCGGGTCGCCCAGGGCGGCTGCTTTTCCTTTGGAGGCGGCGCCTATCCGCTGATCCTCATAGGGAACGGAGGGGAAACCGGCCTGCTTCAGGTGGAGGCCGGGGGCGAGCTCCAGATTGAGAACCTGGACGCCAGCCAGGTCACCGGCCTGCTGGTCCGGCAGGCGGAGGGCGGCTGGCTGGTCACCCAGACGGTTGCCGCCGCTCCGGAACAGATGATTTACGCCCAGGCCCCGGTATTGCGGGAGAACTCCGCCTCCTTTGCCGTCCTGCCCCAGGGCCTGGCCCAAGAGGAACTGCTGAAGCAACTGCCGGAGCTCTCGGTTTTCATCAATTTTCAGGGACAGTCTGAGCCGGTCACACTCCCCGCTGACCA
>CAJUJW010000116.1:0-232 GCA_910586735.1 uncultured Oscillibacter sp. | reverse complement strand
GGGGACCCAGTGGCCCGGGATCGAGGCGGGGCACAGAACACTCCTTCACGCCCAGCCTGTTGGTCCGCTGTCCGGGGTGGACTGGCCGGAAAGCGAGCTGTCCCCTGTCCTCTTCGACGCGCTTACCTGTGAGCTGGCCATTCTGGTGGATGGTGCGGCCATCGGCAATATAGCGGTCCGAAATTATGTCTGCGGCAGCAGCTATGCCCTGAATTTTTTTCTTCCCGATCAG
>CAJUJW010000115.1 GCA_910586735.1 uncultured Oscillibacter sp. | reverse complement strand
GTCCACCTGGCGGCTCATCTCCTTCAAGCGCTCCTTGTGGGTGACGCCGAAACGCTGCTCCTCGTCGATGATGAGGAGGCCCAGATCCTTGAACTCCATGCCCTTTTGCAGCAGCTTGTGGGTGCCGATGAGCAGGTCCACCCGGCCCTCCCTCGCCGCCTCCAGAATGCGCTTCTGGTCCTTGGAGGGCGTGAAGCGGGACAGGACCTCGATTTTCACCGGGAAGTCCCGGAAGCGGCCCATGGCCGTGGCGTAGTGCTGCTGGGCCAGCACGGTGGTGGGCACCAGGATGGCGGCCTGCTTCCCATCCAAAACGCACTTCATCACCGCCCGGAGGGCCACCTCCGTCTTGCCGTAGCCCACGTCGCCGCAGAGGAGCCGGTCCATGGGCCGGGGGCGTTCCATGTCCTGCTTGATCTCCGCCACCGCCCGCAGCTGGTCGTCGGTCTCGGCGTAGGGGAACGCCTCCTCAAACTCCCGCTGCCAGGGGGAGTCCGGGGAGAAGGCAAAGCCGGGGCAGCGCTGGCGCTCGGCGTAGAGCTTGGTCAGGCCCTTGGCCAGGTCCTTCACGGCCTTCCGGGCCCGGGTCTTCTGCTTGGTCCACTCCGTGCCCCCCAGCTTGCTGAGCTTTTGGCGGCCCCCGTCGTCCTCCCCGCCGCCGATGTATTTGCTCACCAGGTCCAGGGCGGTGGCGGGGACATAGAGGCAGTCTCCCCCAGCGTAGTCGATTTTGATATAGTCCTTCTCCACCCCGTCCACCGGCAGGCGCTGGATGCCTGCGAAGCGGCCCACGCCGTGGTGGGTGTGGACCACCAGGTCCCCCGGCTTCAGGTCCGTGTAGGACTGGATTTTCTGGCGGCTGGAATCCTTTTTCAGCCGGGCCTTTTTCCGGGCCGGGGCAATCAGCTGGCCCTCGGTGAGAACCGCTAATTTCAGCGCCGGCCACTCGCACCCGGCGGAGAGGGCCCCCACCGTTATCCTGATCTCTCCAGCGCCTGGCATGGCAATTCCCTTTACATCCAGGGCGGCGGGAATTCCCCGTTCCGAGAGGAGATTGTGGAGGTTCCTCGCCCTGGTCTCCCCGCCGCAGAGGAGCAGGACAGCGCTGCCGCTCTCCCGGTACTGGCCCAGGTCCGCCACAGCGGTCTCCAGGCTGCCGCCGTAGGAGCTGAGCTGCCGGGCGTTGACGCTCAGCAGCGCCTTAGGCGGATAGGGGTAGCGGGAGGTGGGCAGGGCCCCGGCCATGACCACGGGAAAGTCCGCCAGGGCGGCGTACAGCTCCTCGGCGGAGAGGAGGAGCCTGGCGTAGTCCCCCGCCAGGACCCCCGCCTCCAGCAGGGCCTCCAGGTCCTGCCGGTTCTGGAGGAGGGCCCCCTTCACCCGCTCGTCCACCCGGCCCGCCTCGCAGAGGAAGACCAGGGCGTCCGGCGGCAGGTAGTGGACCCCGGCGGCGGCCTGGGGGTAGACAGCGGCAAGGTAGCGGTCCATCCCCTGGGGGATGGAGCCGCTTTTCAGCCGCTCCCCGTCCTCCCGGAGGCGGGCGGCGGCGGGGGCGCCTTTTTTCTCCAGCTTTGCCGCCAGGGCCAGGAGCTTTGCCGCCAGGCCCTCCAGCCCTCCCTCCGCCTGCCGGGGCAGCACTTCGGCGGCGGGGAGAATCAGGGCGGAGTCCACGTTGACCGTCCGCCGCTGGGTGCCGGGGTCGAAGGCCCCCATGGAGTCGATCTCGTCGTCGAAGAACTCACAGCGGACCGGCTGGTCCATCAGGGGGGAAAAGACATCCAGAATGCCCCCCCGAAGGGCGAACTGGCCCACGCCCTCCACCTGCTGGCAGCGGGCATACCCGGCGGCGAGGAGCCGGTCCGTCAGCTGGTTCAGGTCCTGCCGCTCTCCCGCCCGCAGGGTGACGGACAGGTCCTTTAACAGCGCCGGGGGCAGAGTCCGGGCCATCAGGGCGTCGGCGGTGGCCACCACCGCCCTGGGCGCGCCCTGGGCCATGGCGTACAGGGCCGCCAGGCGGCCCCGTTCCCATTCCCGGGAGGACACGGCCCCCGGCCTGAGCTGCCACTCCCGGCTCAGCAGTGTCACCGGCGGCTCCTCCAGCAGGGCCTCCAGGTCCCCGGCCAGCTGCCGGGCCTCCCCCTCGTCGCCGCAGACGAACACCGCCGGGCGGCCCGCAGCCCGGGCCACGGCGGCCCCCAGGCAGGCCCGCTGGACCGGCTGGAGCCCCGTCACCGCGGCGGGACAGCCTCCGTCCTCCACCCGGCGCAGCAGTTCCCCGGCCTCGGGGAGGCGCATCAATTGTTCCAGCAGATGCTTCATGATAAATCCCTTCGCGGTCAGTTAAAGTCGTTCATGGCCCGCTGGCAGCCGTGCTCAATGACGCACGCCGCCGCCTCGATGGCCCGCTTGAAGGCGTCCAGCAAAACCTCCCGCTCCTTCTGGGAGGGGACGCCGATGACCCAGTCAATCATGCCCTCCTTGTCCTCCGGGGCCCCGGTGCCGATTTTGATACGGGGGAAGTCCTGGGTGCCCAGATGGGCAATGATGTTTTTGATGCCGTTGTGCCCCCCAGCGGACCCGGTGGGCCGGACCCGCAGCTTCCCCACGGGGAGGGACACGTCGTCGTAAATCACCAGCACATGGTCCGCCGGAATCTTGTAGAACTGGGCCGCCTCCCGGACGGCCTCGCCGGAGAGGTTCATATAGGTCTGGGGCTTCATCACCAGGCACCGGGCCCCGGCGAACTCCATCAGATTGTAGGCGGACTTGAACTTCACCTTGTTCAGCTTCACGCCTCTTTGTTCCGCCAGCAGTTCCACGGTGCGGAAGCCCATGTTGTGCCGGGTGTTCTCGTACTTCGAACCGGGGTTCCCCAGTCCCGCGATCAGCCACTCCACGGAGGAGCCGCCCTTATTTCCAAACAGCATATCGGTCTCGCCTTTCTTAAATTTCGACAAATCCTGACAACCCACTTAGGCGGGGAAGTTACCCTTCCCCGCCTCATATGGCCATATGTACATAAGCATTGACACAGTTCCACCGCCGCAGAACTCTCGTCACCGTGTGGAACGCCAGAACAAGCACCGAGGGTATAGAGCGCACTAAAGTTCTTTTGGTTACTTTTCTTTCAAGAAAAGTAACTCAGCGGAACAGCTTGGAGATGGAGACCTCCTGATAGATCCGCTCGATGGCCTCGCAGAACATGGGGGCCACGGACAGGTACTTGATCTTCTGGCTCAGCTCCGGCTTGATGGCCGGGATGGTGTCCAGCAGGGCCAGTTCCCGGATGGGGCTGGCGTTGATCCGGTCGATGGCCGGGCCGGAGAGCACGCCGTGGGACGCGCAGGCGTGGACGCTGCTGGCCCCGTTGTCCATCAGGGCCTGGGCCGCGTTGCAGAGGGACCCGCCGGTGTCCACCAGGTCGTCGAAGAGGATGCAGTCCCGGCCGTCTACGTCGCCGATGACGTTCATGACCTCGCACTGGTTGGCCCGCTGGCGGCGCTTGTCCACAATGGCCAGCTGCATGTGCAGCTTCTGGGCGAAGGCCCGGGCCCGGGAGACGGAACCCACGTCCGGGGACACCACCACCATGTCCTCACAGCTTCCGCCGAACTTCTTGGCGTAGTAGTCCACGAAGATGGGGTTGCCCGCCAGGTTGTCCACGGGGATGTCGAAGAAGCCCTGAATCTGGGCGGCGTGCAGGTCCATGGTCAGCACCCGGTCCGCCCCGGCGGCGGTGATCATGTTGGCCACCAGCTTGGCGGTGA
>CAJUJW010000114.1 GCA_910586735.1 uncultured Oscillibacter sp. | reverse complement strand
CGTTGCCGGAGCAGGGGGCGTCGATGGCCACGTTGGCCTTCCGGGCCACGTCCAGGAGCTTTTCTCCGGGGTTGGCGTCGATGGATACGCTCTCGCCGCTCTCAAAGCGGAAGGTGATGGTAAACATAGGCGGTTCCTTTCCAGATCAGGATTTCGGCTCTGCTCCCCCCAGTATAGCCAAACCGGACCGGCTTGTCAAGGATTTGTCAATATCTCCGCGAACAGTGCAACCCCTATCATTAGGTTAGACAAGGTTTTTTGAACCTGTCTAACCTGATTTTTTTATATCACCAGCGGGAAAGGAGGCGAAAAAGTTATGGGACTGACCCTAAACGACAGAAAAGTGTTAGCAAAACGCTGGGCAGACGGGGACAGCGCCGTGTCGATTGCGAAGGGCCTGGGCTGCGCCCCCGGCACGATCTACGCAGAGCTGACACGGGGGCACACCGGAGAGCTTGACCGGAATTCCCGCCCCATGTACGACCCGGAGCGGGGGCAAGCGGCATATCAGGCCAACCTCCGGAAACGGGGGAACCGGGGCCGACGCTGCAAAAGACCTGGGACACCGAAAGGAGCGAAAGAAGGATGACCAACTTTGAGAAGCTCACGGCCTCGCCGGAAACCCTGGGCGCTTTCCTGGCCTCCATCCCCACCACCGGAGGCCCGTGGGACGAAGCCTTCCGCAAGACGTTTTGCGGCGGGTGCGGCCAGGAGGACTGTGAGCCGACCTGCCCCCACCAGGTGGAGCGGGGCAACCCGGCCTGGTGGCTGAAGCAGGTGGTGGAGGGCAGCGTGCAGGGCGAGAGCGCCGTCTGCGCCGCCGGACGCAAACTGGTGGAGTTCATTGTTTCGGACCCGGACATGGCTGGTATGACGGAAAAGGAGATCAGCAGATCGCTTGCCTACGTCGGCATAGCAATGAGCGGGATTTTTGCACCAGCGACGCTCCGTGAGGCGATAGACACCGGCGACCGGCGCATGGCAGACGCTATCGGCCAGGCTATTAAGAAAGGAGGCGAGCAGGGTGGACGGGTTTGATGCAAAAACAAGGGAAACGCTTGAAAAACAGTTGCAGCTGCTTTCCGAACGCTCCACAAAGGCCACGGATGCCGACCTCGCAAATTTGACCTACGCAATGACCGACATCGCAAGGATACTCAGGACCAAAGCCGCATCGAGTATGAGCGGCCCAGCTTTTGAGGCCAAAGCTCACAGCGGCTCCCAGCCAGAAAGGTCTGCGGGGCAATCTACCTGACCATCAAGCAAATCCCAGTCAGAACACCCCGTGGCGTGTTGGTAGACATCATCAGCAACAGAAGCCGGAGAGTGCCAGAAGCCATAAAGTTCATCATTCAGCCACAAGCAAAACCGGCCGTTTTCGTGCCGCTGAATGAACATATCTCCAACTGGTGAGTGGTAGACCCACATAACAACCACCCCCTTTCCCCGCCCACATCATACCACAGAGCCGGGAGAGGGGCAAGCGCCCACAGGGCGGAGGAAGGAACTCTGGACAGATGGAAAATGAACAGATGGTTATAGAGGGCTTCGAGCGGCGGATCGCTGACCTGGAAAGCCGCCTCTCCGAGGTAGAGAAGCGCCTGAAGAGCCAGGAGCGCAAGGCCCGGAGGGCCGCTCAGTTCCAGCAGCTTCAGGAGGTAGAAATCCAAAAGCTGAAGGAAATCGCCCTGAGCCTCGCAAGCGAAGAACCGCTCCGCTCCGTAGACGGCGCTGCCGCCATAAGCAAGGAGGCCGCATATCAGAAGTTCGGAGAGTGCGGGATCGGCAAGGTGACCGCCATGCGGGCGCTGCGGAAAGCCGGGATCATCAGGATAGGCCACCAGAACCGCAACACCGACACTATCTGGCTCAACGGCAAGTGCCAGCGGGTAATCATAGTAGTCACGAAGGAGTAAACAACATGGACAAAGACACCAGACCGGGCACCTGGCGGGACTGCAATGACCCCAACCTCGCCAAGCGGATGGAGGACTACCGGAGGAAGCGCAAGGCCAGACGCCGCCGCCAGACCGCCGCAAGGATCACCGCCCTGGTCGCCGCCTTCCTGCTGGGGCTGGCCGTAGGCCGCTACACAAGGACCCCGGCCCAGGCGGACAAACCGGAGCCGCCCCCGGCCACCTCCACCCCGGCGGCGACGGTACCGGCCACCAGTGAACCGACCGCCGCCGACCTTTGGAGCAACGACCGGAGCCGGATCGACACCCCGCTTCTGGACCACGCCGCCCTGGAGCCGGAAACACAGTGGGCCATCTTCAACCTTTGCAGCCAAGACGCCGACCTGTTCTGCGCCACGATGGCGATTGCATACCACGAAAGCCGCTTCACCCCGGACCTCGTAGGGGATGACGGCAAAAGCGTTGGGATGATGCAGATAAACGCCAAGTGGCACACGGGCCGCATGGAGGCCCTCGGAGTAACCGACCTGACAGACCCGGTACAGTGCGCCGCCGTAGCCATTGACTACCTGAAGGAGCTGGAGGGTCTCACCGGGGCCTCACCGGATGATCCGGCCCTCTACATGGCCTACAATATGGGACCCGCCGGAGCGAGGAAGGCCCTGGAGGCGGGGAAGGAAACCACCGCATACAGCGAGGCGGTCCTGGCTACATACCGGAGCTATAAGGAAGAAATGGAGTGGGCAGCAGATGACTAAAGAAGAACTGATGGACGGGCTCGGGGCGCTGCTGGACCTCTTGGACGCAGTGCCGGACGGTACCGACATACTCTCGGCCACCCTCCCGGCCCCCTACATTCACGCCGACCGGCGCACCGTAGAGCTTCACATCCACAACAACATCGGGCGGATCGCAAAGAAGCTCGGCCTTCAGGTGACGCAGGACTGCAACTGCTACCCGGATATGGTTCGGCTGGCGGTCCGCTTTGAACACGGCGAAATCCTCCAGCTTGAGGAAAAAGCAGCCGCCCCCAGCGACGCAACCGCCGGGGACGGCAGGGCCTGACGGCCCGGATAAATACCACGGCCCCATTATACGGGGCGCAGAAAGGAATGTCAAGAATGTACGGATTCGGAAAAACCAGAGGCGGGAAACTTTCGATCACCACGCAGGGCGACAGGTCGCAGGTGGAGGTCGCCGGGACGCCGGTAGACATCATCTTCAACTGGACGGCCCTGACCAACCAGGTCTGCAAGACCCTCGGAGTTCCGCCGATTGCCCTCGCCGCCATGCTGCCGCAGATGGTCAGCGAGTACCAGGGCACCGCCCTGAAAAGCGAGATGCGGATGGGCGGGGAAGTGAGGGCCGACAAGTGAAGATGGCCCTTCAGGGGACGGCCCTCTTGATTAAGGACGCCGATAACGTGCAGTTCACGGTAATCAAGAGCTGGAACAAGATGAAGTGGGACCGGAAGGCCCAGCTGCTGCGGGGGACCGCCGACATTGAGCTGCTGGACAAGCTGGCCAGCATAGTCCGCCTCCCCCCGGCCATTGAGGACCGGCGGAGCCGCCTCCACGCCCTCCAGGACGCCGTGGACGCCGAGCGGGTGAACCCGGAGCCGACCCCCTTCTTCAAGTACCCCGTCAAGCTCCCCCTCTACGCCCACCAGATGCGGGGGGCCAACATGGCCCTGCTGACCTTCGGCTGGGTACCTGTAAAAGGAGCGTGACCGCATGAACAAAAAGAAGCAGCGGGAGAAGGACGCACTGGCCCCACCTTCAATGACCATAGACGCCATCCTGGCCCAGCTGGCCAGCATGAAGGACAACTCCCGGTCCTTCATAGACGGGAGGGACCCGGAGGCCGACGCAATATGGGCGGCGGACGTAACAGCCTGTGAGGCGGCGACCGCCATACTGAGCGCCCTCCAGGACGAAGGCGTCAGGACCCCGGAGGAAGTCCGGGACCTGGTACACGACTACAACGCCCTGGCGGAACAGTACCGGAACCTACACCAACAGTA
>CAJUJW010000113.1 GCA_910586735.1 uncultured Oscillibacter sp. | reverse complement strand
CTCCTGATCTCGACCCTGAGCCTGCCCCTGAGTCCACGCCCGAGTCCTAAAAAAGTCCTTGCCAACCGTTTACCCAGACGCTAAAATAGACCCAGCGCACGATACCATTTCCGGGGAAGGAGGTCCGCCGCCCCATGCATATCGGAATATACACCCCCGATCCCCATTTGCTTGGGGAGCAGGCGGCGGCGGTGGAAGAGCTGATTGAGACCTCCTGTCTGAATCTCTCCCTCCATCTCTACTCCCGGCATGGCGACCTGATCGCTTCCCTCACCAACCAGCCCCTGGACGTGCTTTTCTACCACATTGAAGCCGGCGGGGAGTTTGAGAACCGGGTGTGGGAAGTCCGGCGAATCATTCCGGGCTGTGCCCTGGTGCTGGTGGGCGACGACCCCCGGCACGCCGTCTTCGGTTACCAGGTGCGGGCGGAGGACTTCCTCCTCGCCCCCCTGGACCCGGAGGACCTGATCTCCTCCCTGGCTCAGCTGCTGCGCCGCCGGATGGAGGCGGAGGAGCAGTATCTTCCCGTAAAGGTGGGGGGCGTGTGGGGACCACTGAACATGGCCCATATCCTTTATCTGGAGTCGGCGGGCCACAGTCTCATCTTCCACATGGACGACGGCCGCCAGTTCCGCTCTATTTCCTCCTTCAAGGACTACCAGTCCCTGATTGACCTGAACCGGCACTTTTTTCGCTGCCACAAGAGCTACGTGGTCAACCTGAGCCACGTCACGGGGCTGGAGCAGAACAGCTTCACCCTGGACAACGGGGACACCGTCAACATCTCCCGCCCTTACCGGCAAATCACCCGCAGCTACTACGCCAGCTATGTCACCGGCCGCTACGACCGGGACGGCGCCCAGACCGTGACCGCCCGCCCCAGGGAGGAACAGCCGCTATGAGAAACCAAATTTGCTTCAGGAGGTGTGAGCATGGCCCTCTATGACCCCTACGCGGCGTATCGGGACCCCCATCTCACGCCGGAAGAACGGCGCGTTCTGGACGCCGCCGGCCAGCGGCACAGCGGCCCGCTGGCTCCGGAGACCGCCGCCCATATCGCCATCGCCATGGCTCGGGCAGAGAAGCAGTTCCGGGGCTTTCCCCCCATGCCGGAGGACAGCGGCATCGCCCTCCGCTTTCCCGGAGTGGACCCGGTGGGGCGGTACAGCGTGATCGACATGAAGCTGGCCCGGCGGCAGGGACTGGCGGAGGCCGCCCTTCAGGTTCGGCCCGCTTCCACAAAGCAATTTGTCCAAGCCCTCCGGCAGACCGCGGCGGAGCGGCCTGAGCTGCGCCAAATCAACAACGCCATGCGCACCGCCGCCCGCCGCCACCGTACCCTCACCCGGGCCGGAAAGCTGTGTTTGGACGAGGAGGGCCGCACCGCCCTCCGCCGTCAGGCCCGCTCTTTGGAGGCGGGAGAGGCGGTGGTGGACTACGACCTGTTCCTCCAGGGGCTGGAGTATGTCTCCGGCTCCAAACAGGGCCCCCTGCCCGGAGACGTGGAGGCCTTTTACGCCGGCCGGCTGGCCGTCCCCATCCCTCATGCGGTTTTGGACCAGTCCGGCGTGCTGGTTCCCCCTGAAACCTTGACCGTAACCTTCCCTGATTTTCAGCACCGGCTGCTCCAGGTTCAATTTTCCGACCCGGAAAACTGGGGCAAGCCGCTCGACGCGCCCGACCTGACCCATCCTGATCTGGACGCCCTGCTCCTGCCCTACGCGGCGGCGGCGGCGGACCGGACCCTGTCCGCCCTCTTCCCCGGAGAGGAGGCCAGCCCGGAGGCGCTCATCCGGGTGGACGGCGTCTCCCTCCGGGAGCGGCTGGAGGCGGAGGGCCTCTCCTCCCCCACCCCCCGGCAGAGCCGGGAGCTGGCCTCCCAGCGAGTCTCGTCCGCCCTCATGGCGGGGCGACTGGTGGACGTCCGCCTGCCGGGTGGAACGGAGCCAGTCCCCATCGCCGGAGCCGGCTTCCGGCCCGAACCGGAGCAGAAGGACCTCCTGGCCGCCTGGGACCGGTGCTGCGCCAAGCAGGGCTTCCGCCGGGAGCCCCCCGCACCCATCAAAACAGACAAGCCCCCCCAATTGGGGGGGCGCTCCAAATGAACGAACCTCTGCTGGATAGGCCGGCGGAGGTTTTTTTCATTCCAAATTGACCGTTTCCATGCAAAAATACGGCTTTTCTTTCCCAAGGCTCTAAAGTAAAATAAAATTATCCAATTGAAACAGGAGGTACATACTATGCCTACGATTTATGAAGAATATGCCCCCTACCGCCCAGAGCTGACCGCCGGTGAGCAGGAGATGATCGACACCTCGCCCGACCTGCGTCAGGTGGAGATGCGAATCGGCATGGACCGGGCCGAGGAACAGCTGCGGGATTGGCCCTATCCGGAGAGCCAGGATACCTTCGAAAAATTCCCCGGCATCGACCCCAGAGGCAAGGTGTGCGATGTGGACATGGGGTTTTTCGAGCGCTTCACCAGGCTTCAGGCTACCCTTCCCTCCCGTCCCCCGGAGGTGCGGGAATACATCGGCGGAGTGCTTGACCAGCTGAAAGACCGCAAATCCACACTGTCTCAGAGCTGGACGGCCATGACGGACGACTGCATTACCATCCGCCTGATCAACCGCGGCGCAAAGCTGGCCCCTACGGCGGAGGCCAGCGAGGAGATGCTTCAGGACGCCGCGAGGCGCTCCACCGAAATGGCCAGCATCCAGCGGATCGACGGCTTTTTGAACGCGATGGAGTACGCCGCCGGAATCAGCGACAAGGTCCCGGACGAGCGGGCCAGAAACTTCCTGGACAACAAGCTCAAAGCCCCCATCCCCGCAAAGGTGGAGGCGGTGCGCACCGTCTCCAACGTCACCCCCTCCACCCTGACCGTCAACTTCCAGAATTTTGACCACATTATGGCCCAGCAATTCTGCTCCAACCCCGAAAACTGGGGCAAATCCCCCAAGGACATGCCCCCTGATCTCGCCGAATCCATTAAATCGCTCCCCCTGATTTACCGGTACGCCCCCGCCACCGTGGACCGGGCCCTCCAACCCGTCTTTGAAAAGATAGAAGATATGCCCGGTAAGCAAATAACGGACTACCTGGACCGGGGCGGCCTGATTACCGTGGACGGCAAGACGGTCCGCAGCATGATGGAGGAGAGCTATAAAGGTGATCCCGAGAATTTTACAGACTGGTACCGGGAAAACGTGCGGGAGATGACCAACCGGTTTGTGTCCTCCGGACTGATGTCGGGCAAGCGGGTGGAAGCCCTTATCCCTGATGCCAAGGGGAAGTTCCCCAAGGAGCCGGTCCAGATCACCAAAAGCGGCTATGAGCCATCCCCCCTGAAAAAGGTCACCCTCAACGCCTGGGAGCGCTACTTCGCCAAACATGGCCATTACAAGGCAAAGGCCGCCAAGGCCGCCGAGTACCAGCGGGTGATGGAGGGCCGGGAGCAGATGCGCAGCAACTGCCTGTCGGGCACTTTGGCCGCCCATGCTATTAGCCGGAATCAGACGGAAAACCTGTTTTTCAGTGAATATAAGCAGGAGTTGGGCGGCAGAACCGATGTAAAGCTGAACACCATGGTAGTGGACAAGGGCATTGAATACTCGGCTCACTTCCGTCTTTCCCGCTCCGCCCCTGTCTCCACCTGCATCTGCTATCTGGCCGCTCAGGGGCATTCCATCCAGGACATCATGAACCCCGACAAGCTCCAGGTCGAACGGCAGGCAGCGGGCAAGCTGTATATGGAAAAGGCTATTGCCAAAGACAACAACTGGCTGGGAGAAACCTGCTTCCACGGGATAGAGGCGCTGACGAAACAGGTTCGTGAGATCTTCAGCCAATGCGATCTTACGAATAGAGAGAGTACACTCGCAGTCATGCCTGAAGCCGAACCCGCCCTCAGAACAATGTTCGATTCGTACCAGGAGAAGGACCGCGTTCTCGAAGCCTTTTACCTGGCCGCTGAGAAAGAACATCCCGGAAAGGGCGTTGAATACGCC
>CAJUJW010000112.1 GCA_910586735.1 uncultured Oscillibacter sp. | reverse complement strand
GGAGAGCCGTATACATCGAGAGGTGTCTGTACGGTTCGGGAGGGAGTGGGCGTCTCGCCTGCTTACCTCATGCACAGCTGGAGGGAGAATCCCCTGATCCGAAATTGATAGAGAGGTACGACCGCGAATTGGGAACGGTCCGCCGGGGGGGGCGTCTCCGTGCCCGCCTCTCCCCAGCTTCAGCAAAAGACCATCCGTAACCTGCGGCGCTTCGTGTCCGCGCTGGAGGCAGCCGGGGGCGACCGCCGCCGTCAGGTCAATATGGTCTGGAAACTGCTGGACGATATGTCCTCCCACCTGCCTTGGACGGGTAAGGACAACGGCCTTGACCGGGCCTGCGACGGGGCGGAGTGTGCGCTCCGCCGCATGACCGCCCAGCTGCCCATCTGCTTTACCCGCGTTCTCCTGGGCGGGGACGCCGGGCCCCATTGGGTGAGCGGCTTTGTCTCCGGCTCCATGACGGACGCCGAAGCTGTCAAGCAAACCGCCGTGTACCGGGACGCGCTCCAGCAGTACCCGGTGGTCAAAGAATGGCCCGCTGCCCAAGCGCCCGCCCAGGCCCAGCCAGCCCAAGGCCGCCGCCCCTAAGCAGACCGCTACCCACGAGGAGGTGACGAACAATAAAAAGTCAAGAAGAAAAACTGTGAATCTGGAGCTCAACGGCCCGGATGGGGTCAAGGCCCGCATCCCCGCATAGCTCTGCCCCTCCACACTGGAGGTGATGGACAGGACTCTGGAGACTGCGGGCTGCAAAAGCCGCAGTGAGTTCCTGGAGAAGGCAGCGCTGTTCTACGCCGGCTGCGTCTCCGGCCAGGACGCCTGCGAGTTCCTGCCCGCCGCGCTGACCGACGCCTTGCGGAGTACCGTCCACGACAGCGAGAACCGGACATGCCGTCTGCTGTTCAAGCTGGCGGTGGAGCTGGACAATGAATTTTTGCTATAACCAGCTGCTCTCTAATTTCCACAATTATCAGGCTGAAGAACTGGCTTCACTTCTCCAATGTGAAAGACCCCTGGAGATGTTACGTTCTCGCTGGATGGATGAGCAGAATGTTGACCACAGTGACGAATTTGAACACGTCTTTCACAACATGGATTTCCAAGAGACGGGCGATGAGCCGGAACCCGGCCCCTCCCTGTGCTGACCGCAAGGCGGTGACGCTTCGTGCCACGGCTCATTTTCAAATGCCCCTATCTCAAACCAGACCAGCCCCGCTCTGACGCCCACCGGGAGAACTACGTCCGCTGCGTCGCCGCCCGCCTGGGCTACGACAACGCCGCCAACTGGAAGCATCTGCTCACCAGCTACGCGCCGCAGTTCGCGGAGGCCATGAAGATACCGCTGAGCCAGTTCCGCTGGTACGCCGCCTTCCACGACGAGTCCCATCATCCCCACATCCACATGGTCTGCTACAGCGCCGACGGCAAGTTCGGATTCTTGGACAAAGGCGGCATCGCCAAAATCAAGTCCGGGCTGGCAAGGGAAATCTTCCACCAGGACCTGACGGAGATTTATCGGTGCCAGACGCGGCAGCGGGACGCGCTCACCCTGGAAAGTCAGGATGTGCTGCGGCAGCTCATTGACCAGATGCGTTCCGGGACGCTGGAAAGCCCAAGCATCGAGCGCCTCATGCTGGAGCTGGCGGAACGGCTGAAGAACACCTCCGGCAAAAAGCAGTACGGCTATTTGAAAGCGCCGCTGAAGTCTATCGTGGATGGGATCGTGGACGAGCTGGAGAAAGACCCCCGCGTCGCCGCCTATGAGCTGTGGTATCAGTCACGGGAAGAGGCGGTGCGGCTTGGCCAGGAGGCCGCTGTGCTCTCGCCAAAAGATGAGCCGGAAGCACAGGCTCCTATGGATGACGCCCCAGCGCCGGAGGAGCTGGTCCCTGACAGTGAGCCGCCGGAGGCTCGTGAAGAAGTTCCGCCCACCATGGTATGGAGCAAACGCTACAAGGAGGCCCGGCGGCTTCTGACTGGAGACGGCGAAACGCCGCCTGATTTTGAGAAGGCCCGTCTGCTGCTCCTGGAGGAGGCTCAGGCCGGTAACGCCCTCGCCATGTTCGATCTCGGCAGGATATCCTCTGTCGGAATCGGACAGGCTCCTGATGAGCCGCAAGCCCAGGCGTGGTACGCCAAAGCCCTCGCTGCCTTCCGGGCCGTGGAAAAGGAGCAGTCCAATCGTTACGCGGAGTACCGGAACGGCAGGATGTACGCCGCCGGGCTCGGCGTGGAGCGGGATTACAGAATGGCGCTCCGGCTCTATGAACAGGCGGCGGTGAAGGGCTTCCCCTACGCCGCCTGGGAGCTGGGGAAGTTCTACCGGGACGGCGTCGGAACCAGGCCGGACGACCGCCAGGCCGCCAGGTACTTCGCTTCCGCCTTCCGTGGGTTCCAGGTGATGGAGGCTCGGAGTCACAACGACAAACTCCAGTACCGCCTGGGGTGGATGCTCCTGCATGGGGTCATAGCGGAACGCAATAAATCCGCCGCCCGGAAGTGGTTTGAGAGGTCCGCGGCGCAGGGAAATGAAAATGCCCGGTACCAGCTGGCAAAGCTGATCCTGGGCAGCGATGGTTCCACGCCGGAGGAGATCTCCCAGGCTGTGGACTGGCTGGCAAAACTTGCGGAGGCCGGCTCTGAGCACGCGCAATACATGCTCGGTAGGCTGTACCGTGACGGCGGAGCCGTGGAGCGAAACGACGTTCTGGCGGCAATATGGTTCTCCCATGCGGCAGAGCAGGGACACGAGTACGCTCAATATTTCCTGGACCACATGAACGATCCCCAGGGTCCGCTGCTCCTGACCAGCGCCACCCGGCTCCTCCATCACATGAGCAGGATCTTCCGGGACGAGGTGCCGCCTGCCCTTCCGGGGATCAGCTTCGTGGACAGTAAGCTCCGGCGGAGAATCCGGGAGAAGAAAACCGCCATGGGCCATAAGCCGGACGACCATGAGGATCAGGGAATCGCTATGCGCTGAAAGAGGGACGGCCTCAGAGGAACCCTGATAAAGAAGTTTTCCTAGCGGGAGACAGCTGCATGATGCGAGAGCGTCATGCGGTTGTCTCTTTCTCATACTTGCTGTACTCCGGGGACAAATCAATCTCCCCAATAAACGTGTAATGTATGTCAATCCGCTGGACACGGTGTCCGCTGGACCTGTCCGGGGCGTGAACCACCACCTTCTCCACGAACTCCCGCAGAAGCGCCGGGGTCAGTTCGGTGGGCTCGGTGTACTTCTTCACGATTTTCAGAAAACTCTGAACATTGACGGCCTGGGTTTTGACGGCATCCACGATGGCCCGGAGGTTTTCAACAGACTGTTTCAAGTCCGCTCCAGGACCACGGCCCGGATATAGTGTGCAGAGCAACCCTTCTTTCCCCGATAGGTCGCGCAGGTGTAGCACTCCTGTTCATGTGTCCAAGAAGCCGCCCGGCAATGGTACAGCTTTGCGCCGCAGTCGGCGCAGTAGGCCAGCCCGGAGAACACACCCATTTCTCCGGGGGATTAGCAATTTTCTTTTTGGACTTATAGGAGAGCTTGGCGGTCTTGAAATTGGTCGTGCGGCCCAGGTAGGCGTCCTGCTCCAAAATGTCCGCAACTGTGTCATGCGTCCAACGGCAAGGGTCGTCCGGGTGATAGCGCCGGGTCCGGCCTGTACGCTGAAATTCGATGGTCCCCGGCGTGGGGATTCCCCGTTCTCTCAGCATCCGGGCAATCTTGCCGGGACCGTTGCCCTCTACGCATAACTGGAAAATCAGCTCCACAACTGGCGCGGTTTCCTCGTCAATGAGAAGGTGGCCGTCCTCGGCCCTGGTATAACCATAGGGGGCGTTTGTAGACAGCCGTTGGCCGGACATTCCCTTATTACGGAATACAGCCCGAATCTTCTTGCTCGTGTCCTTCGCGTACCACTCGTTAGAAAACCTCGCATAAAGTAAGCCGACACCACCAGCTTTTCCAGTTCCGCCAGCCGCTTGTCCACCGCCGCCAGCGTTGCCCGGAGCGCCTTTGTTTGCTCCAGACTGGCGGCATTTTTCTGCGCCAGGATTTTCTCCTTGAGGGCGGCGGGGCTGTTCTAGGCCAGCATCGCCTTGGCGTGGATGTCCAGCAAGAGCAGCTTCGTCAGCACCTTGCAGTTGATGTAGTGCGAGGTACAAGCCGCCTTGCCGCCGCTCATATACCGGTTGCAGGAGTAGGCTTGAAACCCGCCAAAGTGTCCAGCGGAGAACGACAGGCGCGGTCACAGGGTCGATTTCAAGGATGTGCTTGTCCGCCGGAGATTTTCGGTAGCCGATAGGAGCGTAGCACCCGACATACTTTCCCGTCCGAAAAGTGGACTGCTTGACGGCGCGGATTTTACTGCTGGTGTCGCGTGCGTAGAGGTCATTCATGACATTCTTCAAAATAACCAGAATCTCATTATTTTTGTGGATGGTGTCCACGCCGTCATTGAGAGCGATGAACCGGCAGCCCATACTCGGAAAAACGATGTCCGTATACCGGCCCGCCTCGATGTA
>CAJUJW010000111.1 GCA_910586735.1 uncultured Oscillibacter sp. | reverse complement strand
GGCCCGCCTCGCAGCCCAGCTCCATGTCGGCGAAGGTGAACTGGGTGTTCTGGAATTTGGAGATGGGCTTGCCGAACTGGACGCGGCCCTTGGTGTACTCCTTGGCCTCGGCCAGCGCGCCCTCGGCGATGCCCAGGGCCTGGGCGGCGATGCCGATGCGGCCTCCGTCCAGAGTCTGCATGGCGATGGGGAAGCCCCGGCCTTCCTTGCCCAGCATGTTCTCCTTGGGGACGATGCAGTCCGTGAACACGATCTCGGCGGTGGGGGAGCCGTGGAGGCCCATCTTCACCTCGTGCTTGCCCACGGAGAAGCCGGGGAAGCTGCTCTCCACGATGAAAGCGGAGATGCCCTTGGTGCCCTTGGACTTGTCAGTCATGGCGAAGACCACGAAGACATCCGCCACATATCCGTTGGTAATGAAGATTTTGGAGCCGTTCATCACGTAGTGGTCGCCCTCCAGCTTGGCCTCGGTCTGGCCCTTGGAGGCGTCGGAACCGGCGTTGGGCTCGGTGAGGGCGAAAGCGCCCACCTTATGGCCGGTGGTCAGCATGGGGAGGTACTTTTTCTTCTGCTCCTCGGTGCCGTGGGTCAGGATGGGGTCGCAGCAAAGGCCGTTGTGGGTGGCCACAATGTCGCCGGTGGAGGCGCACTGCTTGCTCAGCTCCTCGATGCAGATGGCGGAGGCCAGGGGGTCCGCGCCGGTGCCGCCGTACTCCTTGGGCACGCACATACCCATGACGCCCAGGTTGAACAGCTTCTCGATGTTCTCCCGGGGATACTCGCTGTTCAGGTCCGTCTCGGCGGCGATGGGCTTCACTTCGTTCTCGGTGAACTCGGCCATCATCTTACGGATCAGCTGGTGTTCACGGCTCAGATTGAAATCCATGTGATGTTCTCTCCTTATATAAAATTTGGAAAATTCGCGCACAAAGGAACGGCCCCGGGCTCTTGCGGCCCGGGGCTGTCCGGGCTGATGGAGTTAATGAGAGGGCTTACTGGATGCCCGCGATGTCCTTGGCAAGCTGTTTCTTGCCCTGGATGTTGCCCTGCCGGGCGATCATGATGCGCTGAGCCTGGGGAGAGCCCGCGCCGTGCATGGACTCGGTGCGGTAGCCTACCGCCGCCGCGCCCAGGCACATATTCTCCAGGAAGCGCATGATGCGCTGGCGGTCCTCGGTGCTGACGCCCTCCCGGGCGGCGAAGAACTTATTGCAGATGTCCCCGATGGTCTCGCCGTTCCGGCCCACCACCGTGTCGGACTCGAAGTCCTTCTGGCTGGGCATGGTGACCATCAGGCCGCCGGCCACGTCCTCGGCCAGGCGGACGATCTCATAGGGGAAGCGGGTGACGTTCTGCTTGCAGACGTTGGCAAGGAGCAGGTCGATCTGGTAGTTCCCCGCCTTGGTCTTGAAGCCCTGGCTGGAGCAGGCGATGCCGCAGCAGTACAGCGTCTCGTTCAGGTGGGTCATCTCGATGAGCTTATCCTTGACCGCGGAGGCTTTTTCCACGCCGTTGTACTCCGCCGCCAGGGCCGCCGCCCCGATGACCACGTCGCCCACGCCCACCTTGCAGCCGCCGTAGCTCTGCCGGTGATAGCCCGCGAAGCGCTCCACAATCATCCCGGCGAACTCATACTCGCCGTTGAGGAAGATGTACTCGTTGGGGATGAACACGTGGTCCAGGACCACCAGGGCCTCCTGGCCGCCGAACTTGGCGTTGCCCACGTCGATGGACGCGCCCTCTTCCATTTTCCGGGTGTCGCAGGACTGCCGGCCGTAGATCATGTACATGCCCTCGGCGTCGGTGGGGCAGGCGAAGCTCACCGCCCAGTCCTTGTCCGCCTCGCCCATGGAGATGGTGGGCATGAAGATGTGCCAGTGGGAGTTGATGGAGCCGGTCTGGTGGCACTTCGCGCCGCAGACCACGATGCCGTCGGGACGGCGCTCCACCACGTGGACGTACATGTCCGGGTCCGCCTGCTGGCTGGGGGCCTTGGAGCGGTCGCCCTTGGGGTCCGTCATGGCCCCGTCCACGGTCAGGTCGTTGTCCTGGACCATGGTGATGAAGTTTTTGAAGTTCTCGTGGTAATGGGTTCCGTATTTCTCGTCGATTTCATAGGTGGAGGAGAACACGGCGTTGAAGGCGTCCATGCCCACGCAGCGCTGGAAGCAGCTGGCGGTCTTCTGGCCCAGCAGACGCTGCATCTTCACCTTGTTGATGAGGTCCTCGGTGGACTGGTGCAGGTGGGTGAAGCGGTTGACGGTGTGGCCCGTCAGGCTGGACTTCACGGTCATCAGGCCGGCGTACTGGGGGTCCTGGGCCAGGGCGTAGGTCATGGCGACGCAGTTGATGGAGGGGCGGATCATGGGGTGGTCCACCCAGTTCTTGATCTCCTCGCCGAACATGTAGACGCGGGTCTTGAGCTTGCGCAGGCTCTCGATATACTCTTGAGCGGTCATTAAGGCCATTTTGGTATTCCTCCTAAATTTGTTGGGGTGTTGGGGCTCCGCCCCTTGCCCCCGCCAGAGGCTCTGCCTCTGGACTCCGCAAGCCTTTAAAAAGGCTCGCGCCAACCTTTATCAGTCGTTCGCCAGGCCCATCAGCTCGTCGCGGAAGATGCGCTCGTCCATGAGCTTCAGGTCCTCGGCAATCTTGGGCATGAACTCCATCTGGTCCAGCACCTGGGTCTGGAGGTCGATGCCGGGGGCGATCTCAATCAGGGTCACGCCCTCGGGCCGCAGCTCGAAGACGGCCCGCTCGGTGACATAGAGCACCGGCTGGTGGACCTTGTTGGCGTAGACGCCGGAGAAGGTGATGTGCTCCACCTGGTTGACAAACTTTTTCTTCGCGCCCTCCTGGACGATGACCAGCTTGCCGTCCCGGCACTCGGTCTTCAGGCCCTTGGCGGTGAAGGTGCCGCAGTAGACCACTTTTTTGGCGTTCTGGGTGATGTCGATGAAGCCGCCCGCCCCCGCCAGCCGGGTGCCGAACTTGGAGACGTTCAGGTCCCCGTTGGGGGCCGTCTCCGCCAGGCCCAGGAAAGCCACGTCCAGGCCGCCGCCGTGGTAGAAGTCGAACTGCACGTTGTGGTCCAGAATGGCCATGGAGTTGGCCGCGCCGCCGAACTGGGTGCCGCCGTAGGGCACGCCCGCGATGCTTCCGGCCTCCACGGTCAGAGTCATCTTGTTGGAGATGCCCTCCTCCGCCGCCACGTTGGCGATTTTCTCCGGCGCGCCGGTGCCCAGGTTCACGATGGCGTCCTGGGGCAGCTCCATGGCGGCCCGGCGGGCCAGAATCTTCTTGGCGTCCAGGGGAATGGGGGGGATGGCGTCCACGGGAATGCGGAACTCGCCGCTGAGGGCCCCGTCATAGGGCATGCCCAGGCACTGGTTGTTGTCCTCCTGAGAGCCCACCACGATGGCATCCACATAGATGCCGGGAATCTTCACCAGCCGGGGGTCCAGGCTGCCGCCCTGGACGATCTTCTCCACCTGGACAATGACGATGCCCCCGGAGTTCTTGGTGGCCTGGCACTGGGCGGTCACGTCCAGGGGGCCGATCTCCCTATGTACCGTACAGTTGCCGTATTCGTCGGCATAGCTGCCCCGGACCAGGCACACGTTGATGGGGATGGGCTTGTACAGGAGCCGCTCCTCCCCCTCGATGTTCACCAGCTTCACCAGGTCTTCCTTGGTCACGTCGTTCAGCTTTCCGCCGCCGTTCCGGGGGTCGGCGAAGGTGTACAGTCCCACGTGGGTGATGGTTCCGATGTTGTGGGCCGCGATGTCCCGGTACATGTGGGTGATGACGCCCTGGGGCAGGTTGTATGCCTCCAGCTTGTTGGCCAGGGCCAGCTCGCCCAGCTTGGCCGCCCGGTCCCAGTGGCCGCCCACGACCCGCTTGCACATGCCCTCATGGCCGAAGTGGTCGCCGCCGGTGCCGTCCCGGTGTCCCTGGCCCGCGGCGAAGAAGAGGGTCAAATCCCGGGGGTGCCCGGTCTCCACAAAGCGCTGCTCCAGGGCCTTGGTCAGCGCCTCGGGGCAGGCGCAGCTGACAAAGCCGCCGGTGGAGACGGTGTCGCCGTCCTTGACCATCAAAGCCGCTTCCTCAGCGGTGATCACGCGAACTTTTTTCATGCTTTCCGAACTCCTTTTCCTGTGATAAAATGTCCCTGGGACTTATTTATTCTGGAAGTGCTTCTCTTTCCGCTTCTCCAGGAAGGCACCCATGCCCTCCTTCTGGTCCTCGGTAGCGAAGCACATGGCAAAGAGCTCGTTTTCCAGGGCGATGCCGTCGTCAATGTCCATCTGCATTCCCCGGTCGATGCAGGCTTTGGAGTATTTCACGGCGATGGGGGCGTTGACGGCGAAGGATTTCGCCATAGCCACGGCGGCGTCCATCAGCTCCTCCAGGGGATAGACCTCGTTGGCCAGGCCGATGGCCTTGGCCTCGTCGGCCCCGATGACCTTGCCGGAGAAAATCAGCTCCTTGGCCTTGGCCACGCCCACCCGGCGGGGCAGCCGCTGGGTGCCGGAGAAGCCGGGGGTGATGCCCAGGCCCACCTCGGGCTGGCCGAACTTCGCGCCGCCCTTGCCCTCGGCGTTGGGACCGGCGGCCAGGATGATGTCGCAGCTCATGGCAATCTCACAGCCGCCGCCCAGGGCGAAGCCGTTCACCGCGGCGATGGTGGGGATTTCCAGCTTCTCGATGCGGCGGAACAGCGCGCTGCCCCGCTGGCCCCACTTGCGGCCCTGGGCCACATCCATGGGCTTCTGCTCGCCGATGTCCGC
>CAJUJW010000110.1 GCA_910586735.1 uncultured Oscillibacter sp. | reverse complement strand
GATGGAGTCCACCTCGTCCACGATGGCGAAGGCGTGGCCCCGCTGGACCAGCTCCGTGGAGTAGATGCACATATTGTCCCGGAGGTAGTCGAAGCCCATTTCGTTGTTGGTTCCATAGGTGATGTCGGCGGCGTATGCCTCCTGGCGCTGCTTGGAGGTCAGGCCGTGGACGATGAGGCCCACCTTGAGGCCCAGGAAGCGGTGGACCTTGCCCATCCACTCGGAGTCGCGCTTGGCCAGGTAGTCGTTGACGGTGACGATGTGGACTCCCTTCCCCGCCAGGGCGTTCAGGTAGGCGGGCAGGGTGGCCACGAGGGTTTTGCCCTCGCCGGTCTTCATCTCGGCGATGCGCCCCTGGTGGAGGACCACGCCGCCCACCAGCTGCACCCGGTAAGGCCGGAGGCCCAGCACCCGGTCCGAGGCTTCCCGCACGGTGGCGAAAGCCTCGGGGAGGATATCGTCCAGGGTTTCGCCCTGGTCCAGGCGGTCCTTGAACTCCTGGGTTTTGGCCTGGAGCTGGGCGTCCGACATGGCCTTGTACTCGTCGGCCATGGCCTCGATTTTGTCCACAATGGGGTTAATGGATTTCAGCTCCCGGGAGCTGTAGTCGCCGAAAATCTTCTGCATCAGACCCATGATTGTTTGAAACTTCCTTTCTATTGTTCCGCCCCCGGCGGGGGAAGCGTAAAAATTTCCATAGGGCAACAAGTATAGATTACCACAGTTTCCGCCGGAATGCAAAGGGAATTGGGGGGCTTTGAAAAAAGTTCACAAAACCGAAACGTTCACAGCTCCGTGTCCAGCAGCATCCTGATGCGGCTTTGAACCGTCCCCTCCCCGGTGGAGGCGTCATAGTCCACGCTGACCAGCATCGCCCCCGGCAGCTTCCGCTGCAAAGCGGCATACTGCCCCTTGCCAAAGATATGCCCCGGCAGACAGCCGAAGGGCTGTACGCAGAGAATCTTCCGATACCCCAGACGGACCCAGGCAGCCGCCTCGGCGGCGATGAGCCACCCGTCCGCTACCGCGCAGTTCAGCGGCGCCAGGCCCTCCGCCCGGCGCTTTACCTCCGGCAGGGGCGGCAGGGCGCGAAAGCCCGTCTCCTCCAAAACCGCCAGCATCTCCCGCTGAATTTTCCCCAGATAGTTCCCCAGGATACGGTAAATCCTCCGCTGGTAGGCTGGGCCTTTCAGGCTGTGGCTGTCCATGTAGTAAAGCGCGTACCAGGTGACGCCGCCTACCCCGATTTCGCACCCCTCTGCCGCCAGATACCGCTCCAGGTCCCAGTTTCCCAGATGGCAGTATTTCGTGTAGATCTCCCCCACAACAGCCACCCGCTGTACCTCCCTGGGCTGGGTCTCGATCCGCCGGAAGGTGGCCGCGATCTCCCGGCAGCGCTCCAGAATCCGGCGGCGGGAGAGGTCCGTTCCCCGGCGCAGGTCCTCCCCTAATGTCTCCATCCACCGCCGCCAGAGGGCCTCCGCCTCGCCGGGGCGGACCTCATAGGGCCGGGTCTGGTTCCGGGCGATGGCCAGAACGTCCCCCCACACCGCCGCCGCCAGGGCCCGGCGGATCATGGCCGGAGTGATGGGCAGACCCGTGTCCCGGTCGATTCCCCGGACGTTCAGGGACAGCAGCTTTACCTCCGGGTAGCCCGCCTTGTCCAGGGCCTTCCGCATCAGCCGGATGCCGCAGGACCCCCGGCACTCGTCCCCGGCCTGCCCCATCAGCACGCCGCACGCCGCCGGGTCGTACTCCCCGGACTCCAGGGCCGCCAGCACCTGCCCGGCCACCAGGAAGACGGGATAGCACAGCTCGTTGTGAAAATACCGCAGCCCCCGGTCCGCCAGGCCCCGCTCCTCCCGCAGCAGTACCGGCTCCCACTCCCGGGAGGCGAAGGCGTGCCGCAGCAGGGGGAACCAATCGTCCAGCAGGGCGGGAATCAGCAGGGTTCGGCGCATGGCGGTCTCCTCCTTTCCGGGGCGGCGTTGTTTTTGTTCATTATACCCCCAGGCCCCTTCCCTGTCCAGCCGGAGGCGGGGGCTGGACATTTCCTCTAAACCAGGCAAAATTATCAGATTGTTCCTTGTATATTCCGTCAAAATGTGTTACAATGATTTGTACTAAGAGATAAGGAGGGCCTTCCTATGAAGCTCAGCTTTTACGGCGCGGACCAATGCGTCACCGGAAGCTGCCACTGCCTGGAGATCAACGACACCCGCATCCTCATCGACTGCGGGCTCCAGCAGGGCCGGGACGAGGTCAGCAACGGCGAATTCCCCTTTGCCGCCAACACCATCGACTATGTCCTGGTGACACACGCCCACATCGACCACTCCGGCCGGATTCCCATGCTGATCAAGCAGGGCTTCCAGGGCCGCATCCTCACCACCCGCCTCACCGCCCAGCTGCTGGAGATCATGCTGCTGGACTCCGCCCACATTCAGGAGCAGGACGCCGAGTGGAAAAACCGCAAGGGCGAGCGCTCCGGCGCCCCCCGGACCGAGCCCCTCTACACCGTGGAGGACGCGGAACGGGTCAAGGACTACATGGTCATCTGCGAGTACGGAGAGCTCATCAACCTGTGCGAGGGCGTGGACATCGAGTTCACCGACGCGGGGCACCTGCTGGGCTCCGCCTTCGTGGCCATGGACCTGCGGGAGAACGGGGTGAAAAAGAGCATCGTCTTCTCCGGGGACATCGGCAACATCAACCAGCCCGTCATCCGGGACCCGGTGCAGCTGGCCGGGGCGGATTACGTGGTGATGGAGTCCACCTACGGCGACCGGAACCACCCGGAGAGCTGGGGCTACACCGACGAGCTGGCCCGCATCATCGACGAGACCATGGCCCGGGGGGGCAACGTCATCATCCCCTCCTTCGCCGTGGGCCGCACCCAGGAGCTCCTGTACTTCATCCGGGAAATCAAGGAGCAGCACATGGTCCGCTCCTGCCCGGACTTCCCGGTGTACATCGACTCCCCCCTGGCCAAAAAGGCCACGTCCATCTTCGACGGGGACCTCCGGGGCTACATGGACCACGACGCCGTGTGGCTGGTGCGCAAGGGCAAGAACATGTTCCGCTTCCCCAACCTCTACGCCACGGAGACCAGCGAGGAGTCCAAGGCCCTCAACGAGGACCGGACGCCCAAGGTGATTATCTCCGCCTCCGGCATGTGCGACGCGGGCCGCATCCGGCACCACCTGAAGCACAACCTCTGGCGTCCCGAGTGTACCGTCCTCTTCGTGGGCTTCCAGGGGGAGGGCACCCTGGGCCGGGCGCTGCTGGAGGGGGCCGAGAGCGTGAAGCTCTTCGGCGAGGAAATCACCGTCCGGGCCCGCCTGGAGAACTTTACGGGCCTCAGCTCCCACGCGGACCGGGACCACCTGCTCAAGTGGATCACCGGCTTCCAGCACCCCAAGCCCCAGCACGTCTTCGTGGTCCACGGCGACCGGGAGGTGGCCCCCCACTTCGCCCAGACCTTGCAGAACATGGGTATTCCCGCCCACGCCCCCCAGTACACGGAGGTCTACGACCTGGCCTCCGGCGTCATCCTGGAGCGGGGCTACCTCCCCGAGCGGAAGGTCAAGATTGTCAGCGGCTCCAAGGGCTCTCCGTCTTACGAGCGCCTGGTGTCCGTGGGCGGCATGCTCACCGAGTTCATCAAGCGCAGCCGGGGCCGGGACAACAAGTCCCTGGCCAAGTACGCCTCGGAGCTGCGGCAGCTGCTTGAGAAGTGGGAAGCGTAAGCGCCTCACCTATGGAATATTTGAAGAACGGCCAGGTCCGCACCGCCCTGGTGGAGGGCTACTCCAGCGAGGGCTATGGCGTCGTCCGGCTGGACGGCGCCGTGGTCTTCGTGCCCCAGGCCCTCCGGGGCGAGCGGATCGATTTGAAAATTGTCCGGGTGATGAAAACCCACGCCCTGGGGGAGCTGGTGAAGGTTCACACCCCCTCCCCCGAGCGGGCCGCGCCGGACTGTCCTTACTACGGCAGGTGCGGCGGCTGTGACTTCCGCCACCTCTCCTACGCCGAGGAGCTCTGGGCCAAGCGGCAGAGGGTTCAGGACGCCCTGACCCGCATCGGGGGCTCCGACGTTCAGGTGGAGGAGATTCTGGGGGCCAAAAGCCCGGACCACTACCGCAACAAGTGCCAGTACCCTGTGGGGCCCCGGGGGGAAATCGGCTTCTTCCAGGCCCGGACCCACCGGGTGGTGCCGGTGGACCGGTGCCTCCTCCAGCCGGAGGTCTGCGACCGGACGGCCCACGCCGTGGGCGGCTGGATGAAGCGCTATCAAATCCCCGCCTACGACGAAACCACGGGCCGGGGATTGATTCGTCATGTCTACGTGCGGACCAACCGGAGGGGCGAGAGCCTCTGCTGCGTCGTCGTGGGCGGGCGGAAGGTCCCCCGGGAGGCCGAGCTGGCCGCCCTGGTGCTGGCCGCCGCGCCGAAAACCGTGGGCGTGGTGCTGAACGTGAACACGAAAAAGGGCAACGTCATCCTGGGGGACCAGTACCGGACCCTCTGGGGGCAGGATTTTTTGATGGACACGCTGTGCGGCCTGGAGTTCAAGCTGTCGGTTCCCTCCTTCTATCAGGTGAACCGGGACCAGGCGGAGGTCCTCTACGGCAAGGCCCTGGAGTTCGCCGCCCTGACGGGGGACGAGACGGCGCTGGACCTCTACTGCGGCGCGGGGACCATCACCTTGTGCCTGGCGGGCCGGGTAAAGCGGGCCATCGGGGCGGAGATCGTCCCCGCCGCCATCCGGAACGCTGAGGAAAACGCGGCGCGGAACGGCGTGAAGAATGCGGAGTTCTTCTGCGGCGACGCGGCGGACACGGCGGCCATGCTGGAGGCCCAGGGCCTGCGGCCCGACGTGATTACGGTGGACCCGCCCCGAAAGGGGCTCAGCCCGGAGGTCATCGCCTCGGCGGCGGCCATGGGGCCGGGGCGGATTGTGTACGTGTCCTGCGACCCCGGCACCCTGGGGCGGGACGTGAAGCGGTTCGCGGAGTGCGGCTACCGGGCCGTACGGGCGGCGGCGGTGGATATGTTTCCGGGGACGCGGCATGTGGAGACGGTATGTCTTTTGTCCAAACTCAGAGCGGAACACCATATCGAGG
>CAJUJW010000109.1 GCA_910586735.1 uncultured Oscillibacter sp. | reverse complement strand
CACCCGGAAGTGGAAGTGGATTCTGGCCTTTAACATCGTCTTCATCCTCCTGCTGAAAACGCCCTTCGGCGTGGCGGGCAACACCGGCAACCGGGCCTGGCTGAAATTCCCCGGCATCCCCTTCCAGATCGGCCCCGCCGAGGTGGTGAAGATCACCTTTGTCCTCCTGCTGGCCAAGCAGATCGAGTGGCTCTGGGAGGAGAAGGGGGACGTGAAATCCTTTTCCTCCGCCTTCTTCGTGGCGGGGCACACCCTGGGCATCTGCGGGCTGTATTTCGTGGTGTCCCACGATATGGGGAACAGCCTGGTGTTTGTGTTTGTTTTCCTCTGCATGGCCTTTGTGGCGGGGTTTGCCCTGCGGTGGTTTTTACTGCTGTTCGCCGGGGTCGGGGGAGGGGTGGCCGCCGTGCTTCTGCTGGATCTGGTGCCGGAGAGTATGAAGTATATGCTCAAGCGCTTCATCGTCCTCTTCGACCACAGCTTCGAGCCCCAGGGAACGGGCTGGCAGCAGACCCGGAGTCTGCTGGCCATCGGCTCCGGCGGCCTCTGGGGCCAGGGCTATCTGAACGGCAGCCAGACCCAAAGCGGCAGCGGCTCGCTGCCCGCCAAGCAGACGGACCTGATTTTCTCCGTGGCGGGGGAGGAGCTGGGGCTCTTCGGCTGCATTGCCATCATGCTTTTGCTGGTGGCCATCATCTTCCGGGTGCTGCTGGTGGCCCGCCGGGCCAAGACGCCCTTTTACCGCTACGTCTGCGTGGGCATGGCCTCGATTTTGATCTTTCAGACCGTGATCAACATTGGGATGTGCCTGTTTGTGATGCCGACCATCGGCATCACCCTGCCCTTTTTCAGCTACGGGGGGTCCTCCGTGGTGACGCTGTACATGGCCATGGGGGTGGTGTCGGGGATTAAGAAGCGGTCCCCGGAGATGCGCCGGGTGGCGAGGTCGCCGTTACGGTGAGGAGGAAGGTTTTTTATGGACATCATCACCGGACTGCAAAGTAAAAACAACAGCGAGGCCTATCAACTGCTTCAAATGCTGGAGGAGCGTTCCGAGGAATCTAATGAGCTCTACGGCAGCTTTGAGGACTTCATGGACCTTCTGAACAGCAAGAGCGCCTTTGTGCAGGTCCGGGGCTTCCGTCTGGCCTGCGCCCAGGCCCGGTGGGATACGGAGGGGAAGCTGGAGAAGAATTTGGATACTCTCTTCGCCGCGCTGTGCGCCGCGAAGCCCACGGCGGTCCGGCAGTGCCTGGCGGCGCTTCAAAACGTCCTCCGCCGGAGGCCGGAGCTGGCTGGGGAGATTATTTCCAGGCTGGACCGCGTCGACCTGAGCCGGTACAAGGACACCATGCGGCCGCTGATTGAGAAGGACATTCAGGCTCTGCGCGCGGGAGTGTAAGCTGACCGCCGAGGGCTGGAGACATTCGTATCAACCGGCCAAGCCGTGCCGCGCCCCCGTTTTCTCTCTTCCACCGTGCATGGCGCATTCTCTCTTTTCGCAAAAGAGGGGCCCCCGCAAAATCGTAGATTTTGTGGGGAGAGGAGGAAGGAATGGAGCGGGCGCAGTCCTCGCCGCCAGGCGGGGACGGAGCAGAGCGGAATTTCTTCCGACGAAATGGGGGGTGCATTGCACCAGCCCCCAAAGGGCTGTTGACCTCCCCGCCCGTCAGGGCGTGTAAAGGCCCCCCTCCCCGGCATGGGGAGAGCCCCCCTCCTTGCATAATTTTATGGAATGGGAAAAGACTACTCCTGTACCAATTCATACAGGAGGATGATTTCCCATGAAACACCATCTGACAAGAGCCGCCGCCCTGCTGGCGCTGACGGCGGTACTGCTGACCGGCAGCGCCTCGGCGTTGTTCGGCAAAAAAACTGAAGAGGCCCCCCCGGAGGGCGCTCCCCAGGTCTGGGACCTGGAGATCCGCACCTATCGGGATATCCCCGGCCAGGGGGAATTCCTGGCCTCGGACCCCGAGGGGGACGAGATGACCTTCGCCCTGGTCCAGGAGCCCCGGAAGGGCACCGTCGTCATTGAGGGCGGCGGCTTCACCTACACCCCGGACGAGGGAATCACCGGGTCCGACCACTTCACCTACACCGCTACGGACAGCCAGGGCCACGTTTCCGCACCGGCCAAGGTGACGGTGACCATCGACAAAACCCGTTCCGGCGTCACCTACTCCGACACCAAGGACCACCCCGCCGCCCGGGCCGCCCAGACTTTGGCCGAAAAGGGCGTCTTCACCGGCGGGAAAATCGGCGACCTCTACTACTTCCAGCCGGACCAGCCGGTGAGCCGCGGCGAGTTTCTCGCCATGGCCCTGGAGACGGCGGGCCGGGAGGTCACCAGCGTCACCATGACGGGCTTTTGTGACGACGCCGCGATTCCCACCTGGGCCAAGGCTTACGCCGCCGCCGGGGCGGCGGACGGCGTGATCCGGGGCAGCGCCACCGCTGAGGGCGTGGCCTTCCGGGGAGACGAGACCGTCACCTTCAACGAGGCCGCCACCATCCTGGACCGGGTACTGGACCTGGGAGACGTGGACCTGGACGTGTGGTACGCGGACCGGGGCGCGGCCCCCTCTTGGGCGGCCCAGGCCGTGGGGAACATGGAGGCCGTCAGCGTCCTCTCCGCCGGGAGCTTCGGCAGCCAGACCATGGAACAGGCCGTGACCCGGGCGGACGCCGCCCGGATGCTGGAGGCCGCCGGTATCCTGCTGGAGGGCGAGGAGAAGCCCCAGGGCCTCTTCGGCTGGCTGAAATAATCGCTTGCAATTCAGTGCGGAAGGCCCGCCGGAAAACCGGCGGGCCCTCGGATATTTTAGGGGGGAAGGATATCCCCCAGAGGAGTGTTCAGGCTATGAAAAAATGCGTCGTCGTGTCCGATTCCTTCAAGGGCACGCTCTCCAGCGGAGAGATCGGCAGAATCGCGGAGGAGGTCATCCCCCGGTTCTTCCCGGACTGCCAGGTCGTCACCATCCCGGTGGCGGACGGCGGGGAGGGCACCGTGGAGTGCTTCATGTCCGCTCTCCGCACGGGACCGGTCTCCGTGGACGTGCGGGGCCCCAACGGCCAAGCGGTCAGCGCCGTCTACACCCGGTCCGGGACCAAGGCGGTGATTGAGATGGCCGCGGCGGCGGGGCTGCCCCTGGCGGCGGCGGGAAGCGACCCGGCCTCCACGACTACATACGGCGTGGGAGAGCTGATGCGCCACGCCGTGGAGCACGGCTGCACGGAGATACTCCTGGGCCTGGGGGGCAGCGCCACCAACGACGGGGGCTGCGGCGCGGCGGCGGCCCTGGGCGCGGGGTTTTACAACGCCGCCGGGGACCGCTTCATCCCCACCGGCGCCACCCTGGACCAAATCGCCCATATCGGCCTGGAGGACTGCCGCCGCCTCCTGGCCGGGGTGAAGATTACGGCCATGTGTGACATTGACAACCCCCTCTTCGGCCCCAGCGGGGCGGCGTATGTCTTCGCACCGCAGAAGGGGGCGGGCCCGGAGATGGTCCGCTTCCTGGACGGGCAGCTTCGCCGCCTGAGCGAGACGGTGGAGCGGGAGCTGGGAGTCTCCATAGCCGGGCTCCCCGGCGCGGGGGCCGCCGGAGGCATGGGCGGGGGCTGCGCCGCCTTTCTGGGGGCGGAGCTCAAGTCCGGCATTGAGGCCATTCTGGACCTGGTGGACTTCGACGCCTGCCTGGAGGGGGCGGACCTGGTGATTACCGGCGAGGGCCGGATCGACGCCCAGAGCGTGGGCGGGAAGGTGCTGAGCGGCGTGGCCCGGCGTACCAGGGGCGTCCCGCTGATCTGCGTGGCGGGGGGCCTGGACGACAGCGCGGCGGCGGCCTATGACCTGGGCGTGACCGCCATGTTCAGCATCAACCGGGAACCCCGGCCCCTGGCGGAGAGCGGGCCCAGGAGCGGGGAGAATTACCGGCGCACCCTGGAGGACATCATGCGGCTGATCCGGGCCGTGGAGGGGCGATAGGACAAAAAGAGACCCGAGGGGGGACTATCCTTCTCGGGTCTCTCATTTGTTGTGGAAGCGGCGCTATCTCCGGCCCAGTTCCCGGCGGACGGCCTTGGCCAGAAGTTCCTGCCCTTCCGGGGAGCGGAGGGCCTCCAGGGCCGCGTCCCGCATGAGGGCCTGGAACGAGGGGCTTTTCAGCAGGGCCCCGAACACCGCGCCGTCCTCCTGCACCGCCGCCGGGCGGACCTTTCTGGGTTCCGGCCGGGGGGCGGGGGCGGGGTCCTCATTCAGAACGGTCCCGCCGTTGAGCCAGTTGTCGCCGTCGCTGGGGTCGTCGCTCTCGCCCCGGAGATAGGGGAGGGGGACGCCGAAGTAGTCCGCCAGCTTCCGCTGCTGGTCCTGGGTGGGCGTCTGCCGCCCGGTCTCGAACTTCTCCATGGCCGTCTTGGGGAAGCCCAGGGCGGCGGAGAGGGCGGGGCGGCTGAGGCCCCGCTGGGTGCGGAGCGCCTCCAGGCGCTGTGCCAGTGTTACCATAACATGACCTCCATTAGAAAAGCGGCTTGCGCCGCTTTTCCGCTTGATTGAAATTTGAACCTACCGCCGGTCCGGCAGGAGGACGATCTGTCCCGTCTCCCGGGTGGCGTTCAGGTCGATGAGCCGCTGGTTGGAGCTGCCCCGGAAGCGGAGGGAGATGTCCTTCAGCGCCTCCACAAAGCGGCCGTCCACCAGCACGTCCAGAAGGGACAGCAACTCCTCCGTGGCCTCGCAGCGGGGATAGCTTCCCTCCGTCAGCAGCTCCTCGTAGGTGAAGCCGCTGAACGCCCAGATGTTCTTTTCCGGGTACGCCGCCCGCACCTTTCGCAGGAAGGGGAGGAGTGCCCGCTGGTTTTCCGGCTCAAAGGGCTCGCCGCCCAAAACCGTCAGGCCGCTGACAAAGCTGGGGGAGAGGAGGGCGAGAATCCGGTCCTCCGTCTCCTCCGTAAAGGGCTGGCCGTAGTCAAAGGCCCAGGTCTGGGGCTGGAAGCAGTGCTCGCAGTGGTTGGTGCAGCCGGAGACGAAGAGGCTGACCCGGACACCCTCGCCGTTGGCGACGTCGCAGTCTTTGATTTCTCCGTAATACATGGCCCTTACAGGTGCAGCACCCGGTCCCGGATCTCCTGGGTCCGGCCCTGGTTCCAGTACTGGGTCCCGATGTAGCCGCAGGTCCGCCGGGCCACGTTCATCTTGTCCTGGTCCGTGTTTCCGCACTTGGGGCACTTCCAGACCAGCTTGCCGTGCTCTTCCTCAATCTGGATTTCCCCGTCCCAGCCGCAGACCTGGCAGTAGTCGCTTTTGGTGTTCAGCTCAGCGTAGATGATGTTGTCGTAGATGAATTTCATCACCTGGAGCACCGCCTCCAGGTTGTTCTGCATGTCCGGTACCTCCACGTAGCTGATGGCCCCGCCGGGGGAGAGGTGCTGGAACTGGGCCTCGAATTTCAGCTTGTCGAAGGCGT
>CAJUJW010000108.1 GCA_910586735.1 uncultured Oscillibacter sp. | reverse complement strand
GGCCATGGCGGCGGAGTGGGTCATGCCGGAGCAGCCCAGGGTCTCCACCAGGGCCTCCTCAATGATGCCGTCCTTGACGTTGAGGGTCAGCTTGCACGCGCCCTGCTGGGGGGCGCACCAGCCCACGCCGTGGGTGAGGCCGGAGATGTCCTTGATCTCCTTGGCCTGGACCCACTTGCCCTCCTCGGGGATGGGGGCGGGACCGTGGTACGCGCCCTTGGCGACGGGGCACATGTTCTGCACTTCGGTGGAATAGATCATAGTCGTCCAATCCTTTCCTTTTTGTATTTTTCGGGAGGCTCTTCCAGGGTCCGCCTCCCGGAGCTTTGCACGGCTCATATTATATCGGTAAACGATTACCTTGTCAAGAAGGGAACCGCTTCCCCGGCGGGTTTTCTGCGCCCGCCGCCCGGAAACGGCGGGGGACCGGCCCGCCCGGCTGTCCGCTGAGGATGCAGGGCCCGTGGTTTTCTCAAATGTGCAAAGTGTGTATTGAAAAAAGCGGCGGCGGCGGATATAATAGGAAGCGTCAGCCGCTGCAGACAGAGGGAAAGCCCTGTTCACCGCTGTGGAGCGGGAAGACGCGGCTTTTCCTGAGGCGGCGCCAAAAGTTGACTAGGAGGAACGGTTAGATGACATTAGGGGATTTATTGGGCTATGAAAATATTGTAATCCAATGCCATGACGACCCGGACGCGGATACCATTGCCAGCGGCTATGCGCTGCTGAAATACCTGGAGAGTAAGGGGAAGTCTCCCCGGCTGGTATACGGCGGCGGGCGGAAGGTGACGAAAAACAATCTGCTCCTGATGATTGAGAAGCTGAACATCCCCCTGGAGCATGCGCGGGCGGCGGATGTGGACGCGGACCTGTTGGTCACGGTGGACTGCCGGGCGGGACAGCGCAATGTCTCGGCCCTGCCCCACAAGACGCTGGCGGTCATCGATCACCACGAGCACAATCCGGGAGAGGTCCTGCCGGAGCTGCGGGAGATGCGGACGGACTGCAGCGCCTGCGTCACCGTGATCTGGGCCATGCTGAAAAAGGCGGGCTTCCCCATTGAGGACCGCCTGCTGTCCACGGCGCTGTACTACGGCCTGTACATGGACACCCAGAAGTTCAAGGGCACCGAGGGGCCGGACCGGGAAATGCTGGACTCCCTGCACTTCGACTGGGACATCGTTTTCCTGCTCCAGAGCGCGGCCCTGGAGCTGGGCGACTTCCGCACCGCGGGCAGCGCCATTATGAACCTGCGCTACCACCCGGAGTACCACTTCGCCGTGGCCCCGGTGTACACCTCCGAGCCGTATATGCTGGGCGTGGTCAGCGACATGATGATGGACGTTCACGAGCTGTCCGTGTGCGTGGCCTTCTGCCTGCTGGAGAGGGAGCGGTGCGTGAAGGTCTCCGTGCGCTGCTGCAACCGCAGGGACCGGGCGGACGACCTGGTACACTGGCTTGTCCGGGACATGGGGGACGACGGCGGCGGCGACCGGACCAAGGCCGCGGGGCGGCTGCCCATGGCCATGCTGGAGAAGAGCTGCCCGGACGGCAACCTGCTCTACACCGCCGGAGAGCTGATCTTCCAGCGGCTGTCCGATTACTTCCGCACCCCCCTCAGGCGTCTTTCCCCCAGGGCGGAGAATTACGAGCCCGCCCGGGCGGAGGCGTTCTGCAAGGGGAAAGCGGAGCTTTACCATAAGAGAAAGGAGCTTGCGGGCTGCGTGCGGGCCATGGATCTGTTCCCGGAGGGGACGGAGATTCTCCTCCGCACGCTGGAGGGAGACCTCATCAAGAAGGCGGCCCCCCAGCTCTGGCTGCTGATCGACCCGAAGCGGGAGGTTGCTTACATCACGGAAGAGCAGCTGCGGCGGAACTACGAGCTGACGGACGAGGAATTCCCCATGGACGGCGAGTGGCTGTGGCAGCCGAAGGTGTACCACGCCGGCAAGAAAGAGGCGGTGCTCCTGGCGCCCTGCGCCAAAAAGTGCGTAGCCAAGGACACCCCCCGGGTCTGGGCGGCCCAGCTGAACTGCCGCCTGGAGGTTCTGGTGTGGGGCGACTGGCGCCTGGGCGAAATCGGGGACTGGCTGGTCTGCCAGGAGGACGACCACCAGAACGCGTACATCATCCCCAGAGCAACCTTCGAGCAGTCCTACGAGAAGGCGGAGTAAGCCGCAGGCGGTTGCCGCAAATCCCACCACCAAAAGGAAAAGCACGCCTTTGGCGTGCTTTTCCTTTTGGTGGACCTGAAGAGATTCGAACTCTCGACCTCTCGGATGCGAACCGAACGCTCTCCCAACTGAGCTACAGGCCCATATGAAATTGACGGGTCACGAGAAAAGCCTTGGAAGCCGAAGTTCCAAGGCTTTTCTCTTTCCTGGTGGAGATAAGCGGGATCGAACCGCTGACCTCTTGAATGCCATTCAAGCGCTCTCCCAGCTGAGCTATACCCCCGTATCAGGTGTTCCGCATCAGAACAGTGATTATAATAGCAAAGCCAGGCGGAAATGTCAAGAGGTTTTTCAGAAATTTTTCTTTTTTTCTCCAGCCGGATTTTTCCCTCAGGCTGACGCTTTTTGCCGGGAATTATGTTGCAATAAAATCGCTGCCGGTCCTCCACAGGCCCGTTCCTCTGAAACCGCCGGGGTTTCCAAGGAGCCGGGCGGCCCAGGGGGCCGCCCCTACGGTTTCTCCCCCAGCTCGATTTTTCCGTGCTTGGCCTCGTAAGCCTCCACGGCGTCCCGGATTAAAATCAAAATCTGGCTGTTGGCGGAGCGGCCCTCGTAGGCCGAGATAATATGGAGCTTGTGCAGCAATTCCTCATCAATTCGGATGGAATAGCTTTTCATACCGTTCTTCCCCATCACATACCCTCAAAATATTTTTTTATCTATTTACTTTACGTCCATTTTGTGGTATTGTGTTCAAAACGGATACATAATATGTTCATTAAACATAAAACGTATCTGCGGAGGAAGAGACCATGCCCGACTACAAGAAAATGTACCACATCGCGTTCAACGCCATTACCGACGCCCTGGAGGAGCTGGACCGACAGAATTTCGGCACGGCCCGGGAGCTCCTCAAAAAGGCCCAGTTCCACACGGAGGACTTGTACATCGCCCAGGGTGAGGACGGGGCCCAGACCTCCGGCGGCGGCCAGGAATAGCCCTCCGGGAAATCGTTTTTTATTTGACGATTCCCAAAAATCGGAGTATAATATAAGGGACCGGAAAGGAGGTCCCGCTATGAAGACCATCATCACCATCGGAAGGCAGTTCGGCAGCGGCGGAAAGGAAGTCGGCATCCGCGTGGCCAAGGAACTGGGCATTCCTTTTTACGATAAGGAGATCCTCCGGGAGACCGCCAAGAAGAGCGGCTTCTGCGAGAGAATCCTGGAGAACTTCGACGAGCGGCCCAAGAGCCTGCTCTACTCCATCGCCATGGATTCCTACATGTTCACCCTCCCCGGCGCCGGCGCGGGGGATTCCCTGGAGCAGCAGGTATACCTGGCCACCTTCAACACCATCCGCCAGATCGCCAAGGAGGGCCCCTGCGTCATCATCGGCCGCTGCGCGGACTACGCCCTGGCCGACGACCCCAACCACCTGAGCATCTTCATCCACGCCCCCCTGGAGGACCGGGTCCGCCGGGTGGCCGAGCGTCAGAACCTCCCCCCCGAGAAGGCCAGGGCCCTGATCAGCAAGACCGACAAGCGCCGGGCCTCCTACTACGAATACTACTCCTCCCAGCGCTGGGGCGCTGTGGACAGCTATGACTTCTGCCTCAACAGCAGCTTCCTGGGCCTCGGCGGCACCGTGGAGCTGATTCAGGCCATCGCCGCCCATAAGGAGCACCCCATCCCCAGTCCCACGGAAGACGACCCCACGCGGTAAGAGCGCGCGGATGCGGCAGAGCGCCCGCGGACGCGGATTTTTCGAGGCGCCCGGCGGACTTTCCCTCCGCCGGGTTCCCTTTTTGTTTTCCATATTCTGGGAAATTGGAAAAATTCCTCAATTCTAGGAAAATTTTCTCAATTTTTATGAAGTTAGTGCTTCCTTCTTTGGAAAAGATTTGATATAATAGCACCCTGATGAAGAACAGGGCGCTGGTTTTGCTGTGACAGCGATAAAAGGAGTATGGTATGGAGAAGATTCTGATCATTGACGACAGCCCTGTCCAGGCGAATTTCCTCAGTTCCATCCTGACCACCGACTATGAGGTCACTGTGGTCAACACCCCCAGGGAGGGGCTGGAGAAAGCCAGGACGGTGGACTATTCCCTGATTCTGCTGGACGTGATTATGCCCGGCATGGACGGGTTCCAGCTTTTGAAGATGTTGCAGGAGGAGGTGGTCCTCCGGCACACGCCGGTGATCCTTATCACCAGCCTCAACGACATCCAGCACGAGGAGCAGGGCCTGACCCTGGGGGCCGTGGACTATATCACCAAGCCCTTCCACCCCGCCATCGTCCGGGCCAGGGTGAACACCCACATCAAGCTCCACCTCTACCGGACCCAGATCGAGCGGGAGGCCACCGTGGACCAGCTCACCGGCGTGCCCAACCGGCGGCGGTACGACGAGGTCAGCGTCCAGCGCTGGCAGGACGCCATCCGCCTGGGGGTGCCCTTCTCGGTGTGCATGTTCGACATCGACAAATTCAAGGTCTATAACGACACCTTCGGCCACCCCGCCGGGGACAAGGTCATCAAGGCCGTGGCGGAGACCGCCTCCTCCATGCTGCGCCGGGGAACGGACTTTTTCGCCCGCTACGGCGGGGAGGAGTTCGTGGCGCTGGTCATGGGCGGCGGCGCGGAAAACGACTTCGCCCATCTGCGGAAGGTCCGCCAGGCGGTGGAGGACCTGCACATCCCCCACAACCCGGAGGTGTCCCAGTGGGTCACCATCAGCATCGGGGGCATTACGGTGCTGCCCAAGGCGGACAGCCTGTTTGATACATACCTCAAGATGGCGGACACCATGCTGTACGACGCCAAGCGCTTCGGCCGGAACCAGGTGGTCTGGAGCAACGAGCGGATGGAGCAGAAGCGGGAGAAAGCGGCGTCCGCCGCCAAATGAGAGGTAGGACCAGCGCCTTGAAGGTGGAGTTCTTGACGCTGTTTCTATAGGGGAACGGAGGGCCGGCGAAAGCCGGTCCTCCGCTTTTGCAGGGGTCTGATTTGATTACTTGTACAGCTCCGGCTTCTCCATGGTCTCCACCTTGAAGAACTGGGAGGTGCCCCGGGAGGCGTTCAGCGCGTCGCCCGCCACGCAGGCCACGTAGCCGTCCCAGCTGGAGGGGCCGGTGAGCTTCCCGGCGTGGATGGATTCCACCCACTTGCAAAGCTCGATGTCGTAAGCCTCGATGAAGCGCTCCTTCCAGTCGGTCATAATGGGCATGGACTCGGCGGGGTTCAGGCTGTCCCACCCGGCGGGGCGGGAGCGGCGCACCACGGCGTAGGGGTCCGGCAGCTTCACGGTGCCGTTTTCGCAGACCACCTCGCACTGGATGTCATAGCCGTAGCCGTCGGCCACCTGGACCT
>CAJUJW010000107.1 GCA_910586735.1 uncultured Oscillibacter sp. | reverse complement strand
ACATGACCACCGACGAGGGCCAGGCCGCCTTTGCCTACTACATCTGGAACAACGGAAGCGACTTCACCGACGCCTCCGGGAACTGGACCCTGAACGACCCCAAGAACGTGGAAGCCATTGAATACGCCGTCGGCCTGGTGAAAGCTGAACTGACCAACACCGACCCCGCCAACGAGACCCGCTATAACCTCCAGGACCTGTTCGGCGCGGGCAAGCTGGCCATGATGATCGGCCCCAACTCCATCCCCACCTACATTGCCGACAACTATGCCAAAGCCAATACCCCGGAAGAGGAGCAGATCAACTATGCCTTCGCGGCCATCCCCACCAACGGGGGCAGCGCCTCTGTCTCCGCCGGCGTTATGGACCGCTTCATGGTCTTCGACAACGAGGACTCCGATGAAAAGATTGAGGCCATCAAGGAGTTCTTCGACTTCTTCTATGAGGACAGCCGCTATTCCGACTGGGTGCTGATGGAGGGCTTCCTGCCCGCCACCTCCGCCGGCGGCGAAATCGTGGCCAAGGCCGACGAGAGCATGGCCCCCTGGGTTGATATCGTGGGATCCTGCAAATTCTATCCCACCGCCAAGGCCGAGTGGGCCGACGTGAAGCAGGGCGTCATCGACGTGGAGCAGCAGGCCCTCCTGGGCGGCAATGTCCAGGAGCTGCTGGACAATCTCCAGGCCACCATCGCCGGCTAAACTTTCCCACCCTTCCAACGCTTGCAGCAAACCACCGCGGGGGCCGGGCCGACACGGCCCGGCCCCCTTTCTCTTCCAGCCGTTCTCAAAGCACGGCGGTTCCGCCGGGTTTTGACAGCGGCCGGAAGGGCCTCAGATTTTTATGATAGGGAGGTGTCCCCGTGAGTACAAAGACCCCCGCCGCCCCTGCGGCGGCACAGGAGCTGGCCAAAAAGGTCCCCCGCCCCCCCGGGAGCAAGAAATTCTTCCGCACGCTGGAGCCCTATATCTGGATCGCCCCCAGCATCATCCTGATGGTCATCTTCATCGTGACGCCTATTTTCAAGGTGTTCCAGCTGTCCATGAGCAAGGTGACACGGGCGGGCCTGGTGAAGGGCTTCAACAACTTCGAGAACTTTTCCAAGGTCCTCAAAAGCCCCGCTTTCGCCCTGGTGCTGAAAAACACCATCGTCTGGACCATCGCCGTGGTGGTCATCTCCACGGTTCTGGGCTTCATGCTGGCGCTGGTGCTGAACAACAAGTTCCGGGGCCGGAAGGTGGCCCGGGCCATCGTGGTTTTCCCCTGGGCCACCACGCTGGTCATCCAGGCCAGCGCCTGGAACTTCATCATCAACAAGGACTACGGAACTCTGAACACCCTGCTGATGAAAATCGGCCTCATCAGCGCCCCGGTGAACTGGACGCCCACGCCCTCGGCCTACTTCGCCTGGGAGATCGCCTGCGGCATCTTCGTCACCATCCCCTTCGTCACCTTCTGCGTGCTCTCCGGCCTCCAGAGCATCGACTCGTCCTATTACGAGGCCGCCACCGTGGACGGGGCCGGGTATTTCCAGAAGCTGTTCAGCATCACCCTGCCCCTGGTGAAGTCCTCTCTGACGGTGGCCACGGTACTGAACATCATCTACGTTTTCAACTCCTTCCCCATCATCTGGACCATGACCAAGGGCGACCCGGCCAACCACACGGATACCCTGGTCACCTACCTGTACAAGCTGGCCTTCTACAACGGCAAGCAGGGCGAGGCCTCCGCCGTTTCGGTCATCGGCTTCATCATCCTTCTTATCTGCGCCAGCGTCTACATGATCTACACCCTGCGGAAAGGAGATGACGATCTATGAGCCAGCCCGCAAACGCCGTGAAAAAGCCCGTCTCCGTAAAGAAGGTAATCCTCCGCGTCCTGCTCTACTTCGTCGTTCTGGACGTGTGCGTCATCACCCTGTATCCCTACTTCGCCATGCTGTGTACGGCCCTGAAAAACCGGGTGGAGATTTTCTCCGGCAGCAACATCCTGCCCGTGACGGCCCTGTGGTCCAACTTCATCGACATCTGGAGCCGGGCCCCCATGGCCAGGTACATGCTGAACTCCGTGCTGATCGCCGGCGGGTCCACCATCATCGCCATGCTCTGCGGCATCCCGGCGGCCTACGCCCTGGCCCGCATGAAGTTCAGGGGGCAGACCGCTTTCCTGGGCTTCGTCATCGTCTCCCAGATGTTCGCCCCGGTGGTTCTGCTCATCGGCATCTACCAGGTCATGCAGCGCCTGGGCCTGACGGACAACATCCTGGGGCTCATCTTCATCAACGCGGCCTTCAACCAGGCTTTCACCATCTGGCTTCTCCGGGGCACCTTCATGGGCATCTCCGCGGAGATGGAGCAGGCCGCCACCATCGACGGCTGCACCCGGGTCCAGTCCATGATGAAGGTACTGCTTCCCGTGGCGGCCCCGGGCATTGTCACCACCCTGATTTTCATCTTCATCAACGCCTGGAACGAGTACACCGTGGCCCTGTGCCTGATTTCCACGGACACCTACAAGCCCCTGACGGTGGGTATCAACACATTCAATGGGTATAATATGATTGAGTGGCAGTACCTCTTTGCCGCCTCCATCTTCGCCATCATCCCCGTGGTCATCCTGTTTATGTGCATTGAGAAGAACCTGGTCAGCGGCCTGGCTTCCGGCGGCGTCAAGGGGTGATACTTTTCTTGAAAGAAAAGTATCCAAAAGAACTTTAGCTCGCTCTGGCAGTCTGGCAATCCACCTGGCCGAAGCGACGGCAACGCAGAACTGCGCTATTGAAATCCTTTGTTCCTATGCTTGAAATTAGAAAGGAGAAATGCTATTATGAGAATCTACATTGAGAAAGACTACGACGCCATGAGCCGGCGGGCGGCCACGGTAATCGCCGGTGAAATTCTCCACAATCCCGCCTGTGTGCTGGGCCTGGCCACCGGCTCCACCCCCGAGGGGGCTTACAAGTATCTGGTGGACTGGCACAAGCAGGGCCTCCTCAGCTTCAAGGACGTGCTCTCCGTCAACCTGGACGAGTACGTGGGCCTGGCCCCCAGCCATGACCAGAGTTACCGGTACTTCATGCAGAGCAACCTCTTCGACCACGTGGACATCGTCCCCGAGAACACCCGGGTGCCCGACGGCCTGACCAAAGCCCCCGCCGCTTTCTGCGCGGACTATGACGCCTATATCCGGTCCCTGGGCTATGTGGATATGCAGCTTCTGGGCATCGGCCGGAACGGCCACATCGGCTTCAATGAGCCCGGCGACTGCTTCGTCAAGGAAACCCACGTGGTGGACCTGGCGGAGAGCACCATTGACGCCAACGCCCGCTTCTTCGCCAGCCGGGACGACGTGCCCAAACAGGCCATCAGCATGGGCATGGGGGCCATCATGGGGGCCAAGAAAATCCTTCTGGCCGCCAGCGGCGAGGAGAAGGCCGACGCCATCCTGGGCGCCGTCACCGGGACCATCAGCCCCCGCTGCCCCGGCTCCATCCTCCAGCTCCACCCCAACGTGGTGGTGATTGTGGACGAGGCCGCCGGAAGCAAGCTGAGAGCCGCCGGGGTAAGCGTATGCGGATAACCGGCGGGCAGGTCTTTGACCTGGAACAGGGCTTTCTCGCCCGGGACCTCTGCACCGACGGGCCCCTGATTTCCGCCGCCAACGGCGACGAAACCGTTTTGGACGCCTCCGGGTGCTATGTCATTCCCGGCCTGGTGGACGTGCATTTCCACGGCGCGGTGGGCGAGGATTTCAGCGACGCCACCCCCGAGGGCCTGCAAAAAATCGCGGACTACGAGCTGTCCCAGGGCGTAACTTATCTCTGCCCGGCGGGCATGACCCTGCCGGAGGACCAGCTGACGGCCATCTGCAAGACCACCGCCGCCCACCGGGCGAAAAACGCCGGCGGCGCGGAGGTGGTGGGCGCGCACTTAGAGGGGCCCTTCCTCTGCATGGCCAAGAAGGGCGCGCAGAACGGCGCGTTCCTCCACGACCCGGACATCCCCATGCTGAAGCGCCTCCAGGAGGCGGCGGAGGGCTGTGTGAAGCTGGTCACCATCGCGCCGGAACAGCCTGGAGCCATGGAGTTTATCCGGGAGGCCGTCGCCATGGGCATTGCCATCTCCCTGGGGCACACCACGGCGGATTATGACACGGCCAAAGCCGCCTATGCCGCCGGGGCGGACCATGCCACCCACACCTACAACGCCATGCCGCCCTTCGCCCACCGGAATCCCGGGGTAATCGGCGCGGCTTTCGATTCCGGCGCGTTCGCGGAGCTGATCTGCGACGGCGTCCACATCCACCCCAGCGTGGTGCGGGCCACCTTCCAGCTCTTCGGAAAGGAGCGGATGGTGCTGGTCTCCGACACCATGCGGGCGGCGGGAATGCCCGACGGGGACTACACCCTGGGCGGCCAGGCCGTCATTGTGAAGGGGCCCCTGTGTACCCTGGAGGATGGGAAGACCATTGCCGGTTCCGCCACCAACCTGATGAACTGCATGAGAACCTCCGTGTCCTTCGGCATCCCCCTGGCGGACGCCGTCCGGGCCTGCACCTTCAACCCCGCCAGGTCCATCGGCATCGAGGACCGGGTGGGAACCCTGGACCTGGGCAAGGAGGCCAGCGCCGTCCTGCTGGACCAAAAGGACCTGTCTATCCGCAGCATCATCTTCAAGGGCGTCACGGTCTGACCCCTGTTCCCCAACGTTGGACTTGGCGGAAGCCCCGCCTTTCCATATAATCAACGGGCCGGGCGGCGACTCCATTCCTATCGCCCCCGGCACCAAACAAGAAGGAGGAAACCCCCGTCTCACTTGCGGTGCGGCAGTGTGGAGACCTGCCGTAATGCCCGCGGGAACGCGCTTCCCGGGGCGAGGCGAAGCTGGCGGAGGCCGCTTCGTCAAAGTGAATACGCTATGGCAACTCTGAACCTGAAAAGCATCAAGAAAGTCTATCCTCACAGCGCGGGCCAGAAAAAGCCCAAGAAAGGGACGCCTGAGAAAAAGACGAACCTCCAGGTAACGGCGGAGGGCGTGGTGGCCGTTCAGGAGTTCAACCTGGACATCGCCGACAAGGAGTTCATCGTCCTGGTTGGACCTTCCGGCTGCGGCAAATCCACCACCCTGCGCATGGTTGCCGGTCTGGAGGAAATCTCCGGCGGCGAGCTGTACATCGACGGGAAACTGGTCAACGACGTGGAGCCCAAAAACCGGGACATCGCCATGGTCTTCCAGAGCTACGCCCTGTACCCCCACATGACGGTTTACGAGAACATGGCCTTCCCCCTGAAACTCCGCAAGGTCGCCAAGGATGAGATTGACAAGCGGGTGAAAGAGGCGGCGGAGATTCTGGACATCACCCAGTACCTGGACCGCAAGCCCAAGGCTCTGTCCGGTGGCCAGCGCCAGCGCGTCGCCATTGGCCGGGCCATCGTCCGGGAACCCAAGGTCCTGCTGATGGACGAACCTCTGTCCAACCTGGACGCCAAGCTGAGAAACCAGATGCGCGCCGAGATCATCAAGTTGCGGCAGAAAATCAACACGACCTTCATCTATGTTACCCACGACCAGACGGAAGCCATGACCCTGGGCGACCGGATCGTCATCATGAAGGACGGCTTCATCCAGCAGA
>CAJUJW010000106.1:2056-5778 GCA_910586735.1 uncultured Oscillibacter sp. | reverse complement strand
GGCGGGCTGTCGCCCGGCAAGAAAATTTAACGCAGAGTGGTGGAAAAAGATCCGCCGTTTGGGCGTTTTGACATTTTTCAAACAGGGCCTAGACTATAGCAAACGTTAGAATTCCTGACAAACGGGCCGGCCAGGGAGCCGGTCCCTACAGGGAATCCGTAGGGCCGCCGCCCTCGGCGGCCCGCTGGCAGCAATTTTGCAGATTGCTATAAATGTGATAACAGGAGGAATCAATGAAAAACCAACTGCGGGGGATCGCCCTCGTTCTGCTCAGCATCGCGCTGATGCTCGGCGCTCTGGGGGACGGGTGGAGATACTTTTTCGATTTGGATTTCAGCTGGCAGCACGTGTTTGCGGCGGTTGGCATCGTTGGGACCGTGATGGTGTTTCTGCCTGAGAAAAAAGAGAAGAAGTAGGGACCTATATAACGAGGAGAGAGGACAGCTGGTCCTCTCTCCTCGTTTCTTTATGTATCCGCCTCCGTGGCCCGGTTCAGCATCTGTTCCGTCAGGCCCTCGGCCAGGTAGCAGAGGCGGCGGAACTGCTTCCCGATGTCATAGCGCATGCCGTTGTTCAGCCAGGCCATAATCTGCCCAAAGCACTCGCACTGATAGAACCGGATGATGACCGCCCGGTCCCCCGGCGGCAGGGCCGCGCCCCCCATGGCCGCCGCCGCATAGTCCTCCACCACCCTGCGGCACACGTCCATCAGGCACAGCTCGAACAAGTTCCGGTGGGCGGACTGGTTGATGTGCAGGACCGCCTGGCGGTGCTCCTGGGCGAAGCGGGCGGCGGTCTCCAGGCAGTCCGCCAGGGAGGCCGCCGGGCCCTGGGCGGCGATGATGCGGTCCGCCTGGTCCATGATGATCTCCTCCAGCAGGGCGGGGATGTCCTTGAAGTGATAATAAAAGGTGTTCCGGTTGACCCCGCAGGCCTGGACGATGTCCTTCACCGTAATCTCCCGGAGGGGGCGCTCCTCCAAAAGGCGGAGGAAGGTGGCCTCGAGGGCCTCCTTGGCGGGGGCAGTCATGAGGACCTCCTTTCCTCACGGGGGAACAGGCTGGCGGCGGCCCCGTCCGCCAGGCGCTGGGCGGCGGAGAGCAGTTCCGCCTTGGGCAGGGCCATGTCCTTCTCGAACCACTCCGCCAGAAGGCCGATGAAGCCCCAGGCCAGGAAGTTCAAAAGGTACTCCGTCAGCCAGGGGTCCTCCGGGCGGAACCAGGTCCGCACCAGGGGCGCGCCGTTCTCGTGGACCAGCCGCTGAAGGGACTGGAAGAAGCCGCTGGCCTCGCTGCTGGCGAAGAGCACCGCGCAGGTCTCCCTGTGCTCCACCAGGAAGTCCAGCACCGGCTCGAACACCGGGTTCACGCTGCCGATGGCCACGGTCTCCTGCATGTGGGCGTCCACCAGGGCCTGGAGCTCCGCCAGCAGGTCCTCCTCCACGCTTTGCAGCAGTTCCGCCGTGCCGGAGTAGTGGAGGTAAAAGGTGGCCCGGTTCATGTCTGCCTCGTCGGTCACGTCCCGGACGGAGATTTCAGAAAAGGTCTTGTGTTTCATCAGCTCCAGCAGGCTGGCCTTCAGCAGTCTGCGGGACCGCCGGGCCCGGCGGTCTTCGGAATTTTTCGGCATAGTAGCCCTCCTTATTATAGCATAGCAATCTGCAAAATTACTGCCAGCGGGCCGCCGAGGGCGGCGGCCCCTACGGAATCCCTTGTAGGGGCCGGCCCGTTTCTCAGGAATGTTGACGTTTGCTATAGGCATTTGCCCGCTTTTGTCTATTGACCAAATTTCCTGTCTTTACTATAATCGATTTAAGTCAATAAGTCAACACAAACATTTTAGTTGACAACAGTCGATTATTGGAGGAATCACTATGACCTGGCAAACTCTGAGGAAGCGCGTATTCGCCCTGGCTCTGGCGGCGGTTTTGGCCGTGACGCTGACGATACCCGCCGCCGCGGCGGAGGTCATCGGCGACGGCGTGAGCCCCACCTATGACGAGGCATACTACGCCACGCTGGACTACTACGGGAACCTGCTGGAGGGCAGCGTGGTAAAAAGCTACGCCATGAACGGCAGGGACAGCCTGACGGACTACGGCGTCTACGACTCGGTGGAAAACCTCACCGACGGGACCGCCCCGGTGCGGGAGGAGGGGAGCACCTCCTTCCGGTTCGGCGCCTCCGTGCCGGACCACTTCTATTTCGAGGGCAGGACCAGGCAGCCCTTTGAGGACCTGCCCTGGACATTGACCCTGCGCTATACCCTCAACGGCGTCCCCGCCAAGGCGGAGGACCTGGCGGGGAAGCAGGGCGTGGTGGAGATTCTGCTGGACATTGTGCCCAATGAGAACGCCTCCGATTACGCCCGGTACAACTACACCCTGGCCGCCACGGCCCTGTTCAACCAGGACAACATCCTCTCCCTGGAGGCGGAGGGGGCCCAGGTCCAGCTGGTGGGCAACCTGCGGACCGTCCTCTTCCTCTGCCTCCCCGGGGAGGAGCAGCACTTCACCATCCGGGTGGGCAGCAACGAATTCTCCTTCGGCGGGCTGACGGTGATGATGATGCCCGCCACCCTGGCCCAGCTGGAGGAAATCGCCAAGCTCAGCGAGCGGAAGGACGACCTGGAAGAGGACTACCGGGCCCTGTCCGGCAGCCTGGACGAGCTGCTGGACGCCCTGGCGGACATCCAGAACGGCCTCTACGCCTCCGCCAAGGGCCTGGACCAGCTGGACGCGGCCCGGGGCACCTTCTCCAGCGGCAAGGGGAAGCTCTACAGCGGCACCGACGCCCTCCGGGGGGACCTGAGCAACCTGGCGAACCTGCTGGAGCCCGTGGAGCAGCGGGTCCGGCTCCTCAGCCAGACGGTGACGGACTCCAAGGCGGTCCTCAACGAGATGACCGACGCCACCGTGGACCTCCAGGGCCAGCTGGCGCAGATGGAGGTTGCCCTGTACGGCCTGGAGCTAGGGACCTCCGATTTGAAGCAGGTAATCAATGTGGCGGGGGACATGGAGAACAGCCTCCTCCGGCTGGAGCACGCCCTGGGAGGCAGCCATGTCAGCATACACGATGTCTCCACCAACAGCCGGGCCCTGGTGGACAGGGTGAAAAACGCCCACAAGGCCTACAGCGCGGACACCCAGGCGGAGTTCCTCCAAAAGCTGCTGGAGGCCCAGGGCATGGGCCCGGCCCAGGCCCAGGCGACGGTGGCCAGTCAGATGGCGGAGCTGAAAAAATTGCAGGAGGCCATGGCCCAGGGCTATCAGCCCAACGAGAAGGAGCAGGCGGCCCTGAAGCAGGCCCAGGACATGCAGAATCTCTATGCCGCCGCCAAGGGCGGAATGAGCTTCAAGGATTTCTGCGGGAACCTCCCCAACATTACGGAGGAGCAGGCCAAGCAGATGAGCGATCTCTGGCTGATCTACAACGCCGGCGGTTCCGCCTCCGGGCGGAACCTGTCCCGGTCCGAAATTCTGGCGGCGCTTCCTTCCACCACCGCCCCGGAGACCCCGGCGGCCGCCGCCCCGGATGGGACCCAGACGCCGGACAAGGGCGCCTCGGCGGAGACCGGCGGGTCTGAGAACCCGGCGACCGCGCCCGACACGACGCCGGATACGCCTCCGGCCCCGAACACGACCCCGGACACGACGCCGGATACGCCTCCGGCCCCGAACACGACCCCGGACACGACGCCGGATACGCCTCCGGCCCCGAACA
>CAJUJW010000106.1:0-1956 GCA_910586735.1 uncultured Oscillibacter sp. | reverse complement strand
CGGCAGCGGAGATTCCAGCGGCAGCGGAGATTCCAGCGGCAGCGGAGATTCCGGCGGCAGCGGAGATTCCGGCGGCAGCGGGGATTCCGGCGGCAGCGGAGATTCCAGCGGCAGCGGAGATTCCAGCGGCAGCGGAGATTCCAGCGGCAGCGGAGATTCCAGCGGCAGCGGAGATTCCGGCAGCGGTGAAAACCCCGGCGGCACGCAAAATCCTGGAAAGCCCCCCGAGGGCGGAACCGTGGGCGGCGCGGTGATAGACCTCATCACCAGCGGCCTGGACAACGCCAGCGCCCGGATCAACCAGATTCAATATGAAATCAGCGCCACCCTCAGCGAACTCAAATACCCCACCTCCGCCGTGGTGGGCGACCTGGCGGACCTTTGCGGATCGCTGAATATCCTGATCCGGGACCTGGACGACGCCGAGGACCTGATGGCCGCTCTGAGCATGTCCTCCGGGACCCTGCGGGAGATTCTGGCGCACGTGGACGCCCTGCGGAACGTGCTGAACGGCTATGAGCCCACCCTCCAGGAGGCCTTGGCCAACACCGGGACCCTCAGCGCCTCCGCCGTCACCACCATCCGGGACACGGAGACCCTGCTCTCCGACGCGGAGAACCTGGCCCGGTCCACCGGAAAGGACCTGGACGCGGGGACGAAGCAGTCCCTCCGGGGCCTCTCCGCCGCCCTGCGGCAGACCGCCAAGGCCCTGGCCACCACGAAGCAGGTGAAAGAGGCCAAAAACACCGTGACCCAAATCATAGAGGACACCTGGAACGAGTACACGGGAGACGTGAACAACATCCTTCTCATGGACGCCACGGCGGAGGCGGTGTCCCTGACGGACTCCCGGAACCCCGCCCCGGACAGCATCCAGATTCTCATCCGCACCCAGGAGATTAAAACGGAGAAGGCCGAAGAGGACGAGGAGTCCGCCGCCGCCAAGGCCCAGACCACCTTCTGGGGCCGGGTGACCCAGATGTTCCGGGACTTCTGGGGCGCGATAACCGGTATTTTCCACTGACGGGAGGGGAAGCGCCATGATTGAGAAAATTGCCCATAAGCTGACCCGAAAGCCAAAGCTGGTGGCGCTGATCGCCCTGCTGATGCTGATTCCCTCCATCATCGGCTACGCCGCCACCCGCATCAACTACGACATCCTCTCCTACCTGCCCCAGGACCTGCCCTCCTCCCAGGGCGAGCAGCTGCTGGAGGACCCCTTTCAGATGGCGGCAACCAGCATGCTCATCGTGGAGGGAATGCCCGCGGGCTACACCAACAAGCTGATTCAGGACATCAAAAGCGTCCCCGGCGTGTCCAGCGCCGTGTGGATTTCCAACCTGGTGGGCATCCAGGTTCCCGTGGAGATGATCCCGGCGGACTTCCGGGAGATGTTCTTCTCCGGCCAGGCCACCATGATGCTCATCCAGTACGACCACCCCGGCGCCTCCGACGAGACCATGGAGGCCATCCAGCAGGTGCGCGGCGTCTGCAACGAGCGCTGCTTCCTGGCGGGCTTCTCCGTGGTCATCAAGGACACCCGGGACGTGATGGACGGGGAGCTGCCCATCTTCGTGGGCCTGGCGGTGCTCCTGGCCCTGGTGGCCATGAGCGTGACGCTGGAGTCCACCGTCCTGCCCTTCGTGTACCTGGCCAGCATCGGTATCGCCGTGATTTACAACTTCGGAAGCAACATCTTCCTGGGCCAGATTTCCTACATCACCAAGGCCATCGCCGCCGTGCTGCAATTGGGCGTGACCATGGACTACTCCATCTTCCTCTACCACCGCTACGAGGAGGAGCGGGCGCTGTACGACGACAAGCGGGACGCCATGGCCCAGGCCATCGCGGCGGCCTTCCGGGCCCTCTTCGGTTCCAGCCTCACCACCATCGCGGGCTTCCTGGCCCTGTGCTTCATGCGGCTGACCCTGGGCCGGGACATCGGCATCGTCATGG
>CAJUJW010000105.1 GCA_910586735.1 uncultured Oscillibacter sp. | reverse complement strand
AAGCCGGGGGCCTCGTTGACCTCCACGGGCTCCTTGCCGATCTCCTTGGAGAGGTTCCAGATCACGTCGAAGGTCTCCTGGGTGGTCTTGGCGCCCCGGATGATCTCCACCAGCTTCATGCTGGGGACGGGGTTGAAGAAGTGCATGCCGATGACGGGGTGATTCAGGCCGTTGGCCATCTCGGTGATGGACAGGGAGGAGGTGTTGGAGGCGAAGATGGCCTCGGGCTTGCACATGGCGTCCAACTCGCTGAGCAGGGCCTTCTTGGTGGCCATGTCTTCCTTGACGCACTCGATGATCAGGTCCGCGTCGGCGCAGGCGGATTTCTCCTCCACCAGCACGTTGGCCATCAGCGCGTCGGCGGCGGCCTGCTCCATCCGGCCCTTGTCCACCCGCTTCTGGAGAGAGGCGGCCAGCTTATCCTTGTGCTTCTGGGCGGAGGCCACAGAGCTGGCGTACATCAGGGCGGTGTGGCCCTTCGCCGCGAAAACCTGGGCGATTCCGCTGCCCATCGTACCCGCGCCAAAAATAGCTACCTTCATGATTGTTCCTCCTGTTATTTTGTAAATTTTGGTTTCCTCATGCCAAGTTCAATTTCGGACAAGGAGAGCAAATCCCGACATTGCTAATTTACTCACAAACTTTATTATAGAATCCTTTTGCCGATTTAGCAAGTACAATTTCTCCTCCGCCCTCCTCTTTTTCTCTTTTTTACGAAACGTACAAAATACTCGTTAAATTTTATACAATTTTTTGTCCGTCCTTTTTCTGCCTTTTCCGCCTCCGGCTGGACGGGCCGCTTCCCCGCCGAAAAACGCCCCTCCCCTTTGGCGTTTCTGACAGATTTTTAGTTTCCCTAAAAAATTTTTAGATTTCCCCTTGCTTTTTCAGGTTTCTGTGCTATCATGAGAACATCACCTGAAAATTTTTTTCTCTATCTATTATATATTTGGAGGCGCACCATGAAAGAAGCCATCAAGTGGACCCTGAACCGCATGCCCAAGAGCGAGGACAGCCAGCTCCCCATTATGTCGTTGTCCAACGTGGCGAAAGCCCGCTTTTTCCACAGCAGCTTCCCCCAGTATTCCATCACCCCCCTGGCCCAGCTGGACGGCATGGCCAGGTATCTGGGGCTGGGCGGGCTGTATGTGAAAAATGAGGCTCACCGCTTCGGCCTCAACGCCTTCAAGGTGCTGGGGGGCTCCTTCGCCATGGGCCGGTACATCGCCAAGGAGATGGGCCGGGACGTGTCCGAGATGACCTATGACTACCTGACCAGCGAGGCTTTCCGCCGGGAATTCGGCCAGGCCACCTTCTTCACCGCCACCGACGGCAACCACGGCCGGGGCGTGGCCTGGGCGGCCAACAAGCTGGGCCAGAAGGCCGTGGTCCACATGCCCAAGGGCAGCAGCCAGCCCCGGTTTGACAACATCGCGAAAGAGGGGGCCCAGGTGACCATCGAGGAGGTCAACTACGACGACTGCGTCCGCATGGCCGCCGCCGAGGCCGCCCGGACGGAACACGGCGTCATTGTCCAGGACACCGCCTGGGACGGCTATGAGGAGATCCCCTCCTGGATCATGCAGGGCTACGGCACCATGGCCGGGGAGGCCGGGGAGCAGCTCCGCCAGATCGGCGTGAACCGCCCCACCCATGTCTTCGTCCAGGCGGGCGTGGGCAGCCTGGCGGGGGCCGTGGTGGGCTACTTCACCAACCTGTTCCCCAACGATCCCCCCAAGTTCATCGTCATGGAGGCCCAGGCGGCGGACTGCCTCTACCAGGGCGCCCTGGCCGGGGACGGCAAACCCCGTGTGGTGGACGGCGATTTGAAGACCATCATGGCGGGCTTGGCCTGCGGCGAGCCCAACACCATCTCCTGGGACATCCTCCGCAACCACGTCACCGCCTTCGTCTCCTGCCCCGACTGGGTCAGCGCCCGGGGCATGCGGATGCTGGGCGTGCCCGTGAAGGGGGACCCGGTGGTCATCTCCGGCGAAAGCGGCGCGGTGGGCATGGGCCTTATCGCCGCCATCATGGAGACCGACGAGTACAAGGACCTCCGGGAGGCCGTGGGCCTGGACCGCTACAGCCAGGTGCTGATGTTCTCCACCGAGGGCAACACCGACCCCCTGAAGTTCCGCAAGGTGCTCTGGGACGGCGAGTTCGCCACGGTCTGATTGGATATATATAATAATGTATCGGGAACCGGGCCGCCTGGGCGGCAAGCCTCCGCCGGAAGGCTGGTTCCCGGACGCGAAGAGGGGCTGTTTCAGAGGAAACAGCCCCTTTTATGATGTCATGAAATTTCCCGGCTCCTCCGATGGAACAGCCAGGCCAGGCCCGCGCAAACCGCGATTCCAGCCGCGTAGGGCACGGCGGATAGGAACGCCACATTTGCCGGGGCGCTGTATCCCCCATACCGGATTCCCCACTGCATGTCGCAGTAATTGTAGGAGACCACGGCGCACATGACATTCGACAGCAAAACGGCAAGCGCCATGAAGACATAAGACAGATACCTGTGTGTTTTCATCAGACAAAACCTCCCGGGTTCACTTCTTTTTGAGGACCAGAACGACGCCGATTCCCATAAGCGCCAGGAACAGGGCCATGAGTATCCCCGTGCCGTTCAGCGTAATCACAGAGGACTCTTCCAGCCGTTCAGCGGAAGAGGGCCAAATCAACATGAAGACTCCAAACAGGATCAGGCCGGCCGCGCCAACCAGGCACAGGGCCACGCCAATTTTGCAGCTTGCGCCCCCTTCGTTTCCGGCGGGCGGCTTTTGTTCCGCCCCGGCGGAGAAACCGATTGCTTCCTGTTCGCCTGTGAGTTCGTCGATTGAGATTTGGAAAAAGGCGCTCAGGGCCTTGAGCTTATCCAGTTCCGGGGTCGACAAGCCTCCTTCCCACTTTGAAATCGCCTGCCTTGAAACGCCGATTTTCTCCGCGAGCTGTTCCTGCGACAGCCCGCTTTTTCGCCTGAGCGTATATATTTTTTCAGACAACATCCGCTTTGCCTCCTTGACGAAATGATACCGCAGTTTCCCGCGGCATGCTATCAACCGCCCTTGGAACTTCCGCAACCGGCGGTTGCGTATCTTGAAAATTCCCTGTTTCTTGTATCATATACCACCTTCCCGATGAACACAAGCAGGACCTGGAGGAGCGGGCCGCCGAGGGCGGCGGCCCCTACGGGGCCCCCAATCCCCCCGGAAAAACCGCGTGAAGGAACGCTCCCTTCAAAAAAGTTCCCCTTGCAATTCCGCCCCCAACTCTGTATAATAAAATGTCATTTTACATTACTATGGGAGGTTTTCGCTATGGCGGACGAAATCAAAGCGCCGGAACTGGAAAGCCGGAACTTCATCCACGCGTTCATCGAGGAGGACATCGCCCCCGGCGGGCAGTACGCCGGCATGACGGTCCACACCCGTTTTCCCCCGGAACCCAACGGCTACCTTCACATCGGCCACTGCAAGGCCCTGACCATCGACTTCGGCACCGCCGAAAAATACGGCGGGCTCTGCAACCTCCGCATGGACGACACCAATCCCACCAAGGAGGACGAGGAATTTGTGGAGGCCATCAAGGAGGACATCCACTGGCTGGGCTTCGACTGGGGGGACCGCTTCTTCTACGGGTCCGACTACTTTGAGGAGGACTACCGCCAGGCGGAGCTGCTGATTCAAAAGGGCCTGGCCTACGTGTGCCAGCTGACCCCGGAGGAGTTCCGGGAGTACCGGGGCGGCGTGGGCGTGCCCGCCCGGAGCCCCTGGCGGGACCGGCCCATTGAGGAGAGCCTGGACCTCTTCCGCCGGATGCGGGCCGGGGAGTTCCCCGACGGGGCCATGACCCTGCGGGCCAAGATCGACCTGGCCAGCGGCAACTTCAACATGCGGGACCCGGTGCTCTACCGGATCAACCACCTGCCCCACCACCGCCACGGGAACAAGTGGTGCATCTACCCCATGTACGACTTCGCCCACCCCATCCAGGACGCCCTGGAGGGCATTACTCACTCCCTCTGCTCGTTGGAGTTTGAGGCCCACCGTCCCCTGTACAACTGGGTGGTGGAGCACTGTGACCTGCCCGCCAAACCCCGGCAGATTGAGTTCGCCCGGCTTGGCATCGACCACACGGTCATGAGCAAGCGAAAGCTCCGCCGCCTGGTGGAGGAGGGCCGGGTCTCCGGCTGGGACGACCCCCGGATGCCCACGCTCTGCGGCCTCCGCCGCCGGGGCTACACCCCCCGGTCCATCCGCAATTTCTGCGAGCGCATCGGCGTGGCCAAGTCCGCCAACGTGGTGGAGTACAGCTTCCTGGAGCACTGTCTCCGGGAGGACCTGAACGCCACGGCGGAACGGGTCATGGCGGTTCTCCGGCCCGTGAAGCTGACCATCGTCAACTACCCCGAGGGCAAAACCGAGACCGTCACCGTGGAAAACAACCCCGTGGACCCCGCCGCCGGAACCCGTGAGGTCCCCTTCTCCCGCACCCTCTGGGTGGAGGCCGACGACTTCCTGGAGGCCCCCGTGCCCAAGTACAAGCGCCTCTACCCCGGCGGCCCGGAGTGCCGCCTCAAGGGGGCCTACCTCATCCGCTGCACCGGCTGCGTGAAGGACGAGGCGGGGAAGGTGACGGAAATTCTCTGCGAGTACGACTCCGAGAGCCGGGGCGGCGACCCCGCCGACGGCCGGAAGGTCAAGGGCGCCACCATCCACTGGGTGGACGCCGCCACCGCCGCCGAGGCGGAGGTCCGGCTGTACAGCGACCTCTTCACCGACCCGGACCCCGACGCCGCCGACAAGGATTTCATCGACTGCCTGAACTCCACCTCTCTGGAGGTGCTGACGGGCTGCAAGGTGGAGACCTCCCTGGCGGAGGCGAAGGCCCCGGCGAACTTCCAGTTCCTGCGGCAGGGGTACTTCTGCCTGGACAGCAAGGACAGCGCGCCGGGACACCTGGTGTTCAACCGAAGCGTCAGCTTGAAGGACAGCTTTAAGAAGTGACCGGGCTCTTTATCCCTTTATAGAACCGTAAAAAGGCGGGCCGCGCAAGCGGTCCGCCTTTGATGTTCCTCTTTATCAGGCTGTCAGGCCTCTGAGCAGTTCTGCCACCTTCTGGAAGGCGTCAATCCGCCTGTCGAGGGGAGAGAGGTCCTCATACTTCTTCTCCCCGTCCGGCCAGCGCTCCCCGGCGTACTGGCCCTTCCACCGCTCAAAGGTCTTGGCCCACGCGTCCAGGTACGCCAGCGGGTCCCCCTTCCAGGCGGCGGACTCGTTTTGGAGCAGGACGCCCCGGCCCGTCAGCAGGTCGAAGGACTCCCGGGCCCCCGGACAGGTGACGTTGCCATGGCTGTCGGTGAAGACGGGGTGCAGGCGGAACTCCGTGCCGGTGTAGTCGAACTCCGCCTGGGTGATGGCCCCCAAGTCCTTCAGCTCCCGGCACAGGGCGGTCCACTGGTCCCTGGTCATGTCGCTTCGGCCCGCTTTCAGGCCCTCCAGGGCCTTTTGGGAGGCGGGGGACAGGCGGCTGTAGACTCCGTCCAGGCCGCCCTGGGAGGCTTGGGTTCTGATCACATTTTCCAAAAATCCGTTGGCCGTCTTTCCGGCCGGGCGTTTGGAACGCGTCTGTTGGGCGGGGCTGCCGCCGTAGGCGTGTACGCTCACTTCCATGTGATATCCCTCCTTGTCGGCCCGACTCCCTTCACGGCCTAAAGATTTGTACTATTAGTATAGTCCCTTGTGGGACGGGTGTCAAGTCCGTGCGGGGGGCCTCTTTTCCCCTGAGATGGGGGGGTGGTACTCGCCCTGACGGGCGGGGGGAATTGGAGGCCAGCGATAGCTGGTGCAATGCACCCCTCATTTCGCCGGAAGAAATTCCGCTCTGCTCCGTCCCCGCCTGGCGGCGAGGACTGCGCCCGCT
>CAJUJW010000104.1 GCA_910586735.1 uncultured Oscillibacter sp. | reverse complement strand
TCCTCACCGGAAAGCTCTACTGCATCCACTGCGGCGCGGCCTACTACCGCCGGGACTCTGTGGACAAAACCGGAAAGAAAAACAGCAAGTGGGTCTGCTCCGGAAAAATCAAAAACGGCGCGGATTCCTGCGCCTCCTTCCCGATCTATGAGGAGGAGCTGAAGCCCCTTCTCTTTGAGGTGTTCCAGGAGACCGAAGCGGATGCCGACGCTCTCATAGAGGAATACATTGAAATGTATAAATCCCTGGGAGACGGCGGGGACACAGCCAAGCAGATCGCCGCCCTGCGCCAGCAAATCGAGCTGGCACAGAAGAAGAAAAGCAAGCTCCTGGGATACAACGCCGCCGGGCAGCTCTCCGATCGGGATTTCCTTGCTATGAATAAAGACTGTGACCGGGAGATGGACGAGGCCGAGCGGCAGATTTACGAGCTGGAACAGCAGCAGCTTTCCAAGACGGAGTTTAAGAAGCACATTGACGCCATCCGCCGGGTGCTCCGGGAGGCCAAGCGGGACGCCGCCCAAGGCATCATCAACAAAGAATTTGTGGACCGCTATATTGACAAGATTTTCGTCACTCCCGAGGATGGGCGGCTAAAGCTGCAAATCAAGATATTTACCGGGGATACTACGGACAAATACCTCACAAATCTCAGGTGTCGTACGGGTCACACGTTCAAGAAGATGATCGAGTCCTACGAGAAGTCCCTGTAACTTCCCGCTGGAACAAGAGGGGGAGAGGCAGACGCCTCTCCCCCGTTTCTCGTCCTCTCACCGCAGCAGAATCGGCTGAATCTGCTGGCCCCGCAGGGCCGCGTCCACCGTCTCCGGCAGCTGCGCGAAATCCGCCACCAGAGAGCTGGGCTTCTGCTGGGCGTTATCCTGCCCGAAGGGCACAAAATAATAGTTCCGCCGGACCAGCAGCTCGCCGATGTTCTTCGCCCCCGCCGCCAGGCCGTCGTTGCTGGACACCGCCACCACCACCGGGCGGCCGTTCCGCAGGTGGGACTTGGCCGCCATGGTCACCGGCGTGTCGGCGATGCCCGCCGCCAGCTTGGCGATGGTGTTCCCCGTGGCCGGGGCAATTACCAATACATCCAGCAGGCCCCTGGGCCCGATGGGCTCCACCGACGGGATATCCAACAGGACATCGTTCCCCGTCAGGTCCTCCAGCCGCTCCAGCAGGTCCTCGGACCGTCCGAAGCGGGTGTCCGTAAAGGCGGAAATCTCCGAGACGATGGGGATCACCGTCTCGTAGATTCCCGTCAGGGCCTCCAGGGCCTTCAGCACCTTCTCGTGGGTGCAGAAGGACCCGCAGACCGCGAAACCGACCCGTTCCTTGCGCATACAGGTCACCTCATTCTTCCAATAGGATGTAATACACCGCGTCCCGGATGGCCGCCGCTGCGGTCCGGGGCGAAAGCCGCCCCGGCAGGGACCGGGCCCAGAGGGTTTTTCCCTCCGCCGCCTCAATGCCCCGGACGGACGCCAGATCCATCAAGAGGCAGTCTTCCGGCAGCTGTCGGAGAAGCGGGGCCCCCAGGACGGGGGAGGGGACCGTGTTGAACACCGCGCCAAAGGCGCTCAGATGGCCGTCCAGCCTCCCGGTCTCCAGGGCCTGATAGCCATAGGCGCGAATCCAGGCCAGGTCCTCGGGCTTCCGGGCGGTGGCCGTGACCCTGGCCCCCAGGCCGTGGAGGCGGCAGCTCAGGAGCTTCCCGATGCGGCCAAAGCCGATCACCAGGCAGTCCAGCCCCAGGAGCGTGCGGTCCAGGTGCTCCATGGCGGTCTGGACGGCCCCCTCCGCCGTGGCGGCGGCGTTGGCCACCGCCAGATCCTCCCGGAGAAAGTAATCCTCCACCGTCAGGCCCAGGGCCTCCGCCTCCTCCCGCTGCCGGGGGCGCACCTGGCCCGCCAGGATACGCTGCCCGGGCCGGAGGCGGCGGAACAGGTCCGCTGTGGGCACGGCCCCCTCCTCGCAGTTCAAAACGCCGTCGCCCCTGCACAGGGGCAGGGGCAGGATCACCACGTCGGCGGCGGCGGCCCGGTCCAGCGTGTCCGGCCCTATGCCCTTCCAGCGGTCCAGACCGTAGGTGCGGACGGCATGGCCGTCCCCGGCCAGCAGTTGGGCCAGCTCCGCCTGGCGGCGGTCCCCGCCGATGACGCCAAAGATCTTGTTCATCTCAACACTCCCCCTCGCTCCATGGTATGGCCGGGAGGGGAAATCGGTGATTCGGGGCGGCGGCTTCGGCGGAGGGAAATGGATAATGGACAATTGATAATGGACAATGGATATGGGTGGGGGCGGATTGCTTTTTCCCGGCGGGCGTGGTACAATGGGAACCGCGAAACCTGCCGAAAGGACGACTATGATGAACTACGAGTACCTGCTCTTTGACGCCGACGACACCCTGTTCGACTTTCCCAAAGCCTCTTCCCGGGCCTTTGAGAAAATGTGCCGGGCCCACGACATCCCCTATACGCCGGAGAACTACCGGCTCTATCATGAAATCAACGTGGAGCTCTGGGCGGCCTTCGACCGGGGAGAGCTGACCAAGGAGTACATCACCCTGGAGCGCTATGTGCGCTTCCTGGGGTTCCTGGGCCTGGACCGGGACCCGGCGGCCTGCAACCGGACATACATGAACGCCTTGGGGGAGGGGGTGTACCCTTTGCCCCACGCCGAGGCGGTGTGCCGGGAGTTGAAGGCCAGGGGGCACCGCATGTACCTGGTCACCAACGCCACGGCCTACGTCCAGCGGCGGCGGCTCCAGGGCAGCGTGTTTGCCCGGCTCTTTGAGGCCGCCTTCATCTCCGAGGAGGCCGGGGCCGCCAAGCCCAACAGGGCGTATTTCGACTACGTGCGGCGGCGGCTGCCGGGGCTGACGGCGGAAAACGCCCTGGTCATCGGGGACTCCTTGACCACGGATATCCGGGGGGCCAACAACGCCGGGCTGCCCTGCTGCTGGTTCAACCGGTTGGGGAAGGCGAGGCCGGAGGATCTGCGGGTGGACTATGAGATTGCCGATCTGCGGGAGCTGCTGGAAATCGTATAATATAAAGAGGGACAGAAAAAAGGGGCCGCGAAAGCGGCCCCTTGCGCATAGGCTGACTCTTTGGCAGGTGTGCCTGTCCCTGCATCTCTTGTAACCCCCTTGCGGAGGTGCGTGGCGGCACTGAAATCTCCACCTCAAAGAATCACTCTATATCTATAATTCATTATATCGAGTTTATTCCGCCTTGTAAAGGATTTTTTTGTTTCGCAAATATTTCCTGAACTTTTTCTCGCTGATTTTCATAAAGATGTGCGCGATTTGTTCCCCCGTGATGATGACCGCTCTGGTCCGAATGTCCGGGGAGACGCACCGGTACAGCTCCATATCTAAATCACATATCTTCCGCACAGCGCCGCCCCCTATTCCTTCCCGTCCGCCGTCCGGGTACTTTGAAGATACCCCAGCAGTGCCCCCCGCTCGTTGGGCAGAGCCCCGTCCGTCACCTTGTCCAGCAGGTCCTCCAGCGCCGCGCCCACCGCCGGGCCCGAAAGGCCCAGGGCCAGCAGGTCCCGCCCGTTCACCGCCAGCTGTTTCAGGGAGAAACAGGCGTCCTCCGCCAGCAGTCTGTTCAGAATCGCCTCCGCCTTGTCCAGCTCCTTCTGCCGGTCCCAATACTCCGGGGCCTGGCCGAAGTTGTCCCCCCGCTTCACCAGAATCAGGCGGCGCAGGTCCGCCTCTCCCAGAATCCGCAGAGCCCGGCGGATGGACTTGTCCGTCCGGGGGATGTCCCTGTCGTGCCACTCCACCAGCCGGACCACGGTCTCCCGGAAGTCCGCGGCGCATTTCAGCCGCCGGAGCATCCGGTCCGCCAGTTCCCGGCTGACGGCGGGGTGCCCGTAGAAGTGGCCCACGCCCTTCTCGTCCAGGGTGAAGCAGGCGGGCTTTCCCACGTCGTGGAGGAGCATGGCGCAGCGGAGGACCGGGTCTCCCGGAACGGCGGCCAGGGCGTGGAGGGTGTGCTCCCACACGTCGTAGCAGTGGTGCCGGTTCCGCTGGTCAAAGCCCGCCATGGGCAGGAGCTCAGGCCAGAAGACGCCGAAGACCTCCAGATACGCCCGCAGGACCTCCGCCGCCCCCGGCCCCGGCAGGAGCTTGAGGAACTCCGTTTGAATCCGCTCGGCGGCGATGAACTGGAGCAGCGCCCGGTTCCGGCGGAGGGCGGCGGCGGTTTGCTCCTCAATCTCAAGCTCCAGCGCCGCCGCGAAGCGGAGGCCCCGGAGTATCCGCAGGGCGTCCTCCTGAAACCGCCGGTCCGGGTCCCCCACACAGCGGAGAAGGCGGCGGCGGAGGTCCTCCCGGCCCCCGAAGGGGTCCCGGAGTTCCCCCCGGAGGCTCAGGGCCATGGCGTTGACGGTGAAGTCCCGGCGGGCCAGGTCCTCCTCCAGGGAGGCGGTGAAGGCCACGGCGTCGGGCCGCCGGTGGTCATGGTATTCCCCGTCCAGGCGGTAGGTGGTGATCTCCACGGGGCCGCCCGGGGTTTTGACGGTGACGGTGCCGTGTTTCAGCCCTGTGGGCCGGGCCTGGGGGCCGAAGACCGCCAGGGTCTCCTCCGGCCGGGCGGAGGTGGTCACGTCCCAGTCGTCCGGCGTCCGGCCGGGCAGACGGCCTCCGTCCAGCAGGGCGTCCCTGACGCAGCCCCCCACGCACCACGCCTCGTGGCCCGCCGCCTCCAGGGCTTTCAGGACGGCCTGGACGTTTTCCGGGATCACCATAGGTTTTGCCCCCTTTCCCCGTTGCATTTCTTTGGCGCTTATATTATAATAAACTGTCTGCGAGGATACAATCCTTATTTATAAAGCCGTTCTATGGAAAGGAAGCTGGTTTCCATGATGCACAATAAAAAGCCCATCGGGGAGTTCTTTGTCCCCGGCACCCGCGCCCATCTCGTGGGCATCGGCGGCGTCTCCATGTGCCCCTTGGCGGAGGTCCTGCGGGACAAGGGGCTCGTCATCCAGGGGTCCGACATGTCGGAAAGCGACACGGTGAAGCGCCTCCGCTCCCTGGGCATCCCCGTGGCCATCGGCCACAACGCCGACAACCTGGGGGACTGCGACCTGGTGATCCGCACCGCCGCCGTCCACGACGGGAACCCGGAGATCGCCGGGGCCGTGGCCCGGGGCATCCCGGTCTACGAGCGGGCCCAGGCCTGGGGGGCCATCATGCGGCACTATCCAAACGCCCTCTGCGTGGCCGGGACCCACGGGAAGACCACCACCACCTCCATGTGTACCCACATCTTCATGGCGGCGGAGGCGGACCCCACGGTGATGATCGGCGGCACCCTGCCCCTGCTGCACTCCGGCTACCGGGTGGGCCAGGGGGACACCATCATCCTGGAGTCCTGCGAATACTGCAACAGCTTCCTCAGCTTTTACCCCACCGTGGCGGTGGTGCTGAACGTGGAGGCGGACCACCTGGACTTCTTCAAGGACCTGCGGGACATTCAGAACTCCTTCCGCCGCTTCGCGGAGTCGGTGCCCCCGGCGGGGCACGTGGTCGTCAACGCCGACAACGAAAGCGCCATGGAGGCGCTGGCGGGCCTGGAGCGGGACGTGCTGACCTTCGGCCTGGACCGCCCGGCGGACGTGACCGCCGCGAATCTGGGGGAGGAGGACGGGCGGCCCGTGTTTGACATCGTGGTCAAGGGGGAGAAGTACGCCCACGTGGTCCTCCAGGTCTACGGGCGGCACAACGTCCTCAACGCCCTGGCGGCGGCGGCGGCCGCCCATGTGCTGGGCCTCCCCGGCGAGGCCGTGGAGGCGGGCCTGGGCTCCTTCGCCGGGGCCGGGCGGCGCTTTGAGCGCAAGGGGACCTTCCACGGCGCGGAGATCTACGACGACTACGCCCACCACCCCGACGAGCTCCACGCCCT
>CAJUJW010000103.1 GCA_910586735.1 uncultured Oscillibacter sp. | reverse complement strand
TGAGGCCCAGGACCCGGACCGCCTTGTCGAAGCACTCCCCCGCCGCGTCGTCCCGGGTGCCCCCCAGAATTTTCATGTCCGTGTACCCCGCCACGTCGATGAGCAGGGTGTTCCCCCCGGAGATGGCCAGGGCCAGAAAGGGGGGCTCCAGCTCTGGGAAGGCCAGGTAGTTGGCGGCGATATGGCCCCGGATATGGTGTACGGAAATCAGGGGCACCCCCAGGCCCAGGGCGGCGGACTTGGCGAAGCTCAGCCCCACCAGCACCGCGCCGATGAGCCCCGGCGCGTAGGTGGCCGCCACGGCGTCGATGTCGGACCGCTCGCAGCCCGCGTCCGCCAGGGCCTTCTCCGTCAGGGCGGCGACGGCCTCCACGTGCTTCCGGGAGGCGATCTCCGGCACCACGCCGCCGTACAGGGCGTGAATCTCCACCTGGGAGGCCACGGCGTCGGACAGCACCCTCCGCCCGTCCTCCACCACCGCCACGGCGGTCTCGTCGCAGGAGGACTCAAAGCCTAGAATTTTCATAATCCACCTCGTGATCAGTGATAATTGACAATTCTACATTACTCCTCGTTCCAGGGCACCAGGGGAACGGGTTCCGCCGCCGGGTCCCTGGGGATGCGGACGTAGCGGTCGTACTTCTCCTTGGGAAAGCGGTTCTGGTAGATGAAGCGGTTTTCCTCCATCAGCCGCTGGTCCGGCAGGGCCTCCCGCCAGAGGTACAGGGTCTTGTAATGGGCCCCGAAGATATCCGTGTCGTACCCGGCGGTCCGCAGGCCGCAGCGGGCGTAGAAGCCCAGGCGGCGCTCCGCCAGCTCGGGGTCCGGGGCATGGACCGGGGCCTCGCTCTCCACCAGAATCACCGTGTCCGGCTCCTCCCGACAGAGTTCCGAGAGCATCCAGGCCCCCGCGCCGCCGTTCCGGCGGCCCTCCGCCACGCAGAGGTAGTCCAGCAGCGCCCAACCGGGGCGGCCCAGCCAGAGGAAGCACTCCCCCGCGATCTCCTCCCCGTCGAAGAGGCACCAGGGCCGGTAGCATCCGTCCCGGCACATGGCCTGGATATTGGCCAGGGGTTTCAGTTCCGCCGGGGGAAAGGCGGGCAGCAGGTCCCGCTGGTACACCATCGCCACCTGTTCCGGCGCGGCCAGTTTCAGCTTCATTCTTTGTCCTCCTGTTCCCCGGTAAGGTCCAGGGTCATGATGACCGCGTCCTCCCTGGGGTGCTCATAGTAGTTCTTCCGCCGCCCCGCGCCCCGGAAGCCCCGGCTTCCGTACAAGGCGATGGCGGGGTAGTTGGAGGCCCGGACCTCCAGGGTCAGAAAGGCCAGCCGGTTCCCCCTGGCGAAGTCCAGGAAGACCTGCAAGAGCTGCCCCGCCACGCCCCGGCGGCGGCAGTCCGGCCGGACGGCCACGTTGAGGATATACCCCTCGTCCAGCACCACCTGGAGCCCCGCGTAGCCCGCCACGGCCTCCTGTTCGTCCAGGGCCACCAGGAAGGCCGCCAGGTCGTTCTCCAGCTCCTCCTTCAGCATGTTCCGGGACCAGGGGTCCGGGAAACAGGCCCGCTCCAGCGCGGCCACCTCGTCCAGATGGTCCCCGTTCATGGGGACGATGCGGACCTTCATGTTCTGTTTCATAAACGCTCCTCCTTCCTACGCTTCCTCCCGGCTGTAAAGGCCGATGCCCAGCAGAATCAGCGCCCCGCCCAGGATCACCAGGACCCCCGGCCGTTCCCCAAAGAGGAACAGGCCGTAAGCGGCGGAAAAAACCGGCTCCAGCAGTTTCACCGTGGAGATGAAGGCCGGGGGCAGGTACTTGAGGCCCCAGCTGAACACGCTGTGCCCCAGCAGGGTGCAGAACACCGCCATACCCAGGCCCGTCCACAGGTTCACCGGGCCGTATCCCGCCAAGGGCGTCCCGCCGGCCAGGGCGATGGCCAGCAGCGTCCCGGAGGCCGAGAGATAGACCAGGTATGTATAAGCCGTGGTGCTCAGGCGCTCCCGGCACACGGCCCCCAGCATGGTGTACACCGACACGCACACCGCCCCCGCCAGGGCAATCAGGTCCCCCGAGAGAGCCCCCGCCCCGGCGGAGCGGTCCGCCAGCGCCACCAGGGCGCTGCCGCCAAAGGCCGTCAGCACCGCCATCCACGCGCGGGAACTCAGCTTTTTGCGGAGGATCAGCACCGAGGCCAGGGCCACAAAGAGAACCTCCGTGTCCACCAGCACCACCGCCGAGGCGATGGAGGTCCGGTTCAGGGCCTCGAAGTAGCAGGTGAAGTGCAGCCCCAGAAAGGCCCCGCTGAGGACGCTCAGGCCCGCCTCCCGCCGGGGCAGGCCGGAAAACCGCTCCTTCCGCAGCGCCGCCGGGGTCAGCAGAGCCGCCGCGAAGACCATGCGGTACAGCGCCATAATGAGGGAGGGGGCCGTGGACCACCGGACCAGCAGGGCCGACAGGGACACCCCCATCACTCCCAAAAGCACAATCAGCCGCTTCATGCCATCGCCTCCAGCCGGGCCGCCGCCTCTCTTCTGTATCCCAAGTGAATCCCGATATGCCCGATTCCCAAAATCACAACCCCCGGCAGCATCCACCACGCCCGGCCGTAAATTCCCAGCAGGAAGAACGCCGCTACCAGCAGGCTGGCCCCCGCCACGGGAACCCCCAGGAGGCTGGCGGTGAAGTCCGCCATAGTCCGGGAACTCCGAAAATAGCGGACCCACCAAAATTCATACAGCGCCCCCAAAACGGAAACTTTCATATCTCCTATCTCCACTCTCAACTCTCCACTCTCATCCCTTGGCCTCCAGCCAATTCCTCCCCCAATGCGCCTCCGCCGTCAGGGGAACAGAGAGCGTCACAACCCGCTCCATCTCCTCCTCCAGCAGCTTCGCCACGGCCTCCGCCTCCGCCTCGGGGCACTCCACAATCAGCTCGTCGTGGACCTGGAGCACCAGCCGGGCCTCCAGTCTCTCCTGCCGGAGGCGCTTCCAGACCCTCACCATGGCCAGCTTCATCACGTCCGCCGCAGTGCCCTGGATGGGCATGTTCAGCGCCACCCGCTCGCCAAAGGACCGGGTGTTTTTGTTGGAGCTGGTCAGCTCGGGCAGCTCCCGGCGGCGGTGGAGCAGGGTCTCCACATAGCCGGTCTCCCGGGCTTTTTTCACCACCTCGTCCATGTAGTTCCGCACGCCGGGGAAGGCGGCAAAGTAGCCCTCCATATAGTCCCTGGCCTCCGCCACGGTGACACCCAGGTCCTGGCTCAGGGAGAAGGCGGAGATGCCGTAGACAATGCCGAAGTTCACCGCCTTGGCCCGGCGGCGCATCTCGTGGGTCACGTCCGCCCGGTCCACGTGGAAGACCTTGGCCGCCGTCTCGGCGTGGAAGTCGCCCCCCGCCAGGAAGGCCGCCCGCATGGCCTCGTCCCCGGCGATGTGGGCCAGGATGCGCAGCTCAATCTGGGAGTAGTCCGCGTCCACCAGCACATGGCCCTCCGCCGCCGTGAACATCCGGCGGAACTCGCTGCCCAGGTCCGTCCTGGTGGGGATGTTCTGCAAATTCGGCTCCGTGGAGCTGAGGCGGCCCGTGGCGGTGACGGTCATCTGGAAGCGGGTCCGCACCCGCCCGTCGGGGTCGATGGCTTTCAGCAGCCCGTCGGCGTAGGTGGACTTCAGCTTGGCAAACTGCCGGTACTCCAGCACGGCGCTGACGATGGGGTGCTGGAGCTTTTCCAGCACGTCGGCGTTGGTGGACCAGCCGGTTTTGGTCTTCTTCCCGTGGGGGAGGCCCAGGCGCTCGAACAGCACCTCTCCCAGCTGCTTGGGGGAGTTGATGTTGAACTTCCCCCCCGCCATGTCATATATGGCGGCCTCCTGCTTGGCGATGCGGGCGGACAGGGTCTCGCCGAAGGCCGCCAGGGCACGGGCGTCCGCCCCGCAGCCCGTCCGCTCCATCTCCGCCAGCACCCGGCACAGGGGCAGCTCGGCGGTCTCAAAGAGCGGCTCCATCTCCAGCTCCCGAAGCCGGGGAGCCAGCGCGCCGTACAGGGCCTCCACCGCCGTGACGTAACTGTCCAGGGATGCCGCGGCTGCGGCCCCGTCCCCCAGGAGGGAGAACGCCTCCGGCTCCAGGTACAGGGCCTTGGGCAGCTCCTCGTTGAAATAGGTCACGAAGAGGCGCGGGAGGTCATAGCTTCCCGCCGTGGCGTCCAGCAGATAGGCCGCCAGGGCGGTGTCGAAGACGAAGCCCTCCGCCGGGAAGCCGTTCTCCAGCAGAGTCCTCATCAGGTCCTTGACGTTGTGGGAGACCTTCCTGATTCCCTCCGAAAACAGGGCCGTCAGCAGGGCGTTCCAGTCCCCCTGATACCCCTCGAAAAACAGTTCCGCCATCAGGGCGCTGCCCTCCCCCGTCTCGCAGAAGACCCCCAGGTTGGAACAGTCCGGCAGGGCCAGCAGGGCCACGTGGTCCGCCGCCCCCCAGAGGGCCAGCAGTTCCTCTCCCCGGCCGGGGTCCGTCACCTTCTCCACGGAGACGGCGGGCTTTTTCCGGGTCTCCGGGGCCGGGGCGGAGGCGGCGCTGAGGCCGAACTTCTCAATGAGCCTGGTAAACTCCAGCTTTAAAAACAGGGGGTACGCCTGGGGGTCCGGCGCCTTGCGGAGGCTGTCCTCCGGCCGGAAGTCCAGGGGCGCGCTGGTATCGATGGTAGCCAGCCAGTAGGAATGCCGGGCGTCCGCCTCTCCCTCCGTCAGCTTTTTGATGACGCCGGGCTTGGCGGGAGTGTCCGGGGCCGTCACGATTTCCGGCATACGGGCATAGAGATGATCGATGGAGCCATAGACCTGAATCAGGCCCATGGCGGTTTTCTCCCCCACTCCCTTGACGCCGGGGATGTTGTCCGAGCTGTCCCCCATCAGGGCCTTGAGATCGATCATGTGGATGGGGTCAAAGCCGTACTTCTCCCGGAAGACCTCCCCGGTGTAGTCCACAGTGGTGGTCTGGCCCATGCGGGTGGAGACCAGCTTGACCCTGGTGCTCCCGTCGATGAGCTGGAGGCTGTCCTTGTCCCCGGTGACCACCACGCACTCCCACCCCGCCCCGGCGCATTTCCGGGAGATGGTGCCCAGGAGATCGTCGGCCTCCCAGCCCTCCAGCTCGTAGCGGGGGATGTTCAGGGCGTCCAGCACCTCTTTCAGCACCGGCACCTGCTGGCGCAGCTCCTCCGGCATGGGCTTCCGGGTGGCCTTGTAGGCGGCGTCGGCCTTGTGGCGGAAGGTGGGGGCGTGGAGGTCGAAGGTGACGCAGAGGGCGTCGGGCTCCTCCTCCGCCGTGAGGCGCAGCAGCGTGGTCAGAAAGCCGAAGACGGCGTGGGTGTAGAGTCCGTCCCGCGTCGTCAGGGGCCTGATGCCGTAATAGGCCCGGTTGAGAATGCTGTTTCCGTCAATGGCCATGAGCTTCATAGGGATAACCTCCAGTTTCAGGAAAAATCACAGTCTGGATGATTATACCACGTTTCCCGGCGGTTCACAACAGCGAAAGCCCCGTTTTTTCGTTTCCGCTTTGTTACTATTTGTTTTGGTTTTGTGGTTTTTTCTCCCCCGCAGACTGCCATACTGTCTGTAAGCGTTAGATTGAGGAAAGGAGCCCTGCCCATGCGCCGTTTAGAAGCCTTTATTCTGGTCTGTCTGCTGACCCTCTCCGCCTGCGGCGGGGAGACGGGCAGTCTGGAGCCCGTTCAAACGCCCCCGCCCCAGGACGGCGGAGAGGATGTGACCGTCTATGACTGCGATGGGCTGGAGGTGGCCCTGCCCAACGAGTATCTGGACCTGCTCCTGGTGGATACGGAGTTTCCCGACGCCCAGGAGAGCTGGAAGCCCCTGATTTCCGTCTATGAGAAGGACTCCTATGAGGCCGCCATGGAGGACTTCGGCGGCGGAGGCGGCT
>CAJUJW010000102.1 GCA_910586735.1 uncultured Oscillibacter sp. | reverse complement strand
ACCCGCAGCAGCCGCTTTGTAGAGTTCTACATAGGCAAGCTGGCGGAGAGCAAGGACGCCGTGGACGATGCAGACGAGCTGGCAGCGGCCAGATCGGAGAGTGCCGGAGGCCCGGAGCCGGACTGGCAGCAACAGCAATTTCACGAAATAGAGGGCGATGACAGCGAACTTCCCTTCTAAAAACCTTACGCCTGACTTTAGGTGTAAGGTTAGGTGTAAGGTTAGGTGTAAGGCGGTCAAAGCCTACAGCCGCAAGGGATACAGCCCTTTCCTTACACCTAATTACACAACTTACACCAAATACACAGTATTTTAGTGAAACTTTGCACTAACGCACGAATTTCTGCAATAAAGACATAAATCTCAAAAAACGCTGTATTTCAAAAAAATTAGGTGTAAGGTGTAAGGTTGCCCCGCAAAGCCCACAGCCGCAACGGTTCCGGGCCTTACACCTGCCCCGGAAAGTTAGGTGTAAGGGGCCGTTTTTCCAAGGAAAAAAGGCGTGCGTTAAAGAGTGCGGAGGGTAAGAGTACCACCCTAAAACAAAGGCAACCAGTGGCCCTGTGTGGCCCGTATAGGAGGCATGACGGAATGACAGACGGAGAGCGACTGAAGCAGTTCCACGCTGACTTCGAGAAGCTGAAGCACAACCGGGACCAGGTGCCCCTGGACATCCTCACGACCAAATATGCCGCAGCGTACAGCGCCCAGGTGCAGAAGGTCCAGGAGGGGGCGGACTGGTTCTTCAGCAAGTACCTGGAAACCCTCGCCTTCCCCACCCACCCAAAGGACGAAGCCGGAAACAAGTGGCTGGCCGACTGCCTCGCCATTTTGGAGGCGGACGAAAAGAAGCCCGGAGGGCTCCGGGACCAGGCAAAGGCGGCACTCGTGGACCGGCTCAACCTGGAGGAATACGAAAACCTGGTCTGGCAAGCCTACGACCGGCGGCTCCGGAGGGCCTTCACCCCCTACTGGCGGCGGCACTGCCGCTGGGTAGGAGAGCCGCCCCGGCGCTGGATATACAACGACATTTTCAAGAAATACTGGTGGCCGAAAATCGAGGGACACCCGGCAAGCGGCTGCTGGATCAACAGGGACTACACCGGCCACGACTGCCGGTTCCCGCCGGACATAAAGGAGGACACGAAATGAGTTACTACGACGGACTGACCCCGACCTACACCTTCCGGCTCCAGATCGAGCGGAGCGACCGGACGGTCCTGGACACGGCGATCACCACGAAGGCCAGCCGGGAAGAAATGATAAAGGCCAAAAAGAGCGTCCGGCGGCTGTTGGATGAATACGCCCCGCTCCCGCCCGTTCTGACCCCGGCCCCGGACCTTCCGCCCGCCCCGGACCCGGAGAGTGAGGAAAAGACCGGCTGCGAGGATGGGAGCTATGACTGCGGCACCTGCCCCATAAACGGACAGTGTGACCGCCAGAGCGAAGCGGAGGAACCGGATAGACCGGAGAAAACCCCCACCCCTGCGGGGGGGGGGGCAGACTTCGGATAAGCGGCCAGAGGGGGCCAGGGGACTGCTCCGGCTGTACTGCCGGGAGTGCGGGAACACCTTCGGCACTTTCCTGAAGGAGCGCCGGAGCGAGATCACCTGCCGCTGCGGCCACCACATAGACCTCACTGTCCCGCTGGCTCTGTACCGCTTCACCTGCCCCTACTGCCAGCACGAAGGCTGGGGCAAGACCAACAGCGAGGACCCGGAGATTGAGGTCCAGTGCAAGTGCCGTGAGATGATTACCGTTCGCTGGAACCCGGACGCCAGAGAATACCAGAACTGAAGGAGGAATGACCTGTGAGAACAGGCTCATGCAGGAAGTGCAAAGCGGCCATTGTTTGGATACGGACCCCTGGCGGAAAGGCGATGCCCTGCGACGCCGCCCCGGTCTACTACACCGCCAAACCCAAAAGCGGCTCCAAGAGGATTGTCACCCCAAACGGGGAAGTCTTGGCCTGTGAGTACACGCAGGACCCGCACCGGGCCACCGGGACCGGCTTCGTGCCGCATTGGGCCACCTGCCCGGAGGCGGACAGCTTCAGAGGAAAGAAGGGAGGCACGAAATGAAGAAGGGCCTCGGAATTGTGACCTGCGGGAACTGTAGGCGGACCATGGTGGTGGCTTGGCCTGGATACAAGTACAAGGTCAACTGCCCCACCTGCGGCAAGATTATGAACATCCACCGCCAGCGGCTCAAGAAATTTGAGGAATTGAAGGGATAGTCAAAATGAGCGGAAAGTATGTGGCCTCAGTAAGTTTTGGCAAGGACAGCCTCGCCATGGTCCTCTACATACTCGAAACCGGGATGCCGCTTGATGAGGTTTTGTTCTACGATACCGGGATGGAGTTTGACGCCATTTATAACAACCGGGACCGGCTGAAGAAAATACTGGACCGGCATGGAGTGAAATTCACAGGGCTGAAACCGGAAAACCCGTTCCTCTACGATATGCTCGAACGCCCGGTCACATCGAAACAAAAGGGCTTTCACCTGGGATATGGGTGGTGCGGAGGCACCTGCCGATGGGGAACAACCTGGAAAATAACCGCCCTTGACAAGTACGCAGCCGGAGCCGTCAGACACTATGTCGGGATTGCCGCAGACGAACCGGAGAGAGTAGAGAAACTCGAAGGGCCAAAGACCGCACCCCTCGCTGACGCCGGAATGGTAGAGGCCGACTGCCTCAGTTTTTGCCGCCAGAGGGGCTGGGACTGGATGGAGCTTTCTCCGGCAACGGAAAGCGGATTTGTGGATTTATACGACATACTCGACCGGGTGTCCTGCTGGTGCTGCTGTAATAAAAACCTCAAAGAGCTTCGGAATATATATCACTACCTCCCCCAATATTGGGAGCGCCTACTCCAGCTTCAGGATAGGATGGAGCGCCCCATGAAGAAATACAAAAACAAGAAATATGGCGAATATGGAAACCTCCGCCGCCTTGGGGAGATTTTCGCCACGGAAGAAAAAGGAGGACGCACATGAACACCGACTACAACATCGCACGTTTTGAGCGGGAGCTGGGCAAGGTCCAGCGCCCCGGCATGGACAAGCTCTTGGAGTACATCAGGAAAAGCGACTTCTACACCGCCCCGGCAAGCACCAAATATCACCTCGCCGCCCCCGGCGGCTTGCTGCAGCACAGCCTCAACGTCCTGGACGCCCTGCGGGGGCTGCTGGTCCGGGACGAAACCGGAGAGGGCTGGCTCTACACCGTAGGCGGCACCACCGTGGCGACCATCCCGGAGGACAGCGTGACGGTCATGGCCCTGCTGCACGACATCTGCAAGACCCACTTCTATGGCACCAGCACCCGGAACCAGAAAAACGACGCCACCGGCAAGTGGGAGAAGGTCCCCTTCTACACCGTCGACGATAAGATGCCCCTGGGCCACGGCCCCAAAAGCGCCATGATCGTAAAGCAGTACACGACCCGCACCACGGCGGAGATGTACGCCATCTGGCACCACATGGGCATGACCGGCGACTATGAGAACGACAACGCCGTGGGCAAGAGCATAGAAATGTTCCCCGCCGTCCTGGCCCTTCACACGGCGGACATGATGGCCTCCCGCTTCATGGAGGGAGAGAAGGAGAACAAACCGCCCTTCGACAGCTACCCGCCGGAGGCCAGCAGCGGAGCGGCCAGCGCCGGGGAGTGGGCGGACAACCCCACCACCCCCACCGGGGAGCCGGAATTCCAGGACGCCCCGCCGCTGAGTGAGGGGGCCTGACCATGAAAGTGAAATACAAGGTCGGCAAGGGAAAGGCGGTCCTGGAGTTTTCCGGCGACGAATCCCTGACGCTGGAGCAAGCCCTGGAGATTGCCAAAGACCCGGACACCATCCAGATCACCATCACGAAGATGACCACCAGGGAATATTTGAAGAAAGCGGGTGCAGTAAATGGCTGATATTTTGGAGTGCGTCGCCGGGGCGCTCTGGATCGCCTTGGGCATTTACGCCGCCATAAAGTTCCGCCGCCTCAACCGGAGGATGGACGCCATTCTCTCGGAAATAGAGAGGGACCTGCACAATGGCCACTAAGCAGCAGGACCCCCACAAAGAAAGCTGGTACCAGGCCCGGATCATAACCTGGCTCAAAACCAACTACCCGGACGCCTTTGTCTGGAAGGCGGCAGCGGGGCCATACAGCCGGGGCGGCATCCCGGACATTTGCGCCATAATAGCCGGTCACTTCTTCGGCTTCGAGGTCAAGCGGCCAGAGGGCGGACGGCTCTCGAAAATCCAGGAACAGACCATCCAGGAGATCAACGACGCCGGGGGGACGGCCCTGGTGGTTTCCTACCCGGAACAGGTAAAGGAGGCAATCGAACAATGGCAATCGACCCAAAGAAAGCTGCGGCAGCGCAGCAAGCCCGACAGCTGATGACCGCCTTGGGCAGTATGTCGGAAATGGCCCACCAGGTACACCAGGCCATGCTTCAGAGCGGAGCCACGAAGCGGGAGGCGGAGCTGGCTATGAACGCCTGGATCGCCGCCTTCTGGCATGAGAGCATGGAGGACGCCCGGAAAAGCAGGGAGGCGCAAAATGAAGGCGAACAGGAATAATCGACGCCCCGGCGGCGGGAAGCTGCCCAAACCCCTCGCCCAGCTGAAGGGCAACCTTCAGCGGCTTTCCACCCAGGCCCTCGCCGTGGTCCTCGACGCCACGGTCGAGGTCCTGCGGGAGCGAGGTGTGGCCGTTCGGCTCTGGAACGAAAAGGGCCGGAGCATTCAAAAGTTCGGGTACATCGGCGGCAGGATTTACGCCCTTGTCCCACAGGGAAGGCAGGAACCGGAGGAAGTAGACCATGGCGAAAGCGGAGAGAACACAGGCGGCGGAGCGCCGGGTGCTTAAAAAATATCTGACCCGGTTTTTCAGAGCCAAAGAGAAGCAGAAAACCCTCCAACAGAGGGCGGCAGCGATCCGGGCGGACATAGGGGAAGCCTCGGCGCTGGAGGCCAGGGTCAAGGCCCAGGCGGAGGCGGCGGAGCGGAGCGCCCTGGAGATCATGGACATACTGGACCTTCTCCCGGAGGACGCCACAGAGCGGACCATACTGGAGCTTCGGCACCTGGACTGTAAGCCCTGGCGGGAGATAAACCGGATCGTGTACCTAACCGCTTCCCCTTGCTTTGAATACTATAACCGGGGCCTCGACACCCTTCTCTCCATAGACAAAGTGCGGTATACCCTGGGGCTGTGATACCGGGGGCTTGTTCTACAGAACAGGCCCCCGATTTTTTATGCCCCTGTGGGGCCGGAAATTTTCAGGCGCATATATAGGGCCGCTGTGAGGCCGGGGCAGCTATGGCCCAGGCGGAGCCGCCAGCAGGAAGCGGGGCCATGGGGCAGCAGCCCACCTGTGAGGCCGGCTTTTTACGAAGCGAAAAAACAGGGGCGCAAAATACCCCTCTGCATATAGGGCGGGGCTTATGGACCCCCTCTGTGGCCCTAGGCTGTGGGCCGGGAAAATAGGGGGCAATATAGCCTGGAACATGGGGCCGCTGTGATACCCCCCCCTGTATATTGTGGCATAGGCCATAGAAAGCCAGATGTCAAGCCCCAAATATAGAAATTCATAAAAGTCAGGAGTTCACAGGAGTTTTACTTGTGCTATGCTTTCGGCGTGACCTACAGGACAAGCAGGGGCACAGCATAGGAGAGGCGCAGAGCATAGGCACAGCGCCGACAGCGAGGCGAAGGGGGCCACTCCGGGGGCCGTAGGTACTACCGACGCCGCCTCCCCATAGCGGGGCGAGGAAGGCCCGATATTTTCCCGGATAAGACCAAAATTTTTTCAGGCGTTTCGCTACGCCGCCCACCCTTTTCATAATCTTTCAGCCCGTAAAATAGACGTGCGTGCATAGTTTAACAGGAAAAACACCCCGCTTCCGGCGGGGAGATGTTGGTCCGAGGCCCGCTGCACGCTCCAAACCACCAGGCAAAGGAGGTCGGCCAGGTGAATATCGAAACCCGCAAGCTGGCCGACCTCCGGCCAGCCGCCTACAACCCCCGGAGGAAGCTGCAACCAGGCGAACCCGAATATGAGAAGATCGCCCGGAGCATAGAGGAATTCGGCTACTGCGACCCTATCATCATCAACAAAGACGGGACCATCATCGGAGG
>CAJUJW010000101.1:3239-6359 GCA_910586735.1 uncultured Oscillibacter sp. | reverse complement strand
ACGGTTCCTCAGCGGCATGGTCATGCCCAACATTGGAGCCTTCATCGCCTGGGGCTTCATCGCCGCCTTCTTCATCCCGAAGGGCTGGTTTCCCAACGAGACCATCAACGGCATGGTGGGCCCCATCCTCCAGTACCTGCTGCCCATCCTGATCGCCTACACCGGCGGCAAGGCTGTGGGCGGGCAGAAGGGTGCGGTCACCGGCGCACTGGCCACCCTGGGCGCCATCGCCTCCACCGACGCCACCATGTTCATCGGGGCCATGATCTGCGGCCCCTTGGGCGGCTGGTGCATCAAAAAGTTCGACAAGGCCATGGAGGGCCATATCCCTGCGGGCTTTGAGATGGTGGTCAACAACTTCTCCGTGGGCATCATCGGCGCGATCCTGGCCATTTTGTCCATCTACGTCATCGGCCCCGTCTGCGTGACCCTCACCGACTGGCTGGGCGCGGGCGTGGAGTTCCTGGTGGCCCACAGCCTGCTGCCCCTCACCGCCGTCCTGGTGGAGCCCGCCAAGGTGCTCTTCCTGAACAACGCCATCAACCACGGCGTCTTCACCCCCATCGGAACCGAGCAGGCCGCGGAGTTCGGCAAGTCCATCCTCTTCATGATCGAGTCCAACCCCGGCCCCGGCCTGGGCCTCCTGCTGGCCTACTGCGTGGCGGGCAAGGGCGAGACCCGCTCCTCCGCCGGCGCGGCCGCCGTCATCCACTTCGTGGGCGGCATCCACGAGATTTACTTCCCCTACGTGCTGATGAACCCCGTGGTCATCCTGGGGCCCATGGTGGGCAACATCTGCGCCATCTTCACCCTGTCCATCCTGGGCGGCGGCCTGGTGGCTGCGGCCTCTCCCGGAAGCATCATCGCCGAGGTCCTCATGACGCCCAAGGGCGGCTACCTGCCCAACTTCGCGGGCATAGCCGTGGGCGCGGTGGTCAGCTTCCTGATTTCCGCTTTCCTCCTCAAGGTGTTCGGCAAGGACGCCGATCTGGCCGAGGCCCAGGCCCAGGTGGCCGCCAACAAGGCCGCCTCCAAGGGCCAGGCCATTCCCGCCGCCTCCGGGGCCTCCGTCTCCGCCAGGGACGTTAAGAAAATCGTCTTCGCCTGCGACGCGGGCATGGGCTCCTCCGCCATGGGGGCCACCATGGTCCGCAACAAACTGAAAGACGCGGGCATCACCGACATCGAGGTCATCCACTACCCCGTGGGCGAGATTCCCGGCGACTGCCAGATTGTCGTCACCCATCACGAGCTGTCCGGCCGGGCCGCCGAGCGCGCCCCCCAGGCCCGGGTCATCCCCATCAAGAACTTCATGGGCGCCCCCGAGTACGACATGCTGGTCAAGGAGCTGCTGGAGGCCCGGAAGGGCGGGGCCGCTCCCGCCCCCGCCGCTGCCCCCGCGGAGGAGAAGCCCGCCGCCTCCGGCGAGATTCTGCTGGAGAAGAAAAACATCATCCTGAACTGCAAGCCCGTCAGCCCCGAGGAGGCCATCAAGGCCGTGGGCCGGCGGATGGTGGAAAGCGGCTATGTGGAAGAGTCCTATATTCAGGGCATGCTGGACCGGGAGAAGAGCTTCTCCGTGGCCATCGGCAGCCACGTGGCCATTCCCCACGGCACCGACGAGGCCCGGAGCGCCATCAAGAAAACCGGCCTGGTGGTCATGACCTATCCCGAGGGCATTGCCTGGGGCGACGACACCGTCCGCCTGGTGGTGGGCATCGCCTCTCTGGGCGAGGACCATCTGGGCATCCTGGGCAAAATCGTCGAGGTGGCCGAGACCGAGGAGGACACCGACGCCCTGGTGGACAACGCCAGCGTGGACCAGCTCTACAAGCTGCTGAACGGCCTGGAGTAATGCGGTCCAAGGGTGTGCGTCTCTACGGCGCCTATGACATCCGCCTGGAGGAGTTCGACCTCCCGGACATCCGGGAGGACGAAATCCTGGTCCGGGTGATGAGCGACAGCATCTGCATGTCCACCTACAAGCTCCTGGTCCAGGGCAAGGCCCACAAGCGCTGCCCCCAGAACGTGGACACACACCCCGTCATCATCGGCCACGAATTTGCCGGTGACATTGTGAAGGTAGGGAAACGGTGGCTGGGCGAATTTACTCCCGGAGAGAAATTCGCCCAGCAGCCCGCCCTGAACTACAAGGGGAGCCTGGCCTCCCCCGGGTACTCCTATGAGTTCTTCGGCGGGGCGTGCACCTACTGCGTGGTGCCCCCGGAGGTCATGGAGCTGGGCTATCTCCTCCACTATGACGGCGAGAGCTATTTCGAGGCCAGCCTGGGGGAGCCCATGAGCTGCGTGGTGGGGGGCTATCACGGGAACTACCACACCAGCCGCCACAGCCACGAGCACATTATGGGCGTCAAGGAGGGGGGCAGCGTCCTGATTATGGGGGGCTGCGGCCCCATGGGCCTGGGGGCCATCGAGTACCCCATGACCCTGGAGAAAAAGCCCGCCATGATTGTGGTGACGGACCTCTCCAACGAGCGCATCGCCCGGGCCCGGCGGCTCATCCCCGAATCCCTGGCCGCCGGGCACGGCATCCGCCTGGTCTACATCAACCCCGACGAGTGCGCCGACGAGTTCACGGAGCTCATGGAGCTCACCGGGGGAAGAGGGTACGACGACATCTTTGTCTATAACTCCATCCGCTCCCTGGCGGAGATGGGGGACCGCCTCCTGGGCTACGACGGGTGCATGAACTTCTTTTCCGGTCCCACGGACAAGGCTTTCTCCGCCAATATCAATCTGTACAACTGTCACTACTCCTCCACCCACATCATCGGAACCACGGGAGGCACCACCGACGATTTGAAGGAATCCATCCGCCTGGCGTCCGAGGGCAGAATCCGCCCCGCCGTCATGGTGACCCACGTGGGCGGCATGGACTCCATTGCGGAGACCACCAAGAACCTCCCCAATCTCCCCGGAGGGAAAAAGCTGACCTACACCCAGTTCGACATGCCCCTGACGGCCATCGCGGACTTCCGGGAGAAGGGGAAGAGCGACCCGCTGTTCGCCCGCCTGGCGGACTGCTGCGACGCCCACGACGGCCTCTGGAACTCCGAGGCGGAGAAAATTTTATTCCGGCATTTCCACGTGATCTAAAAA
>CAJUJW010000101.1:0-3229 GCA_910586735.1 uncultured Oscillibacter sp. | reverse complement strand
TTAATCCTCCCTCAAAAAACGGCAGCCGGACCTCACGGCTGTGAGGTCCGGCTGTCCGTATATCCGTTATTCCACCGTCACCGACTTGGCCAGGTTCCTGGGCTTGTCGATGTCACAGCCCCTTTGCAGGGCCACGTAATAGGCGAAGAGCTGCAAGGGCACGATGGAGAGGGACGGCTGGAGCAGGGGATGGGTCTCCGGCACGGCAATCACCGCGTCGGCGGTCTTCTCCATCCTCTCCCGGAAGCCCTCCGTGGTGACGGCCAGCACCGTGGCCCCACGGGCTTTGACCTCCACCACGTTGCTCATGGCCTTGTCGAAGAGGGCGGCGTAGGTCCCCAGGGCCACCACCAGCGTTCCCGGCTCGATCAGGGAGATGGTCCCGTGCTTCAGCTCCCCGGAGGCGTAGGCTTCCGAGTGGATGTAGCTGATTTCCTTGAGCTTTAAGGACCCCTCCAGGCCCATGGCGTAGTCCAGGTTCCGGCCGATGAAAAAGATGCTGTCGTGGTTGAAGAACCGGGAGGCGAAATACTTCGTGTCCTCGAAGTTGGTGAGATACCGGCGCATCTTCTCCGGCAGGGCCTGGAGCTCGGTCAGGATGGCGTCGTACCCGGCCTTTTCCACGGTCCCCAGCAGGTCCGCCAGATACAGCCCCACCAGGTTCAGCGCCGCCAGCTGGGTGGAATAGCCCTTGCTGGTGGCCACGGCAATCTCCGGCCCCGCCCAGGTGTAGAGCACGTCGTCGGCCTCCCGGGCGATGGAGGACCCCACCACGTTGCAGACGGCCAGGGTCCGGCCTCCCAGGCGCTTGGCCTCCCGCAGGGCGGCCATGGTGTCCAGGGTCTCCCCGGACTGGCTGATGGCGATGACCAGGGTGTTCTCGTCCACCAGGGGCTCACTGTAGCGGAACTCCGAGGCCAGCACCACCTCCACCGGGCGGCGGAGGAGCCGCTCCCAGGTGTACTTGCCCACCACGCCCGCGTGATAGGCGGAGCCGCAGGCGATCATGTAGATGTGGGAGATGTTCCGGGCGTAGTCCGCCGTCAGGCGGATGTCGTCCAGCACCACCCGGCCCTCCCGAATACGGGGAGAGATGGTCTTCCGCAGAGCCTCCGGCTGCTCCAGAATCTCCTTGAACATGAAGTGGGGGTAGCCCCCCTTCTCGGCGGAGGCCGCGTCCCAGTCAATGCGGCTGTGCTCCTTCTCTATGGAGTTCCCCTCGCCGTCGAACACGTCCACGCTCTGGGCCGTCAGCACGGCGATTTCCCCGTCGTTCATATAGGCCACGTCCCGGGTGTGCCGGATGATGGCCGTAGCGTCGGAGGCGATGAAATTCTCCCCCTCCCCGAAGCCGATGATCAGCGGGCTGTCCTTCCGGGCGGCGATGAGGGCGTTGGGGTAGTCCGAGCAGATGATGCCGAAGGCGTAGGACCCCTGAATGCGCCGCAGGCACCGGCCCACGGCCTCCAGCATGTTCCCGCACTCCTGGTAGTGAAACTCCAGCAGATGGGCCACCACCTCGGTATCCGTCTCGGAGGCGAAGACCACCCCCCGCCGGGTGAGCATCTCCTTCAGCTCCAGGTAATTCTCAATGATGCCGTTATGTACCAGGGCGATTTTTCCGTCCCCGCTGACATGGGGGTGGGCGTTCACGTCGTTGGGTTCCCCGTGGGTGGCCCAGCGGGTGTGCCCGATGCCCAGAGTGCCCTCCAGGTCCGCCCCCTCATGGGTCAGGTCCGCCAGGACCTGCAAGCGTCCCTTGGATTTGCGCACCTGGAGCCCCCTCGTCTCGGACCGGACGGCCACGCCCGCCGAGTCATAGCCCCGGTACTCCATCTGCCGCAGCCCCTCCAGCAACACCGGGGCCGCCTGTTTTTGGCCGACAAAGCCAACGATTCCACACATGGAATATGGTTCCTCCTATTGAATAACTAGGAGGACAAATGCGCAGTCACTTGTCTTCCCAGGACGGTCACGGCCCTTCTGTTCCACGGTTGCCCGTGTGTTTGTAAGCCGTGTCACGCGCCCGCCCGGGGCGCGGAGGGGCATCCGCCGAATTTTCGATTGCGGGGTCTCCGGTATTCTCCCAAAGTCCCCGACGCTCCCCTCACCTCGTTATCCGGCCGAAGCCGGCTCATGGCGCTTTGATGGGCCCCTGCCCATGGCCTCCTCTCACCTCTGCGATTTCAGCGGCCTTTCGGCCTCACTGCATTATACTAACCAGCCCAGGAAATGTCAACCGAGGGGAAGGGCCCATTTCCCGGCAGAAAATTTTCCCAACTTTTTCCCTCTGCCGTCTTGCCGTCGACTTGCCAAAATGCTATACTGGTTTCAGCACCGCTTTTAGCGGAACCCACAAAAATCAGGAAACCTCAGGAAAGGAAGCTGTATCATGCTGAACGTCAAATCCTTCCAGATCGACCAATTCATCCCCGCCAACTATCAGGACGCCGCCGCCCCCCGCCTGGCCGAGGCCCAGGAGAAGCTCCAGAAGCACAACGGCCTGGGCCACGAGTTCACCGACTGGGTCCGCCTCCCCGTGGACTACGACAAGGAGGAGTTCGCCCGCATCCAGGCCGCCGCCAAGAAGATCCAGGGCGACTCCAAGGCCCTGGTGGTCATCGGAATCGGCGGAAGCTACCTGGGCGCCCGGGGCGTGGTGGAATACCTGTGCTCTCCCAACTACAACCAGAAAAAGGACAAGAAGACCCCCAATGTCTACTTCATGGGAAACGGCCTGTCCTCCGACGCCATGCAGGAGGTCTTTGACCTCATCGGGGACGACGATTTCTCCGTCAACGTCATCTCCAAATCCGGCACCACCACCGAGCCCGCCGTGGCCTTCCGCTTCTTCCGGGAGGCCCTGGAGAAGAAATATGGCAAGGAAGGGGCCAAGGGCCGCATTTACGCCACCACCGACAAGGCCCGCGGGGCCCTGAAGTCCCTGGCCAACGCCGAGGGCTGGGAGAGCTTTGTGGTGCCCGACGGCGTGGGCGGGCGGTACTCCGTCCTCACCGCCGTGGGCCTGCTGCCCATCGCCGTGGCGGGCATCGACATTGAGGAGCTCATGGGCGGCGCGGCCAAGATGATGAAGGTCTGCGAGACTGGCTCCTTCGAGAACCCCGCCTGGACCTACGCCGCCCTCCGGGACGCCCTGTATCAGAAGGGCTGGAGCATCGAGGTCCTGGCCTGCTACGACCCCGCCTTCCGCTTCATGCTGGAGTGGTGG
>CAJUJW010000100.1 GCA_910586735.1 uncultured Oscillibacter sp. | reverse complement strand
TCGCAGACCACCTCGCACTGGATGTCATAGCCGTAGCCGTCGGCCACCTGGACCTCCACGTCGATGAAGCAGCCCTTCTTGGTCCGCATCAGCATGACCTGGGGGTTGTCGTAGCCCTTGTCGGAGTTGGCGGACTGGCGGACCTTGACGCACTGCACGTCCTCATACTCGTCGTCCAGCAGCCAGCGGCAGATGTCCAGTTCGTGGATGGCCACGTTGGTGACGCCGTTTTCCGTCTTGAAGCCCGGGCCCTGGGCCACGTTCCGGTGGCACGCCTTGATGACCAGGGGGGCGCCGATCTCGCCGGAGTCGATGATGCGCTTCATCTCTGCGTAGCCCCGGTCGTAGTGGCGCATGAAGCCCACCTGGACCAGCCGCCTGCCAATCTCCAGCTCCCGGTTGATGATCTCCTCGCAGTCCTTGGCGTTCTGACTCAGGGGCTTCTCGCAGAAGCACCACTTTTCCTCGGCCAGAGTTTTCATCACATAGTCGTGGTGGGTGGGGTCGATGGAGGTGATGACCACGGCCTCCACCTCCGGGTCCTTGATCATTCCGTCGCAGTCGCTTCCGAAGGAGCGGATGCCGTATTTGGCGGCGGTATCGCCGGCGGCGGCGGCCACGTAGTCGGAGACGGCCACGACGGTGGCGCCGGGGACAGTGTCCATAATGCGGCGGCAGTGGTCCTTGCCGATGGCACCGCAGCCGATAATACCGATTTTCAGAACTTTGTCCATGATAATCAACCTTTCTTTATGTTAAAATAGGTGGGAATCAATACTTGCGGGCGTCCTTCTCGTGGGCCAGGTGGTCGGCGTAGGCGTCCAGGTTCTCCTGGCGCTCGGACACCTCGGTGTCGCCCACGCGCCACCAGGAGCCGTAGCCGTCGGTCATGGTCTTGGGCAGGACCTTGATGTCGAAGAGGACGGGGACCGTCTGCTTTTTCGCGTCCTCAAAGGCGGCCTTCAAGTCCTCCATGGTGCGGACGGAGTAGCTCTTGCAGCCGTAGCCCTCCGCCACTTTGGCGTAGTCGATGTTCAGGAAGTTCCCGAAGAGGCCCTCCTGATTGCGGTAGCGCAGTTCCGTCAGGAGGGTCACGTTTCCGTGTCCCACCTGGAGGTTGTTGATGCAGCCGAAGCTGGCGTTGTCGAAGACGCAGACGTTGATTTTTTTGCCCTCCTGGACCGCTGTGACCAGCTCTCCGTGGAGCATGTTGAAGCTGCCGTCTCCGCAGAAGGCGTAGACCTCCCGGTCCTCGCCGATGGCCAGCTTCACGCCCAGGGCCCCGGCGATCTCATAGCCCATGGTGGAGTAGCCGTATTCCATGTTGTAGGTGTCCTGGGCCCGGGGACGCCACATGCGCTGCATGTCGCCGGGCAGAGAGCCCGCCGCGCCGATGGCCACGTCGGTGTCCGCCATCCAGGCGTTGAGGGCCCCCAGAACCGTGGTCTGGCACAGGCCCGCTTTCAGGTCCCTGGCGTAGCGCTTGGCGGAGTCCGCGTTGGCGTCGTTGATGATGGGGGTCCACTCCGGGGTGTCCTGGAAGGTCATGGTGTCCAGCCGGGCCAGCTCCTCCCGCCAGCGGGCCTGGGCGTCCTTGATCTCATTGGTGTAGGCGGGCCGATAGCCCTCCAGCAGCTTCTCAAGCCTCGGCAGGGCGTCCTTGGCGTCGGCCACCACGGGGATGGCCTCCATCTTGAGGCTCTGGAACTCGGAGACGTTGATGTTCACAAATTGGCACTCGTCCTTAAAGAGCCACTTGGAGGCGGTGGTGAAGTCGGTGTACCGGGTGCCCACGCCGATGACCAGGTCCGCCTCCTTGGCGATCTCGTTGGCCGCGGCGCAGCCCGTCACGCCCACGCCGCCCAGGGCCAGGGGGTGGTCCCACTCGATGGCGCTCTTGCCCGCCTGGGTGTCGGCGAAGGGGATGCCGGTGGCCTCCACGAAGTGCCGCAGCTCGGCGTGGGCCTCGGCGTACCGGACGCCGCCGCCGCAGATGAGCAGGGGCTTTTTGGAGGCACGGATGGCCCCGGCGGCCTCTTTCAGGGCGGCCTCGGTGGCAGGGCGGCGCTCCAGCCGCCAGACGCGCTTTTTGAGGAAGCTGACGGGATAGTCGTAAGCCTCGCCCTCCACGTCCTGGGGCATGGCCAGGCAGACCGCGCCGGTGTTGGCGGGGTCCGTCAGGGTGCGGAAGGCGGAGATGGCGGCGCTCATCAGCTGCTCGGGCCGGACGACGCGGTCCCAGTAGCGGCAGACGGCCTTAAAGGCGTCGTTGGTGGTGGTGGCCAGGCTGTTGGTGTGCTCCACCTGCTGGAGCACCGGGTCCGGCTGGCGGCAGGCGTAGGTGTCGCCGGGCAGCACCAGCACGGGGATATTGTTGGCCGTGGCACAGGCGCAGGCGGTGACCATATTGGCCGCGCCGGGGCCCACGGAGGAGGTGACGGCGAAGATCTGCTTGCGCTTCATCTGTTTGGCGAAGGCCACGGCGGCGTGGGTCATGCCCTGCTCGTTTTTGCCCTGGTAAATCTCCAGGCGCTTGGCCTCCTGGCTCAGGGCCTGGCCGAGGCCCACCACGTTGCCGTGCCCGGGAATCATGAAGACGCCCCGGACGAAAGGCGTGACGGTCCCGTCCACGTCAATGTACTGGTTCTCCAGGAAGCGGACCAGGGCCTGGGCCATGGTTAAACGGATAGTGTCCATGGGAAAAACCTCCTTGTAATAAAATCCAGCTACGTTGCCGTCGCAGAGGCTTGGATACATGCCGGACTCCGTAGCGCGCTAAAGTTCTTTTGGTTGCTTTTCTTTCAAGAAAAGCAACTCTCAGCCTTGATAGATGTGCTCGTTGGCGTCCGGCTTCCAGAGCCAGGCGTGCTCGGGGTCGTCGATGCGGGTTTTCAGCCAGGGGTCCCCCTCCAGGTGCCGGATGCCCCAGGCGTAGCACATGGCGTAGCCCGGCGCGGCGGTCTGGGAGTGGAAGCCGCTGGTGATGACGGCAAGGCCGTTATGGCCGGTCTGGTAGATCTCGCCGTTGGCAAAGCCCGCGCCGAAGCCGTGGGGGTAGTCGAAGCGGTAGAAGTAGACCTCCGGCTGGGGGTGGTGATGGGGGGGATAGGAGGACCACTTGCCGGGGTGGTTCAGCACCTCGCCCAGGACCATGTTGGAAAACGGGGCGTTGTCGTGGTCGAAGAAGGTCTTGATCTCCCGCTCCATGCAGCCCAGCAGCTCGCCCTTGTTTCCGGCGTGCTGGGTCTGGACGGTCTCGGGGGTGTACATGACCGCCGGGAAGGGCTTGTCGTTCCGGGTTTTTTGAATGTAAATTTCGCTGTGGGCCTGGGCGGTGAGGGTGATCTTCTCCCCCCGGCCCGCCAGGAGGCAGTAAGCCTCGTGGTGGAAGCAATCGGGGCGCTTGGCCTCCACGGTGTGCCCGCCCCAGGCGTAGGTCACTTCTCCGGCGAAGAGGAGGACCGCGGTCTCCTTCTCCGGCTCCAGGATGGTGAAGGTGTCGCCCGCCTCCATCAGGAGGAGGCCCACGTCCATCTGGGTGCCCATGTCGTCCGCAGAAGAGTCGATGTAGGAATTGTAGCCTTGCCTCAATTCGTCGTTCTTGGTGAAGTAGGTCATTGGAATCATCTCCCAAATACGAATTTAAATCATTTTTGTGACGGCATGCGCGTCACAAAAATTCCAATACTCCAGCCGCCTGGGGCGGCGGCTCCAGTGACCGATGCCACTGGAGGGGGGAATCCACTGCGCAGCCGTCGGCGGCTTTGCCGCCTTACGGATGCGGCGTCCCCCTTGCGGGGAAAGGAGGACGAAGTCCCCTCTTTGAGGCTTACAGCCCGGTATGCTCCTTGATATACTTCCGCCCTTTCAGAGCGTACTCCAGCGGATTCGCCTTGCCGGGGTCCTGCTCGGCCTCTACCAGAAGCCAGCCCTGATACCCGGCGTCCGCCAGGACCTTGAACACCGGGTCGAAGTCCACGTCGCCGTCGCCGGGCACCGTGAACGCCCCGTTCCGCACGGACTGGAGGAAGCTCCAGTTGTTCTTCCGGGCCTCCTCCACCACGGGAAGCCGCATGTCCTTCAGATGCACGTGGCCCACACGGTCCACATATTTTTTCAGCATGGCCAGGGGGTCCTCCCCGGCGAAGGTGAAGTGTCCCGTGTCATAGCAGAGGAACACATACCGGGGGTCGGTATTCGCCATCATGCGGTCCGTCTCCTCGCTGGTCTGGACCACCGTTCCCATGTGGTGGTGGAAGCAGAGCTTGAAGCCCCGGTCTACGGCGATCTTACCCAGCTTGTTCAGCCCGCCGCAGAAGAGGTCCCACTCCGCGTCGGTCATCACCCGCTTGTGCCCGCCGGTGAGAATGGGGGTGTCCATCTTCCCCTGGATGGACGAGGTCTGCTCGCTGACGTTGATCCGGTCAGCCCCCACCGCCGCCAGGAAGTCCAGGTTGGCGATAAAGTCCTTCTCCTCCTCCTCGAAGGGGCGGCTGAGCAGGAAGGAGGAGTACCACCGGCTGGCGATGCGCACGTCCCGGAGGTCCAGAGCCTTTTTCAGTTCCACGGGGTCCGTGGGGTACTTGTTGCCGATCTCACAGCCCGTGAAGCCCGCCAGGGCCATCTCGCTGACCGTCTGCTGGAAGGTGTTCTCCGCGCCCAGCTCCGGCATGTCGTCATTACACCAGCCGATGGGCGCGATGCCTACAAATACATTCTTGGAATCAAACATGGGAAACGACCTCCTTGTAAAATTGCCGTCCTGTGGCCTGACAGGCCCGTTGGTTGGAAGAGGAAAACCAGCGGAGAACCCCGGGTTTTCCGCAAGCGTTTTCACTATGTTCAACTTAGCATCTTCTCCGTAAAAAATCAATATTTTTTCTCATAGGCCCGGAAAATTTTCCGATTTTGCCAAAGGACGTTTGGCTTTTTTTACGCTTTGACGGAACGCCCGCAAGAAATCACGCAAACGTTCACGGAAAGATTTACCACCGGTCTGTCCAGCCCACGGAGTCCCCCTCGGCCCCGAAGGGCTCGGGGAAGGCGTCGGAGAGGAGCATCTCCTCCCGGATGGCGGCGGAGAGGTCCCGGACCGTCTCCGGGCCGTAGGCGGCGAAGGCGGCGCTGTCCATGAGGATGGCCCCGGCCCGCTCCATGTCCTCCAGGTTCACCCGCTGGATCTCCTCCGTCTGGGAGGAGCAGCAGTCCGTGAGAACCACGGTGTTGTACTCCAGGGCGATGGCGTCGTAGCAGGTGGTGCGGACGCAGTTGGGGGTGGTGGTGCCCGCCAGGATGACGGTGCGCACATCCAGGCGGCGGAGGATCAGGTCCAGCTCCGTCTGGAAGAAGGCGCTCCACCGGGGCTTGATGATGGCGTAGTCCCCCGGCTGGGGGCGGAGGGCCTCCGGCGCCTGGGCGCTGTTGGGTCCCGTGGAGGCGGGGCGGCAGGCGTGGCCCCCGGCCTTCCAGGCGGCGTATCGGGTCAGCTCCACGTCGCTGCCGTCGGCGCGGTAGATGCGCTTGACGAAGAAGACGGGGATGCCTTTGCTCCTGGCCAGGTGGCAGGCCCGGGCGCAGGCGGGCACGGTGGCCTGGGCCCCCTTGATGCAGTGGCCGCCCCGGTGGTCCACAAAGCCGTTTTCCATGTCGATGAGAATGAGGGCCGAGCGGGTGGGATTGGGTTTCATGGCAGAGACTCCTTTTATAAAATTTAGCAATTTTAATAAGCAAAAAAATCTGCGGAGGTTCCCCCCGTAAGGGGGGCCTTTACTCGCCCTTGCGGGCGGGGGCCTTGGCAACCAGCGATGGCTGGTTCATTGCACCCCCCATTTTCTCTTTTTCTTGTCAGAAAGAAAAAGAGAAAACGGGCCGTACACGGTCCAAAAGAGAAAAAGAAATATTGGGGGAACGACGAGGGGACGGGGGACCGCGCCTGAATGAACGGCGGAGCCGGAATGACTTCCCACGCGCAATTAAATTGAGCGGGGGTTTGTTCTTCATCGAATCGACAAGCTCCTCTTTCCGCTGCCGCTTATCGGTGGTTGCAGGAAGCCGGGGAACGGGCGGCAGATTGCCGCCCCTACAGGGTTCTACCGATAGAAGGGCAGGACCGGAGGAACGGGCTGCCGAGGGCGGCGGCCCCTACCGATAGAAGACGGCAGACCCACCATCCCCCGCAGCCACCAGGGTAGCGGCAGCGAAAAGAGGAGAGAGTCGATTCAACGACCACCAAAACCCCCGCTCGCACCACGCCGCGGGCTGGAGACATTCGTATCAAACAGCCGGCACTCCTTGCGCGCCCCCGTTTTCTCTCTTCCACCGTGCACGGCGCATTCGCTCTTTTCGCAAAAGAGGGGCCCCCGCCCGTCAGGGCGACTCCAGGCCCCAGCCTCCTTAGAGCCTGTTTAAAATCTTCTGATGAGGATGGCAATGAGGGCAAACGTG
>CAJUJW010000099.1 GCA_910586735.1 uncultured Oscillibacter sp. | reverse complement strand
CACTCGTAGTTCTCGCCGTCGGCGGCGGCGCCCAGGTTCTCGGCGGTGGAGCCGAGGCCCTCCAGCTCCTTGAACCACATCTTGGCGTGCTCTTTTTCATTGTCGGCGGTCTTGAGGAACAGGGCGGCAATCTGCTCGAAGCCCTCTTTCTTGGCCTTGGAGGCGAAATAGGTGTACTTGTTCCGGGCCTGAGACTCCCCGGCGAAGGCGGCCTCCAGGTTTTTCTCGGTCTGTGTTCCGGCGTATTTGGACATAGAAAATTCCTCCTTTTCAATTTGCAAAATGGGCAGGAAAAGTTACAAAAAAGCTCTAAAAACGGCGTTTTTAGAGCTTTTGGTACGCCCGACTGGATTCGAACCAGCGGCCTTCAGAGTCGGAGTCTGACGCGCTATCCAACTGCGCCACGGGCGCATACCGAACAATATGAAATTTTCAGCCTTCCGGCTATCCGGGGAAATAGTAGTCAAACAGTAGTCAGCCCACGGCTTTTTTCCTCTGCCGATCCGCCAACGCCCCTGTTTGCAGAGCCTTGCGCCGTATCTCAGCCGGAGCGGTCAGAAACGTCGGAGTCTGACGCGCTATCCAACTGCGCCACGGGCGCGTACCTACACGTTATGCACTTGCCGCCTCAACCTCCAAGGCCGAGGCCCTTTCCTCAAGTCCTATGGTAGTATAACAGAATTTTTCCGGCCTGTAAAGCGTTTTGTCAAAAATTTTTCAAGAAAAAGATTGTTAAAAAAATTGACAAGTTGCGGCTTTTGAGCTAAACTATAAGTATTGTGAGTTATTATGACAGGATTCTGATTGGGAGTGAGGGTTTTGAAGAAAGAAAACGTTTCTGACGCCGTGATCCGGCGCCTGCCCCGCTACTACCGGCAATTGACGGAACTCTGTGCCAGAGGCGTCGTGCGCATTTCCTCCCACTCCCTGGGACAGGAGATGAACATCACCGCCTCCCAGATCCGTCAGGACCTGAGCTGCTTCGGCGAGTTCGGGCAACAGGGCTACGGCTACAACGTGGAGGAGCTCCACACGGAGATTGGCCGTATCCTGGGGGTGGACAACGACCACCACCTGGTCATGATCGGCGTAGGCAACCTGGGCCACGCCCTGCTGCAAAATTTCCCCTTCGCCCAGACCGGTTTTACCGTGGACGCCGCCTTTGATGTCTCTCCCGGGGTCATCGGAACCAAGGTCAACGGCGTGCCCATTTACGCCATGGAGGATTTGGACGCCTTCATCCGGTCCCACAGCGTAGACGTGGTGGTGCTGACCATTCCCCAGTCCGTGGCCCAGGAGATGGCGGACCGCCTCATCGCCCTGGGCGTCCGGGGCTTTTGGAACTTCACCAACGTGGAGCTGACCTGCGGCCAGCCGGATGTGAAGATTGAGAACATCCACTTTGCCGACAGCCTGCTGACCCTGAGCTACCGCATCGCCAACCGCTGACGCGGGGGAGAGGGGGGAAGATTTCTCATGCGGAAAAAGATGCTGCTTCTCCTGCCGCTGTGCCTGATGGCGGCTGCCGTCGTCTGGGCTTCCGCCGCCGGGGACGCCGGGGACCCCCTGGCTTCCCTGTCCTACCTCAACGGCACATTTACCAGCAAAGTGGACGCCGCCGTGGACAGCCGCCTGAGCGGCACGCAGGGGACGGGGACGGTGTGGACCGTCGGCGCTGAGGGGTCCTCTTCCTCCGCCGCTGCCTGGACGGAGGTCCGGCTGAAACGGGACGACCTTCTACAGGCCATGACCGGGGACGGCGTACTGCTGCTGGCGGGGGCCGGGCAGGTGTCTTACGCCTCCGGCGCGGTGGTGGACGTGACCGACGGGGCGGTGATTCCCAGCGGGGAGAGCCTGAAAGCCCGGCACCGCTATCTGGTGGCGGAGGACACCGCCGCAAACTTTGTCATCACCAGCAAGACCGCCGTGGTGGACTGGCAGGGGGCCTCCACCTTCCACCTCTCCACCGCCGTGGACTACAACGCCATGGCCTTCGCCCTGAAGGCCATGCACCTCTTCCAGGGCAGCTACACCGGCTACGGCCAGGGCTTTGACCTGGAGGCGCCGCCCACCCGGCTCCAGGCCCTCATTATGTTTATCCGGGTGCTGGGGGAGGAGAGCGAGGCCCTGGCGTGGAACGGGGTTTGCCCCTTCGCCGACGTACAGGCGGGGTCCAACGGGGCCCGCTACGTGGGGTACGCCTACGAAAAGGGCTACACCAACGGGTACAGCGCCACGGAGTTCCGGCCCTCCAGCCCGGTGAACGCCCGGCAGTACACGGAGTTCATCCTCCGGGCCCTGGGGTACAGCTCCGCCGCCAACACGAACCTGTCCGACGCCCTTTCCCGGGCCCAGAGCGCGGGACTTCTGACGGAGGGGGAGGCGGCCATGCTCCAGCGGGCCCCCTTCCTCCGGGCGGAGCTGGTGTATATCTCCTACTACGCGCTGGAGGTGCCGGTTTTCGGCACGGGCCGGACCCTGGCCCAGCGGCTGATGGACAAGGGCGTCTTCACCCAGTTCGAGCGGGACAACGCCCCGGCGGTTTTGAATTGGCGCATGTAGCCGGGCTTACCGAACATACTGGCCGCCTGCGGGGAAACGCCTCTGCGGGCGGCCTGATTTTGTCACCTCCCAGGGGGAGGGGCATATGATGAACTGAGACCGGCGCGGTTCGGTCTACATCTCTCAGGAGGTTTCATCATGTGCAATAATGGCTTTGGCGGCGGAAACTGCTGCTGGATCATCATCCTGCTGATCATTGTCTGGTGCTGCTGCGGAAACAACAGCTGGGGAGGCTCCGGCTGTGGCTGTGGGTGCAACTGCGGATGCAACTGTGGCTGCAACAACAACTGCGGCTGCAACAACAACTGCGGCTGCAACCCCGCCCCCTGCTGCTGAGTTACTTTTTTGTAAAAAAAGTAACCAAAAAAACTTTAGCGCGCTCTGAGAGTCTGGTGATAGACCGGGCTGGAGCGACGGCAACCTAGCGGCTGCTGTGACGGTACTTTTTTACCAATGACGCAAAACAGCCCCGGGCCCAGCAGGGTCCGGGGCTTTGTTCAGGTTTGCTCACGTTTCCGAAAAAGGGCCTCAGCGATTTTCGCCCCGGTCCAGCCCACGGCGGCCCCCAGCAGGACGCCGCCCAGGATGTCGGTGGGCCAGTGGACGTAGAGGTACAGCCGGGAGAAGGCCGTCACGACGGCCAGGGCCAGGGCCGGACGCCACAGGGGACTCCCGGCGACCTTCAACGCGAAGACCACGGCGAAGGCCGCCGCCGTGTGCCCGGAGGGAAAGGAGGCGTCTCCCGGCGGGGGAACCAGCAGGGCCAGGTCCGGCCGGAAAGCGAAGGGGCGGATTCGCCCAATCAGGGGCTTCAAGACCATGTTGCAGGCCAACAGGTCCAGAGTCAGGGCACAAGCGGCGGAGACGCCGTACTTCCTCTGACGGCGGAGGAGGAGCAGCACGGCGGCGAAGAGAATCCAGATTTCGCCGTGGCTGCTCAGGCCGCTGACGAAGGGCATCAGCCAGTCCAGCGGGCCGCAGCGGAGATGGAGCTGAATCCAGTCCAGGACTGCCAATTCCAGTATCATGTGGGCCTCCTTAAACGCTGACCGGGGTCAGTGACCGCGGTCGGTTTCCGCGCGGCCGGGAAGGGTTATTCCAGCACCGCGCCCCGGGCGGCACTGGTGACCAGCTTGGCGTACCGGGCGGCGTAGCCGGTTTTGATTTTGGGTTCCGGGCAGGTCCACTTGGCCTTCCGGGCCGCCAGGGTGGCCTCGTCCACCTCCAGGGAGATGGAGCATTTGGTGATGTCGATGGCAATGGTGTCCCCGTCCTCCACAAAGGCGATGGGGCCCCCTTGGGCCGCCTCGGGGCAGACGTGGCCGATGGAGGCGCCTCTGGTGGCGCCGGAGAAACGCCCGTCGGTGATGAGGGCCACATCCTTGTCCAGGCCCATGCCCGCGATGGCGGAGGTGGGATTCAGCATCTCCCGCATGCCGGGGCCGCCCTTGGGGCCCTCGTAGCGGATGACCACCACGTCCCCGGCCACGATTTTCCCGGCGTAGATGGCGGAGATGGCCTCCTCCTCGCTCTCGAAGACACGGGCGGGGCCGGTGTGGACCATCATCTCCGGGGCCACGGCGGAACGCTTCACCACGCAGCCCTCCGGGGCCAGGTTGCCCTTCAGCACGGCGATGCCGCCGTCCTGGGAGTAGGGGTTCTCAATGGGGCGGATGAGCTCGGGGTTCCGGTTCTCCACGCCCTCCAGGTTCTCGGCCACGGTTTTGCCGGTGCAGGTGAGGAGGGAGGTGTCCAGGAGGTTCTTTTTGGTCAGCTCCTTCATGACGGCGTAGACGCCGCCCGCGCCTTCCAGGTCCTCCATGTAGGTGTCCCCGGCGGGGGCCAGGTGGCAGAGGTTGGGGGTCTTAGAGGAAATTTCATTGGACATGTCCAGGCTCAGCTCGATGCCGCACTCGTGGGCGATGGCGGGGAGATGGAGCATGGTGTTGGTGGAGCAGCCCAGGGCCATGTCCACGGTTTCGGCGTTGTGGAAGGCCGCCGGGGTCATGATGTCCCGGGGGCGGATGTTCCTCTCCACCAGCTCCATGATTTTCATGCCCGTGTGCTTGGCCAGGCGCAGCCGGGCGGACCAGACGGCGGGGATGGTGCCGTTGCCCCGGAGAGCCATGCCGATGGCCTCTGTCAGACAGTTCATGGAGTTGGCCGTGTACATGCCGGAGCAGGAGCCGCAGGTGGGGCAGGCGTTGTTTTCGTAGTCCTCCACCCCGGCCTCGTCCAGCTTCCCGGCGTAGAAGCTGCCCACGGCCTCAAACATGTGGCTCAGGCAGGTGCGGCGTCCGTCGCTGAGCCGCCCCGCCAGCATGGGGCCGCCGGAGACGAAGATGGCGGGGATGTTCAGCCGGGCGGCGGCCATGAGGAGGCCGGGGACGTTTTTGTCGCAGTTGGGAATCATGACCAGCCCGTCGAACTGGTGGGCGATGGCCATGGCCTCAGTGGAGTCGGCGATGAGGTCCCGGGTGATGAGGGAGTATTTCATTCCCACGTGGCCCATGGCGATGCCGTCGCACACGGCGATGGCGGGGAACTCCACGGGGGTGCCCCCGGCGGCCCGGATACCAGCCTTGACGGCCTCGGCGATTTTGTCCAGGTTCATGTGGCCGGGGACGATTTCGTTATAGGAGCAGACCACGCCGATCAGCGGGCGCTCCAGCTCCTCCTTGGTGTAGCCCAGGGCATAGAGCAGAGAGCGGTTCGGGGCCCGTTCCACGCCTTGGGTGATGTTGCGGCTAAGTTCTTTCATGCGGTTTGCCTCCTATGTGTCCGGGCCTGGGCCCGGGGAAATCGGTTTCAATACCGGATTTTTATCATAATATAGAATGCCGCCTCTGTCAAGACGGGAGAACGCCCCGCCGGAAAACCGGCGGGGCGTTTGGAAGCGGCGGGTGGAGCCTTAGATGGTGTTCAGGAAGCGGAGGAACGCCTCCTTGCCCTCGGGGGTCCGCTTGTAGACCCCGGCGTGCTCCAGCACCTGGGCGAAGACCAGGCCGGTCTCCTTCTCCACAATCTCCAGGGCGTTTTCCGCCGTGAAGGTGTAGCTGGGGGCGAAGCCCTCCGCCCAGCCGGCGTGCTTGGCGGTGCGCTCGTCCGCCCGGAGGTCCGTTCCCTTGACCAGAGCCTCCGCCACGGCGGCCAGCTCCTCCTTCAGCCGGGCGGGGAGGACGGCCAGACCCATGACCTCGATGAGGCCGATGTTCTCCTTTTTAATATGGTGCAGCTCGTCGTGGGGGTGGTACAGGCCCAGGGGGTACTGCTCGGTGGTCAGGTTGTTCCGCAGCACCAGGTCCAGCTCGTACTTCTCCCCACGCCGCCGGGCGATGGGGGTGATGGTGTTGTGGGGGACCCCTCCGGTCTCGGCGAAGATCACCGCCGCCTCGTCGGTGTAGGCTCTCCACTTGACCAGGATTTTGTCCGCCAGGTCGATGAGCCGGTCCGGGTTTTCGGAGGTGACGCGGACCACGGACATGGGCCATTTCACGATGCCCGCCTCCACGTCCTCATAGCCGGGGAAGGTGAAGGGGGTCTCGACGGGGGCCTTCTCCATGGCGAAGGTGTACCGCCCGCCCTGGAAGTGGTCGTGGGCCAGGATGGAGCCGCCCACGATGGGCAGGTCCGCGTTGGAGCCCACAAAGTAGTGGGGGAACTGCCGGACGAAGTCCAGGAGCTTGCCGAAGCAGGCCCGGTCGATCCTCATGGGCGTATGTACCCGGTTGAAGCAGATGCAGTGCTCATTATAATAGACGTAGGGGGAGTATTGCAGGTACCAGGGGGAGCCGTTGATGGTGATGGGTACCACACGGTGGTTCTGCCGGGCGGGGTGGTTCACCCGGCCCGCGTAGCCCTCGTTCTCCAGGCAGAGCTGGCAGCGGGGATAGTCCGAGGCGGGGAGGTCCCGGGCGGCGGCGATGGCCTTGGGGTCCTTCTCCGGCTTGGAGAGGTTGATGGTGATG
>CAJUJW010000098.1 GCA_910586735.1 uncultured Oscillibacter sp. | reverse complement strand
CCTCGCTGGAGTTGTAGAGGTTGTCCGCCACGATGACCTCATAGCCCGCCTGGATGAGCTCCACGCAGGTGTGGCTGCCGATGTAGCCCGCGCCGCCGGTGACAAGAATGGACATAAAAAACCGCTCCTTTCAAATTATGAAAATTTACCGTTTTCGTGAAATATTTTCAAGATTAATCTGGCCCTATTGTAGGCCCCCTGGATGGAAATGGGAAGAGAGGATAGTCCTTATTATTAGAAATATCGTCCGCACTTTGAATTTATTATACTAGAAATCCCGGGGCTTGTCCAGAGGGAAACGTCCGCGCCGGGTCCCGGCGCTTGCGGAGGGCGGCGGGGCGTGGTATAATCGGAAAAACGAGTTTGGGGAGGCGCGGAAGATGAAGATTACGGCAAAGGCCGCCGGGCGCGTGACGGGGATTTTACTTCTGGCGGCGCTGCTTTTGGCGGCGGCGTACCAGGTCTCCTATCCCATTGAGTGGAACCTTGTTACGCTGCCGGAGGAGATCGCGGCGTTTCACAACCGGGAGTCCGAGGATTGGGACCCGTCTGAAATCACGGTGTACGACGGCGTGGGCGTGGGGAACCGGGAGTATTACCTGATTGAAATGGGGGAGTACCTGGGCAGCGTCGCCCTGAGGCGAAGCCTGACCGGGCGGCATAAAATAGAATATCTCAAGTATGGCGACAGAGGACATCACCGGGCTGTACGATCTGAGCGGCGGGGGGATTTAGAGATCGAAAGATTTTTTCCGAACCGGGTAGAAACTTTGTTCCCGGTGTGCTATAATCCTGTTCCATGAAACGAGAAAAGGAGGGACCGGCATGCAGCGTCCCCTGGCGGACGAGATCCGCCCCAAGACTTTGGACGAGGTGGTGGGCCAGCGGCACCTCCTGGCCCCCGGCGCGGTGCTCCGCCGCCTGATTGAGGGCGGGACCGAGGCCAACATGGTCTTCTACGGGCCCTCCGGCACCGGGAAAACCACCATCGCCAACATCGTGGCGGAACGGACCCACAAGGCCCTCTACCGCCTCAACGCCACCACGGCCACGCTCCAGGACGTGAAGGACATCATCGCCGACGTGGGGACCCTGCTGGCCCCCGGCGGGGTGCTCCTCTACCTGGACGAGATTCAATACTTCAACAAGAAGCAGCAGCAGAGTCTGCTGGAGTTCATGGAGAACGGCAAGCTGACCCTCATCGCCTCCACCACGGAGAACCCCTATTTTTACGTCTATGGGGCCCTCCTCAGCCGGAGTACGGTCTTCGAGTTCAAGGCCGTGCCGCCGGAGGAGGCGGAGCCCGCCGTCCTACGGGCCCTGGAGATTGAGAAGGAGCGCTCTCCCCTGCCGCTGGCCTGGGAGGAGGGTCTGCCCCTCCAGATCGCCACCGCCTGCGGCGGGGACGTGCGGAAGGCCGTCAACGCCGTGGAGCTGCTGAGCCGGGCCGCACAGCCCAAAAAGGGGAAGCTCCTCCTCACCAAAGAGGACGCCGCCCAGGTGGCCCAGCGCAGCGCCATGCGCTATGACAAAGGGGGCGACGCCATGTACGACGCCGCCTCGGCCCTGATGAAGTCTCTCCGGGGCAGCGACCCCGACGCCGCCCTCCACTATCTGGCCCGCTTCCTGGAGGCCGGGGACCTGGTGACTCCCTGCCGCCGCCTTCTCTGTTCCGCCAGCGAGGACGTGGGCATGGCCTATCCCCAGGCTGTGGCGATTGTCAAAGCCTGCGTGGACACGGCCATGCAGTTAGGGCTGCCGGAGGCGCAGCTGCCCCTGGCCCAGGCGGCCGTCCTGCTGGCCACCGCGCCGAAATCCAACAGCGTGGTGGAGGGCATCGGCAGGGCCCGGGCGGACGTGAAAGCGGGCCGCACCGGGGACGTGCCCCGGCAGCTCCAGAACGTCCACGCCGACACCACCGGCTTCGACAACCAGCAGCACTACCTTTACCCCCACAACTTCCCCGGCCACTGGGTGGACCAGCAGTACCTCCCCGATGCCCTGAAGGGCGTGAAGTATTACGAGTGGGGGGAGAACAAGACGGAACAGGCCGCCAAGGCGTACTGGGAAAAGCTCAAGGGGAAGGAGCTGTGAACACCGTCTCCACCGGCTGTTTTTCATAGTTCGGCGGGGAGTAGACCCAGTGGTCCAGCTTCCCGTCGGTGACCTGGTAGTGGATGGGCTCGTCGGGGGCCGGGGGCAGCTTTTCGATGACCTGGAGCTTCACCTTCATCCTCTCCGGGCGGATGCTCTTGATGTACACGCTGACCCCGTCGCCGGGGGAGAGGCGCTCCTTGGCGTCCGCCAGGCCGGAGAGATTGGGGGCCAGCTCAATGAAGCTGCCGTACTCCTTCACCGTCCGTACCACCCCCCGGACGGTCTCGCCGGGAGAAAAGCGGCTGGCGTTCTCCATCCAGGTGCCCAGCAGCTCCCGGTGGGTGAGTGTGATCCGCCGGGCCTCCCGGTCCAGAGCACGCACCGCCGCCAGGATTTTCTGCCCCTCTTGGAAGCGCTCCTTGGGGTGGGAGATGCGGGAGACGGAAATGTGCTCGATGGGCAGCATGGCCACAATGCCGCAGCCCACGTCCACGAAGGCCCCGAAGCTCTCCAGCCGGGTGATCCGGCCCGTGAGGACGGACCCCGGCTCCAAACGCTCCAGGAAATGGGCCATGGCCTTCTCCTGGGCGGCCCGGCGGGAGAGGAGGGCGATGGGCGCGCCCTTCTCGTCGGCCTCCAGGGCCGCGACGGTGAAGCAGGTGGGTTTCCCCACCCGGGAGAGAACGGCGATGTCCCGGTCCGCACCGCTGATCCAGGGGGCCACGGCCTCCTGCCGGGGGATACGGCCCTGGACGCCGCCCAGGTTCAGGTACAGGGTGTGGTCCACGCCGCAGCGCTGGACGGGGGCTTCCAGAATGGCCCCGGTCTCCAGGGCCTCCCGCAGGCCGTCGAGGCCCAGCGGGACGGGAGGGCGGAGGCCCTCCGGGGGGTACAGGTTATTTTCCGGCATGATATCGCATCCTTAAACGTTGATAAATCAATATATGCGGCAAACCGAAATGATTGACAGGAGGACAAGATGGACCTGCGGCTTCATGATCTGGTGGAACTGAAAAAGCCCCACCCCTGCGGCAGCACCCAGTGGGAGATTCTGCGGGTGGGCATGGACATCAAGCTCCGGTGCCAAGGCTGCGGCCACGAGCTGATGCTTCCCAGGAGCAAGGCGGAGAAGAGCATCCGCAAAGTTTTGACAAAGGAGGAACCCACATGAACGGAAAGTTCAAGCGGATCGTCGCCCTGACCCTGGCGGTGGTGCTGGTGGCGGCCCTGCTGGCCTCGATGATCCTGCCTTACATCGGATGAGAACCTGTATTCACGGGCGCGAAAAAAGAGGCTGTCTCTTGACAGCCTCTTTTGCTATGTCTTTTACAGCTCGATTTTTTTCTCCAGCCGCCGGAAGGTGAAGGTCCCCACGGCCAGAAGCTCTCCCGATTCTCCCGTGACCCGGGCCTCCAGCACGCTGACGCTCCTGCCGTTTTGAAGCTCACGGGCCTCCGCCGTCAGCTTGTCCCCGGCCTTGGCGCTTTTCAGAAAGCTGAAGGAGCAGTTGATGGTGACGCAGACGTTCCCATAGGCCACCATGGCGGACCCGCAGGCGGTGTCGGCCAGGGAGAAATAGACCCCGCCGTGGGGCACCTGAACGGGGTTCAGGTCCTCCTCCGTCACGGTTTTGACGGCCCGGGCGTATCCGGGGCGCAGCTCCTCCACGTAGATGCCCAGGCGCTTCCCGAAGGGATTGTTGTTGTTGCGGAAGGTGCGGAAACGCTCATAGTCCATGGAGCGGCCTCCTTTTGGTACAGCATTCTCAGAGCTGGAGGGTGAACTGCCGCCCGTCGGAGCGGACGCTGCCCTCCTCCCGGAGGCGCTTGAGCTCCCGCATCATGGCGCTGCGGTCCGTGGCGATGTAGTCCGCCAGGGTGCTGAGGGAGAAGGGGAGGGTAAAGGTCCGGTTCCCCGCCTGCTGGGACAGCTGGCGGAAATAGCACAGCAGTTTTTCCCGGATGGACCGCCGGGACAGCACGTCCACCCGGCGGGAGAGGGCCTGGGCCTTGTCCGTCATGAGACGCACCAGATTCTGCATCATGACGCTGTGCCGCAGGCAGGCGTTGCCGCAGGGGCTGAACAGGTGGTCGTACTTGATGAAGACCACGTCGCAGGGGCGGCGGCAGATGACCTCCAGGCTGTCCCCGGTGGACCCGGCGAAGGCCAGAGTCTTGCCGAAAATGCCACCGGCGCCCAGGTCCTCCAGCACCGTGGACACGCCGTCCTCGTCAATGCGGATCAGGGCGGCCTGACCCCGCTCCACCACGCCCACGGCGTCGGTGGAGAAGTCATAAATCAGCTCGTCGGCCCGGAAGGACCGCTGAACCGCCTGAAAACAGGTCAGAATCTCCCTGTAATCCTGATAGTTGATTCCGCGGAACAACGGGCTTTTTGTCATCTCCTGCTCACTAAGCATGTGCTCATCCCCTTCGGCTGCATATCCCACACAACTAAATATCATACCAGCTTTGGCTTAAAAAGTAAAGCATAATTTTTTACTCTCGGCTTTTCCTGGGAAACATTCGGTATTTTTTGCGGCTGAGCGGCAGACAGGCCCTGGAAGATTCATGATTCCGTTCCGGTTTGTTTACAATTTGTTTATATCCATCCATTGACAACAAATCCCTCCGGTGGTAAACTCGCTTTAGCACTCGGGGAAAAGGAGTGCTAAAGCGTTGAAAACGACCCGTTCCAGGGGCCGGCGGACATAGGAGGAGGACGGCGTGGAGCTCACGGACCGAAAACGGCAGATATTGAAGGTGGTGGTGGAGGACTATATCCGCACCGCCGAGCCGGTGGGGTCCAAGGCCATCGCCGCCGAGATGGGGGGCAACGTCAGCTCCGCCACCATCCGAAACGAGCTGTCCGACCTGACGGAAATGGGTTATCTGGAGCAGCCCCACACCTCCGCAGGGCGGATGCCCTCCCCCAAGGGCTACCGGCTGTATGTCAACGAGCTGATGGAGGAGCAGAGGCTCTCCCTGGCGGAGACGGAGAAGATCAACCAGTCCCTCCAGCTGAAAATGGAGGAGCTGGACCGGCTCCTGGCCCAGGCGGGCCGGGCGGTGTCCGCCCTGGTGCGCTATCCGGCCTACATCGCCGCCAGCCGGAAGACCTCGGTCACGGCCCGGCGGTTTGAACTGCTGGCCGTGGACGAGCGGAACTGCATCCTGGTGATGATGACCAGCGACAGCAAGGTGAAAAGCCAGCTCCTGCGGACGCAGCTGAAGGTGGAGCCGGACCAGCTTCCTGTTGCCGGGAACCTGCTGAACAGCCGCTTTGTGGGCCGCTCTCCCGACGAGATGAGCCAGCGGCTGATGAGCGTGGCGGACCAGGTGAGCCCCCAGCTCTTCCTGTTGCTGTCCCAGGCCGTGAGCTTCGCGGCGGAGGCCCTGGAGGAAGCGGGGCGGCGGGAGATCGTCACCGCCGGGGCCAGCCGGCTTTTGAAGCTGCCGGAGTTCCGGGACGCCGACAAGGCCCATGAGCTGATGAGCTTTCTGGCGGACAGCAAGGAGGAGCTTCCCCAGCCCCTCCACCGGGACATGGAGATCCTCATCGGCCCGGAGAACGTGAAGGAGGCCCTGCGGGACACCAGCGTGGTGGTGGCCAGCTATGACATCGGGGACGACATGCGGGGTCTCATCGGCGTGGTGGGCCCCACGAGAATGGACTACGCGGCGGTGGCCGCGAGGCTCTCCGGCTTTGCCGAGGGGCTGACGAGATTGTTTGGAAAACAGGAGGAGCTTCCTCCGAAGGAGGATCGGTAATGAGCGAGGAAAACAAGCAGCCCCTGGAGGAGGAGACCCCGGAGACGGAGGCGGCCCCCCAGCCGGAGGAACCCGTTGAAAAGGCCCCCAAGGGCAAGAAGAAGAAGGAAAAGACCTTCACCTTCACCAAGGAACAGGTGGAGCAGATGGAGGCGGCGGCCAAGCAGCTGGAGACCACCAAGGACCAGTTCGCCCGCCTGGCGGCGGAGTACGACAACTACCGCAAGCGGACGGCCAAGGAAAAGGAAACCCTCTACCAGGACGCCAAGGCGGACACCATCAAGGAGTTCCTGGCGGTGTACGACAACCTGGAGCGGGCGGCGGCGGCCCCCGGCGGCGAGGACGACCCCCACAAGAAGGGCCTGGAGATGATCTTCACCCAGTACAAGGAGCTCTTGAAGAAGCTGGGTGTGGCGGAGATCGAGGCTCAGGGCCAGCCCTTCGACCCGGAGCGGCACGAGGCCGTCATGCACATCGACGACGAGAATTTCGGCGAGAACCAGGTGGCCCAGGTCTTCCAGGCGGGCTTCATCCTGGGAGACAAGGTGATCCGGCACGCCGTGGTGCAGGTGGCAAATTAATGGACAATGGACAATTGACAATGCGGCGCAGAGCCGGCCGGTTCCGTTTGGCGGCGGAGATTCCTTCGCGGGACACATTGTCCATTGTCAATTTTCAATTATCAATTTATTTAAGATGATATAGGAGGCAGTCATTATGTCTAAAGTAATCGGTATCGATTTGGGAACCACCAACTCCTGCGTGGCGGTCATGGAGGGCGGGGAGGCCGTCGTCATCGCCAACGCCGAGGGAAACCGGACCACACCCTCCGTCGTGG
>CAJUJW010000097.1 GCA_910586735.1 uncultured Oscillibacter sp. | reverse complement strand
CGGTGGAGATGTCCCCGTATGATCTGACCCGGGGCCGGATCACCTGGCGCAGCAAGTGAACAACCGCTGAAAGGAATGGTTTGAACCTATGAAAGTAAGACCGTCTGTGAAGCCCATGTGCGAAAAGTGCAAGGTCATTCGCCGCAAAGGCCGCGTCATGGTCATTTGTGAGAACCCCAAGCACAAGCAGAGACAGGGCTGACATTTGAAAGTGGAGGTGCTTTAACAGTATGGCACGTATTGCCGGTATTGACCTGCCGAAGGATAAACGTATCGAAATCGGCCTCACCTATATCTACGGCATTGGCAGAAAGAGCGCCAAGGACATCCTGGCGAAGTCCGGCGTGAACCCCGACACCCGGGTAAAGGACCTGACGGACGCCGACGAGCAGAAGCTCCGTGACGCCATTGACGACTACACCGTCGAGGGCGACCTCCGGCGGCAGACCGCCCTGGACATCAAGCGGCTCAGCGAAATCGGCTGCTACCGGGGTCTGCGTCACCGCAAGGGCCTGCCCGTCCGGGGCCAGCGGAGCAAAACCAACGCCCGCACCCGGAAGGGACCCAAGAAAACCATCGCCAACAAGAAGAAGTAAGGAGGGAGAAAGTATATGGCAGCACAGAAATCCGGCGGCAAGAAGGTTATTCGCCGCCGCCGCGAGCGGAAGAATATCGAGCGTGGCCAGGTCCATATTCGGTCTTCCTTCAACAACACCATGGTGACCGTCACCGACTCCCAGGGAAACGCCATCTCCTGGGCCTCCTCCGGCGGCCTCGGCTTCCGGGGCAGCAAGAAGTCCACCCCCTTCGCGGCCCAGACCGCGGCGGAGACCGCCGCCCGCGCCGCCATGGAGCACGGACTGAAGACCGTGGAAGTGTTCGTCAAGGGACCCGGCCAGGGCCGTGAGGCCGCCATCCGGGCGCTGCAGGCCGTGGGTCTGGAAGTGACGATGATCAAGGACGTCACCCCCATCCCCCACAACGGCTGCCGCCCCCCGAAGCGCCGCCGCGTCTGATCGAAAGAGGAGGTAAGAAGCAATATGGCAAGGAATATGCAGCCCATCGCCAAGCGCTGCAAGGCTTTGGGCATCTCTCCCGCCGTCATGGGCTACGCCAAAAAGGAGACCAACCGGAACCCCGGCGGCCAGATGCGGAAGAAGAAAAGCGAATATGGCATTCAGCTGAACGAAAAGCAGAAGGTCAAGTTCATCTACGGAATCCTGGAAAAGCAGTTCCACAGCTACTATGAGGCTGCCGCCGCCGCCCCCGGAAAAACCGGCGACAACCTGCTGATCAACGTGGAGCGCCGCCTGGACAACGTGGTGTACCGCATGGGCTTCGCCATGACCCGCCGCCAGGCCCGTCAGCTGGTGAACCACGGGCATTTCACCGTCAACGGCCGGAAGGTCGACATTCCCTCTTATCAGGTAAAGGCCGGCGACGTGGTGGAGGTTGCCGAGGGCAGCCGCTCCTCCGAGGTGTTCAAGCGCCTTGTGGGCCAGGACGCCCCCATCTTCCTCCTGCCCGCCTGGCTGGAGCGGGAGAAGAACGCCCTGAAGGGCACCGTCACCCGCCTGCCCGCCCGGGAGGACATCGACATCCCCGTGGAGGAGCATCTGATCGTCGAGCTGTACTCCAAGTAAGCGGAGGATACCCTCGGGAATGAGCCGAACCAGAGGCGGCGGAGTGCGCCGCCCGTTGAGAAGATGAAGGAGGGTACTGCGTGATCGAAATCGAAAAGCCCCAGATCGAATGCATCGAAGCGCCAGGTGACGTGACTTATGGCAAATACGTGGTGGAACCCCTGGAGCGGGGATACGGCACGACGCTGGGCAATGCCCTGCGCCGGATCATGCTCTCCTCGCTGCCCGGCACCGCGCCGACTACCATCAAGATCGCCGGCGTCCAGCACGAGTTTTCCACCATCCCCGGAGTCAAGGAGGACGTGACGGAGATCGTCCTGAACATCAAGGGCCTCCTCACCAAGCTCCACTGTGAAACGGTGAAAACGGTCTACATTGAGGCGGTGGGTCCCTGCGTGGTGACCGCCGGCGACATCAAGGCCGACGGCGAGGTGGAGGTACTGAACCCGGACCTGCACATCGCCACACTGGACAACGGGGCGGCATTGAACATGGAGATCACCCTCTCCCATGGACGGGGCTATGTCCCCGCCGACCGCAACAAGCCCCAGCAAAACGTGATCGGTACCATTGGAGTCGACTCCATTTACACGCCGGTGTATAAGGTGAATTATACCGTGGAGCCCACCCGCGTGGGCGCCTCCAGCGACTTTGACAAGCTGACGCTGGAGGTCTGGACGGACGGCACGATCTCCGCGCGGGACGCCGTCTCTCTGGGAGCGAAGATCCTCTGCGACCATTTCACGCTGTTCACCGACCTGAGCGAAAACGTCGGCAGCCGCCCCACCGTGGTGGAGAAGGCGGAGGCCCAGCGGGACAAGGTGCTGGAGATGACCATCGAGGAGCTGGACCTCAGCGTCCGCAGCTTCAACTGCCTGAAACGGGCCAACATCAACACGGTGGAGGACTTGATCTCCAAGACCGAGGACGAAATGATGAAGGTCCGCAACCTGGGACGCAAGTCCCTGGAGGAGGTCATCAACAAGCTGGCCATGATGGGTCTGCACCTGGCCGACGAGGAGAACAACTGAGAAACGCCCCGCCGCCCCTGGGGCGGAGGAGCGAAACCGCTTAACGACAAACAAGAAGGAGGAAACCGAAATGCCTCGTAAGCTCGGCAAGACCTCTGACCAGCGCAGAGCCATGCTGCGTCAGCAGGTCACGGATTTCCTGGACTACGGGAAGATGGAGACCACCGTCACCCGTGCCAAGGAGATTAAGCCCCTGGCTGAGAAAATGATTACTCTGGGCAAGAAGAGCGACCTGGCCGCCTACCGGCAGGCCATGAGTTTCATCACCCGGGAGGATGTCTGCAAGAAGCTCTTCAAGGAGATTGCGCCCACCTATGCGGAGCGCAATGGAGGATACACCCGCATTATCCGCACCGGCGTCCGCCGGGGCGACGCGGCGGAGACCGCCGTCATCGAGCTGGTGTAAAAACGCAAGTAAAAGCCCTTTGTCATGAGAACCTAGGCTCATGACAAAGGGCTTTTGCAATTGCTGATTTTTCCAATGGAAAACCCCGGCCGCCTGCGCATACTAACCTCTGAACGAACAAGGGGGAATTTGCGCGATGGCAAAAAAATTCGGTCTCGTTTTCATACTGGCGGCCCTGGCCGCGCTGTGCCTGGCGGGGGGCGAGGCCGTGCCCGCGGACAGCGGGGCGGAGATTCCGGCGGGGGAGAAATACGTGGCCCTGACCTTTGACGACGGGCCCCGCCGGGGCACCACGGACCGTCTCCTGGACGGGCTGGGGGAGCGGGGCGTGAAGGCAACCTTCTTCCTGATTGGAGAGCAGATTGAGGCCAACGCCGCCCTGGTCACCCGGATGGCGGAGGAGGGGCACCAGATCGGCAACCACACCTGGAGCCATGTACATCTGGGCGGGGCGAACGCCGCCCAGGAGGTGGAGGGCACGGAAAAAGCCCTGGAGGAGCTGCTGGGGGGAGAGGGCTATTGGCTGCGCCCGCCCTACGGCGACGCGCCGGAGGGCATGACCTTCAGCGTGCCCCTGGTGAAGTGGTCCGTGGACCCCAGGGACTGGGAGAACCGGGACGCGGAGAAGGTGGCCCGGTCCATCCTGGAGAACGTGGAGCCCGGCAGCATCATCCTGCTGCACGATATCTACCCCTCGTCGGTGGAGGCGGCGCTGAAGGTGGCGGACCGCCTCCGGGAGGAGGGCTATTGGTTCGTGACGGTGGAGGAGCTTCTGCGGCTGAACGGCGTGACGCCGGAGGCGGGAACCATGTACCGCACCGGCCGGGGCTGAGGAAGCCCGGCGGAAAAAAGCAAAGGTCCCTTTCGGGACCTTTGCTTTTTCGGTTACTCGGAGTAAACGGGGGCGGCCTCCGGCGCCTCGGGAACCGGCAGGGGCTCTTCCCGCGCCGGCTCCTCGGGAATCATCTGCTCCGCTGCGTTGTGATAGGCCGTGAGGCCCGTTCCGGCGGGGATCAACTTGCCGATAATGACGTTTTCCTTCAGGCCGGTCAGCCGGTCGCTCTTGCCCTTGATGGCGGCCTCCGTCAGGACCTTGGTGGTCTCCTGGAAGGAGGCGGCGGAGAGGAAGGAGTCCGTGGCCAGGGACGCCTTGGTGATGCCCATGAGCAGCTGAGTGCCCACGGCGGGGCGCAGGGGTTCGCCGTTCTCCTGGGTCTCCCCGGCGGCGTTCCGGCGCTGGATGTCCTCGTTGGCGTTTTCCAGCTCCAGCACGTCTACCATGGAGCCGTCCAGCAGGTTGGTGTCTCCCGCGTCCTCCAGGCGGACCTTCCGCATCATCTGGCGGACGATGACCTCAATGTGTTTGTCGTTGATGTCCACGCCCTGCTGGCGGTAGACCCGCAGGACCTCCTGAATCAGGTAGTTGTACACCGCGTCCGCGCCCCGGATGCGGAGCACGTCGTGGGGGTTCAGCGCGCCGTAGGTCAGCTGGCGGCCCGCCTCGATGACATCCCCGTCCTTCACCTGGAGGCCCGTGTGGGGCACGGCGTAGGTCCGGGTGTCCCCGTCGGGGGCGGTGACGATGATGTTCAGCAGGCTGCCCTTGGCGGCCTCCTCAAACTTGACCGTGCCGCCGATTTCCGCCAGCGTGGCCATCCGCTTGGGCTTCCGGGCCTCGAAGAGCTCCTCGACACGGGGAAGGCCCTGGGTGATGTCCCCGCCGGCCAGGCCGCCGGTGTGGAAGGTGCGCATGGTCAGCTGGGTGCCCGGCTCGCCGATGGACTGGGCGGCGATGATGCCCACGGCCTCGCCGGGGCCCACGGGCTTGGAGGTGGCCAGGTTCATGCCGTAGCATTTGGCGCACACGCCGCTGGGGGCCTTGCAGGTCAGGACGGTGCGGATCATGACGGTGGGCTTTTTGTCCGGGTCCCCGGCGGGGTCGAACTCGCAGCGGTCGCCGGGGCGGACGTTCTCCTGGACCCAGTGGCGCTCTCCCAGGAGCTTGGCCTCGCTGCCGTCCATCATCACGGTGTTTTGGAGCAGCACCTCCCCGGTGTCCGCGTCCACCACGTCGCCCACCAGGAAGCGGCCCCGGAGGCGGTCGGACAGCTTTTCAATGATTTGCCCGTTCTCCTCGATTTCGGAGACCTTGATGCCGTGGGTGACGTGGCAGTCCTCCTCCCGGATGATGACCTCCTGGGAAACGTCCACCATGCGGCGGGTCAGATAACCGGAGTCGGCGGTCCGCAGGGCGGTGTCCGCCAGGCCCTTCCGGGCGCCGCGGCTGGAGATGAAATACTCCAGGGCCGTCAGGCCCTCCCGGTAGTTGGCCTTGATGGGAATCTCGATGGTCCGTCCGGCGGTGTTGGCGATCAGGCCCCGCATGCCCGCCAGCTGGCGGATCTGCTTCATGGAGCCCCGGGCGCCGGAGTCCGCCATCATAAAGATGGGGTTGTAGCGGTCCAGGTTCTTTTGCAGGGCGTCGGACACGTCCTCCGTGGTCTTCTCCCACTCCTGGACCACGTTGCGGTAGCGCTCCTGGTCCGTCATGAAGCCCATTTTGTACTGGGTCTCGATGTCCAGGACCTTCTGCTCCGTATCCCGGACCATCTCGTACTTCTTGGGCGGGATGGTCATGTCGGCGATGGAGACCGTAATGGCCGCCTGAGTGGAGTATTTGTAGCCCGTGGCCTTGATGGCGTCCAGAACCTCCGCCGCCATGGTGAAGCCGTGTTTGTTGATGGTTTTATCCACGATTTTGCCCAGCTGCTTTTTGCCGCAGGTCTCGGTGATCTCGTAGTCGCAGACGCGGGCGGGGTCGCTCCGGTCCACAAAGCCCAGGTCCTGGGGGATGTTGTGGTTGAAGATGATGCGGCCCGGGGTGATCTCCACAATGCGGGTGTGCTCCGTGCCGTCCACGGTGCAGGTCCGGCGGACCAGGATGGGGCAGTGGGGGCCGATGACGCCCTCGTTATAGGCCATGAGGGCCTCGTTTTCGTTGGCGTAGATCCGCAGGGGCTTATACGTGGCTTTCCGCTTCTCCGGCGCGCCGGTTTTCCGGGCGGCCTTGTTTTCCGCCTCAATGGCCTTGTTTTCCGCCTCAATGGCCTCGTTGGCCGCCAGGAAATCGTCGGCGTTCACCGGGCCTCCGGCGGTGAGGTTTGTATCTCCCGCGTCCACGCACCAGACCTCCGCCGCGCCCTTCTCGGCGCTGCCCATGCGGTCCATGGTCAGGTAATAGCTGCCCAGCACCATGTCCTGGGTGGGCACGGTGACGGGACCGCCGTCCTGGGGCCGCAGCAGGTTGTTGGCGGAGAGCATGAGGATGCGGGCCTCGGCCTGAGCCTCGGCGGACAGGGGCACGTGAATGGCCATCTGGTCGCCGTCGAAGTCGGCGTTGAAGGCCGTGCAGTTCAGGGGGTGGAGCTTCAATGCCCTGCCGTCCACCAGCACGGGCTCGAAAGCCTGGATGCCCAGGCGGTGCAGAGTGGGGGCCCGGTTCAGCATGACCGGGTGGTCCTTGATGATGACATCCAGGGCGTCCCAGACCTCGGTGACGCCTTTGTCCACCATTTTTTTGGCGGATTTGATGTTGTTGGCGGTGCCGTCCTCCACCAGCTTTTTCATGATGAAGGGACGGAACAGCTCCACGGCCATCTCCTTGGGCACGCCGCACTGGTAGATTTTCAGCTCGGGGCCCACCACGATAACGGACCGGCCCGAGTAGTCCACCCGCTTGCCCAAGAGGTTCTGCCGGAAGCGGCCCTGCTTGCCCTTCAAGAGGTCGGACAGGGACTTGAGGGCCCGGTTGTTGGCCCCGGTGACGGCCCGGCCTCTCCGGCCGTTGTCGATGAGGGCGTCCACCGCCTCCTGGAGCATCCGCTTTTCGTTGCGGACGATGATGTCCGGGGCGTTCAGCTGGATGAGCCGTTTCAGCCGGTTGTTCCGGTTGATGACCCGGCGGTACAGGTCGTTCAGATCGCTGGTTGCGAAGCGCCCGCCGTCCAGCTGGACCATGGGGCGGATCTCCGGGGGGATGACGGGCAGCACGTCGATGATCATCCACTCCGGCTTGTTCCCGGAGAGGCGGAAGGCGTCCACCACCTCCAGCCGCTTGACAATCCGGGCCTTCTTCTGGCCGGAGG
>CAJUJW010000096.1 GCA_910586735.1 uncultured Oscillibacter sp. | reverse complement strand
AGGACTATCTCAAGGGCAAGGACGGCCGCCGGGTGGTGGCCACCAACAACGAGGGTAAGGTCACCGGGGAATTCTACTCCACGGAACCCGAGCCCGGCAACACCGTGGAGCTGACCATCGACCTGGACTTTCAGTCCCAGGTGGAGGACTGCCTGGCGGAGACCGTCACCCGTCTCAACGCCGATGGCGACAAGGAGCGGGGCGCCGGGGCGGCGGTGATCCAGGTGGGCACCGGCGAGGTCCTGGCCCTGGCTTCCTACCCCTCTTACGACCTGGCCACCTTCCGCAAGCCGGAGAACTACAGCACCGTCAGCAACGACCCCCAGGCCCCCCTGTACAACCGGGCCACCGTGGGCCGCTATCCCCCCGGCTCCACCCTGAAGCCCTTCACCGCCATGGCGGCGCTGCTCAGGGGGGACCTGGCCTTGAATGAGAGAATCAACGACACGGGCAAATGGGTTTACCCCACCGACCCCAACAGCTACAGCTGGTGCTGGAAGCACTCGGGCCACGGGAAGCTGAACGTCACCGGAGCCATCACCAACTCCTGCAACTACTTCTTCTGCGAGCTGGGCTACCGCATGCAGATGGACGGTCTGCGGGAGTACCTGGTCAAATTCGGCCTGGGGGAAAAGACGGGCATTGAGATCCCCGAAACTGCCGGGCTCCTGCCGGAGAACCCCCAGGGCCAGGACCAGGCCCCCTGGGCGGCCTACGGCCAGGGCACGCAGCTCTACTCCCCCCTCCAGCTGGCCAACTACATCGCCACCCTGGTCTCCGGCGGGAAGCACTGCCAGGCCCACCTTTTAAAAGCCGCCAAGGCCTATGACAACTCTGAGGTCATCGCCGTGGGAAACACGGAGCCCCTGAACGAAATCGACATCAGCGACGAAAACCTGAACGCGGTCAAGCTGGGCATGAAGGGGCTGGTGGAGGGCACCCTGTCCCCCTATTTCAGCCGTTGCGTGGTCTCCGCCGGGGCCAAGACCGGCACCTCCCAGGTCACGTCGGACAAGAAGAACCACGGCGTCTTCGTCTGCTTCGCCCCCTACGACGAGCCGGAGATCGCCGTGGCCATCGCCATCGAGCGGGCGGACGCCGGCGCGGCCCTGGCCTCCACGGCGGTGAATATCCTCAACGCCTATTTTACCCCCGATGAGGACAGCTCCACCATTACCGGGGAGAATCAGCTGCTGCCGTGACCGGGTATGTCTTTTTAAAATACCGCGCGGCGCATATCATCCGCCCGTCTCTCTTGGAAATCTGGTTTTCTCGGAGCACGGGCGGCTGGCAGCCGCCTCTGCGGTTCCTCTTTCCAATAGGACGCCATGTAGGGGCCGCCGCTCTCGGCGGCCCGCTCCCCAAATACTGCCGGGTCTCTTGATGAACGGGCGGCCCAGGGGGGCCGCCCCTACAGGACGTTTCACGTGAAACATCCTTTTCCCCCTTCCGCATATCCAGGCCGGGGCCTTTCCCGGCCTCTTCTCCCCGGAAAATTTTAAGTAAAAAACTGTCATTTCCTGGAACCCCTTATTTTAACAAACAAGGAGTTTTTTTCATGAACACACCTGCCGTCTTCGACTCCCGCGACCCCCAGTGCAAAACCCCCTATGGCGCGCTTCCCTGCGGGATGTCCTGGTCCCTTACCTGCCGCCCCCTGTCCATCGAGGGCTTCACCCACTGTTCCGTCATCATCCACCGGGAATTCGCCGGCCACCAGATGGAGGCCGAAATGCCCTTTGCCGGCTTCTGGGAGGACCGGGCCTGTTTCTCCATCTCCCTGATTCCCTTCCAGACGCCGGAGCTGGCCTGGTACTGGTTCCGCTTCTGGCGGGACGACGGCACCGGCTGCCTCCTGGACAAGACCGGCTATCACTGCGAGGGCGAGCCTGTGCCCTGGCAGCTGACGGTCTACCAGGAGAGCCGCACTCCGGCCTGGTTCGGCGAGGGCGTCACCTATCAGATCTTCCCGGACCGCTACTGCCGCCTGGCCCACCCCAATCCCGCCGGGCTCATCGGCGACCGCTGGGTACACGAGGACTGGTACGAGGGCCCCGCCTGGCGGCCCGAGGGCGGGGAGATCAAAAACCGGGACTTCTTCGGCGGGTCCCTGGCGGGGGTGGCCGCCCATCTGGACGACCTGGAGGCCCTGGGGGTCACGACCATCTACTTCTGCCCCATCTTCGAGTCCGCCTCCAACCACCGGTACAACACGGCGGACTACACCAGGATCGACCCCATGCTGGGCGCCAAGAAGGATTTTAAAAATCTCTGCGCCGAGGCGAAAAAGCGGGGCATCCGGGTAATTCTGGACGGCGTGTTCAACCACACGGGCTCTCAGAGCATCTACTTCAACGCCGACGGCTTTTACCCCACCCTGGGGGCCGCCCAGAGTAAGGAGAGTCCTTACTACGACTGGTTCCAGTTCCGGGAGTGGCCGGGGTCCTACGACGCCTGGTGGGGCATCAGCACCCTGCCCAACGTCCGGGAGGACTGCCCTGACTACGTGGACTATATCATCACCGGGGAGAACTCCATTGTGAAGCGCTGGCTGCGGGCCGGGGCCTCCGGCTGGCGGCTGGACGTGGCCGACGAGCTGCCCGATGAGTTCATCGAAAAGCTCCGCGCCGCCGTGGAGGAGACGGACCCGGACGCCATGGTCCTGGGGGAGGTCTGGGAGGACGCCAGCAACAAGATTTCCTACTCCCGCCGCCGGAAGTACCTGTTGGGGAAGGAGCTCCATGGGGTGATGAACTACCCCTTCCGCAACGCCCTGCTGGCCTATCTCCTGGACGGCCCCGCCGAGGACTTTATGGAGGCCATGGAGACCATCCGGGAGAACTACCCCCCCGCCGCCTTCTACTCCGCCATGAACTTTCTGGGCACCCACGACACCCCCCGGATCGTGACCCTGCTGGGGGGGTGCCGCCTGCCGGAGGGCCGGGAGGCCCAGTCCGCCTTCCTCCTCACCCCGGACCAGCGCCACGCCGCCCTGGATCGGCTCCACGTGGCGGCGGCCATCCTCTTTACCTTCCCCGGCTCTCCCACGATTTATTACGGGGACGAGGCCGGGCTGGAGGGCGCGGCGGACCCCTTCAACCGCCGGACCTACCCCTGGGGCCGGGAGAACCGGGAGCTTTTGGAGTGGTTCCAGACTCTGGGGCGGCTGCGCAAGGGGCGGGTCTCCCTTCGGCGGGGTTCCCTCCTCTGGCTGGAGGCTCAGGGGCCCCTGCTGGCCTACCTCCGGGAGGAGGGTCACGAGGCCACGGCCACGCTGGTGAACGCCGGGCCCGAGACGCGGGTCGTGTCTCTGCCAGGCGAGGGCTTCCGGGATTTGATTTCCGGGGAGGTTGTTTCTGGCCGGGAGGCCCCTGTTCCCCCCTACAGCGTCCGCATCCTGGGGCGGGACTGAGGGCGGGGCGGCCTGAATCGCTGTTTTTGATTGTTTCACGTGAAACACTTCCCTCCTTGCCGGGACCGGCGGGCGGGGTGTTTCACGTGAAACATTTTTATAGCCTGAATTTCTAAAAATTATGGGATTAGACCTTGCAAGGCAGGACCGCCCTTGCTATAATGATCTTCACGATCTATAATGACCCAAGCGCGTTGGAAAACGCGGGAAAGCTGGTACATGAATGGGAAAGACAATTGCTGTAGTTAATCAGAAGGGCGGCGTCGGGAAGACCACCACCTGCGTCAATCTGGCCGCCGCCCTGACGGAGGCGGGAAAGAAAATCCTCCTCTGCGACTTTGACCCCCAGGCCAACGCCACCTCCGGCATGGGGGTGGACAAGACGGTCTCCAAGGGGGTCTACTCCGCCGTCATCGGCGAGCTGCCCGCCGCCGAGGCGGTGTCTCACACCCGGTACGGGGACGTGCTGCCCTCCAACAAGGCCCTGGCCGGGGCCGGCGTGGAGCTCATCGGCATGGAGCGCCGGGAGTTTCTCCTCCGGGATGCTCTGGAGCCCTTGCGGGAAAGCTATGACTATCTGTTCATCGACTGCCCTCCCTCCCTGGAGCTGCTGACCCTGAACGCCCTGTGCGCCGCCGATTCCATCCTGGTGCCGGTGCAGTGCGAGTATTTCGCCCTGGAGGGCCTCAGCGACCTGATGAACACCGTGCGGCTGGTGCGGCGGTCCCTGAATCCCTCCCTGGAGCTGGAGGGGGTGCTGCTGACCATGTTCGACGGGCGGACGAACCTCTCCTTGCAGGTGGCGGAGGAGGTCAAGCACTACTTCCCCGGGAAGGTGTATGCCTCGGTGATTCCCCGGAATATCCGGTTGTCCGAGGCCCCCAGTCATGGTAAGCCCATCAGCGCCTATGACCGGGCCTCCCGTGGGGCGGACGCCTACGCCGCTTTCGCGGCCGAATTCATTAAATAAAATTTTCTATAGAAAGGAGCGCGTTTTATGGCAAGCAAAAAGCCCTCCGGTCTTGGCCGGGGCCTGGGCGCCCTGCTGGGCGACGAGGCGTTAAAGCCCGAGGCCGCGGGGAACCTGTACCTGCCCATCTCTCAGGTGGAAAGCTGTTCCTCTCAGCCCCGGAAGCTCTTCGACGAGGAGGCCCTGGCGGAGTTGGCGGACTCCATCCGGGAGCACGGGGTCATTCAGCCCCTGACGGTGCGCAAGCTGTCCTCCGGCTATTATCAGATCATCGCCGGAGAGCGCCGCTGGCGGGCCGCCCGCATGGCGGGGCTCACGGAGGTGCCCGCCGTGGTCATCGAAGCCGACGACCAGAAGGCGGCGGAGCTGGCCCTGGTGGAGAACCTCCAGCGGGAGGACCTGAACCCCATGGAGGAGGCCGCCGGGTATCAGTCCCTCATTCAGATTTACCACATGACCCAGGAGGAGGCCGCCCAGCGGGTGGGCAAATCCCGCAGCGCCGTGGCCAACGCCATGCGCCTTCTGGCCCTCCAGGGGGATGTGCGGAAGCTGGTGGAGGAGGGCGCCCTCTCCGCCGGGCACGCCCGGGCCCTGCTGCCCCTCTCCCCCGCCATGCAGGCCCAGGCGGCGGAGACCATCATCCAGGGCCAGCTCTCCGTGCGGCAGACGGAGGCCCTGGTGAAAAAGCTGTCCCTGGAGCCCGAGGAGCCCATGGAGCAGGAGGCCCTGCCGGAACCCAAGGAAGTGGACTACACCCTGGAGGCCCAGACGGCCCTCAGCTCCCGGCTGGGCCGGGGCGTGCGCATCGTCACGGGCCGGAAGAAGGGGCGCATTGAGCTGGAGTATTACGGCGTGGACGACCTGAACGACCTGCTGGACGCCCTGAGGACACTCAAAACCAATCGGAAAGGACCGGAGGCATGAAGCTGGTAAAACGCAGCGACGGCGGCCCCGTAGAGCCGGAGGGGACCGCAGCGCCCAGGGGTAAAAAGCCCGTGGTCCTGTATATCATGATTCTGTTCATCGCGGCCTTCCTGCTGATGGCCTGGTCCTTCGCCTCCCACCAGAAGAGCAACACCGAGGCCATCGGAAAGCTCCAGAGTTCCGTCACCGCCATGCAGGGGGTCCAGGACCGCATGATCGGTCTCCAGGAGGAGCTGGACGCCGCCCAGGAACAAATCAAGGACCTGGAGCGGGACCTGAGCCTCCGGGAAATGGAGATGGAGGCCCATAACCGCCAGTACATGGCCCTGGCCCGCCTCTACTCCCTGGAGCGGCTCTACCGCCTGGAAAACCTGGCGGCCTGCCGGGAGGTCATCGACAGCATGGAGGCGGAGGACCTGGTGACCTGCCTCAGAGACAGCCTCTCCGATTCCCAGCGGGAGCTGGGCTTCACCGTCTCCGACCGGGACCGCTACCAGCAGTTAAAGGAAGCCGTGGAGACCCGGGAGGCGGAAGCGGCGGCAAAGGAGAGTGAGGACCAATGACCCGTCTCAAGGCCCATTGGAAGGCCCTCACCGTAATCCTGGCCCTGCTCCTGTGGTCGGCCTGGTATTCCCGCCCCGTGGACATCCATACCCTGGGCGTCGGAGACCTGACGGCCATCAACGTCCGCGTCTCCTATAACGAACCGGGCGTAGGCGAGAAGAGCGCCCGCGGCCTCGGCCTCCAGCCCGGCGACCCCCTGTGGCCGGAGATTCTGGAGGAAGTGGAAGCCCTCCGCTTCCACAGGCCCCCGTGGAACGCGGTCCGGCAGTATCTGAGGGAGGATGTCATCCGCACAGAACCCGCCGCCAGAGAGGCCCTGGTCTTCTACCTATGGGACAGCGGCGGCGGGGGCCTCATGCTCCAGCTGAACGGAGGGAAGCCCCGCTACACCTCCCCGTACACCGGGCGGAACCTCCCCGCCTCCCTCTCCGGCGGCCAAGAAACCGCCCAGGCCCTGACGGAACGGCTTTTACCAATCCTGGAGGAAGAATCATGAACTGGATCAAATCCCATTGGAAACCCCTGGCCGTGATCCTGGCCCTGCTCCTCTGGGCAGCCTGGTACTCCCGCCCCGTGGACATCTACACCGTAGCCCCCGGAACCAAAGAGCCGGATATGATGGATTTAAACCTGTCCGACCTGGGGGAGAACCGCAAGAACTACCCCATCAAGAACCTCACCCCGGAAGACCCGGAGTGGGGCCCGGCCCTGGAGGCGGTGGAAGCCCTGCGGTTCCGCCGTCCGCCGTGGAATCCGATTCTCCAATTCATCCCGGACCACCACGCCACCGGGCGCGTCACCCACGACGGGGACCACCACGTCATGTTTTTCTTAGGCAAGCGGCCAAAGGGCTACGTTCAGGTACAGTTTTTCATTGACGAGTGGAGCTACAGCAATCCCCTCCCCCTCTCCTTCGCCAACCGGGCCCTCACCCTCTGGGTAGACAACTCCAAGGAAACCGGCGACGCCCTGGCGGAAGCCATCCGGCCGTTGCTGGAAGAGCCGGAGGCATCCTGAATGTTTCACGTGAAACACTCCCATATATTAATAACAACGAAAGAAGGAAATTGCCATGCTTGACATCCGTTTCATTCGGGAGAATCCCGAGATTGTCAAAGAGAACATCAAGAAGAAATTTCAGGAGGAAAAACTTCCTCTTGTAGACGAGGTCATCGACCTGGACGCAAAGCGCCGCGCGGCCATCGCCGAGGCGGACCAGCTCCGTTCCGCCCGAAACAGCCTCTCCAAGCAGGTAGGCATGCTGATGGGCCAGGCCAAAAAGGACCCCTCCAAGCTGGAGGAAGCGGAGAAGGTCAAAGCCCAGGTAAAGGCGGACGCCGACCGCCTGGCGGAGCTGGAGAAGCAGGAAAATGAACTGGAGGCCGAGCTCCACAAGCGGATGCTCCTCATCCCCCAGATCATCGACCCCTCCGTCCCCATCGGAAAGGACGACTGCGAAAACGTGGAGGTCCAGCGCTTCGGCGAGGCCAAAACCCCGGACTTCCCCATCCCCTACCACACGGA
>CAJUJW010000095.1 GCA_910586735.1 uncultured Oscillibacter sp. | reverse complement strand
CCGTCTCCATGGGCGGCCGGGCCGCCGAGGAGGTGGTCATGGACACCATGACCAACGGGGCCTCCCAGGACATCCAGGACGCCACCAACGTGGCGCGGAACATGGTGGCCATGTTCGGCATGAGCGAGGAATTCGGCATGATGGCCCTGGCCTCCCGGAGAAATCAGTACCTGGACGGGGGCTACGGCATGGACTGCGCCCAGGACACCGCCGCCCGGATGGACAAGGCCGTAAAGGCCCTGCTGGACGAGGCTTACAAGACCGCCGTGGAGGTCATCCGGGAGAACCGGGAGGACATGGACAAGGTGGTCAGCTACCTGCTGGAGAAGGAGACCATCACCGGCGCGGAGATGGTGGCCATCATCGAGGGCCGGGACCCGGCCCTGGTGGAGAACCCCTACGCCTCCACCCGGCGGGACACGCCGGAGATCGAGGCCCCCGCCAAAAAGGTCCACATGATCTCGGAGAAGATCGTGGCCCCGGTTCTGGAGGAGGAAGCGCCGCCTCCGGCGGAACCGGAAGCATCCCCAACAGAGACGGAAACGCCCCTGGCGGAGACGGAAGCGCCGCCCCCGGCGGTGGAGGAACCGGCTCAGCCGGAGGGCGGGGAGACCGTCCCCGAGACCGAACAGGAGGAAAGGCGAGATGATTCGTAAAGCCGCCGCCGCCGATCTGCCCGCGGCCGCCGCAATCTACGAGGCCATTTTCGACCAGGAGGACCGGGGCCCCGCCTACACCAACTGGATGCGGGGAAGCTATCCCACCGGGGAGGACGCCCGGAAGGCCCTGGAGGCCGGGACGCTGTACGTGGGCGAGGAGGACGGCGTCCTCTGGGGCGTGGTGAACCTCAACGGCGTCCAGCTTCCCGAGTACGGCGAGATTCCCTGGTCCGTCCCGGCGGCGGAGGACCAGGTGGGGGTGATTCACACCCTCTGCATCCACCCCGCCCAGGCGGGGAAGGGCTATGCCAAACAAATGGCGGCCTTCTGCGAGGAGACCGCCAGGGCCCTGGGGAAGACCGTCATGCGCCTGGACACCTGGGAGGGCAACGCCCCCGCCAACCACCTGTACCCCTCCCTGGGCTACCGCTTCGCCGGAAGCACGGAGTTTTTCTTCCAGGGCTACATCCGGGAGATTCTGAACTGCTACGAGAAAAAGCTGTAAATCCGACGCCCTCCGGTTCTTGACAACCGGGGGGCGTTTTTTTACAATGAGAGGGCAGACTATAGATGGAGGTTTTTCTATGAAGCGTTCCGCAGGTATCCTGCTGCCCATTTTCTCCCTGCCCTCGGCCTATGGAATCGGCTCCCTGGGGGCGGAGGCCCGGTCCTTCGCCAACTTCCTCCAGGACGCGGGCCAGTCCTGGTGGCAGATTCTCCCCGTGGGCCCCGCTGGGGCCGGGGACTCCCCCTACGCCAGCGAGTCCACCTTCGCCGGAAATCCCCTGTTCATCGACCTGGACCTCCTGGCGGAGGAGGGCCTTCTGACGGAGGAGGAGCTGGCCGCCGCCAGGGTCCCCAACCGGGACAAAATCGACTACGACGCCCTGAAGGAGCGCCGGGAGCCCCTGCTGCGCAAAGCCTTCTCCCGCCTCAGCGCGGAGGGGGCGGAGGCCGCCCGGGCCTTCGCCGAGGCGCGCCCCTGGGTCCGGGAGTACGCCCTGTACCGGGCGGCTAAGCGGCACTTTGGGGGACTTTCCTGGTTCGACTGGCCCGACGAGGGCCTCCGCCGCCACGAGCCCCAGGCCGTGGAACACTGGCGGGTGGAGCTGGCGGAGGAGGCGGCCTTTCAAGTCTGTCTCCAGCACTGGTTCTTCACCCAGTGGGCGGCGCTGAAAGCCTACGTCAACGATTTGGGCCTGGGCCTCATCGGGGACCTGCCCATCTACGTCTCCCTGGACTCCGCCGACGTGTGGAGCGAGCGGGGGGAGTTCCTCCTGGACGGGGAGGGGAGGCCCAGCAAGGTGGCCGGAGTCCCGCCGGACTACTTCTCCGAGGACGGCCAGCTCTGGGGCAATCCCCTTTACGACTGGGCCGCCATGAAGCGGGGCGGCTTCGGCTGGTGGATCCGCCGGGTGGAGGGGGCTTCCAAGCTCTTCGACATGATCCGCATCGACCACTTCCGGGGCCTGGAGAGCTACTGGGCCGTCCCGGCGGGCTCTGAGACCGCCCGGACCGGCGCCTGGGAGAAGGGGCCCGGCATGGACCTTCTGGGGGTGCTGTCCTCCTGGTTCCAGGGGGTTTCCTTCATCGCCGAGGACCTGGGGATTCTCACCGGCGAGGTCCACAAGCTCCGGGAGGAGTCCGGCCTGCCTGGGATGAAGGTGCTGGAGTTCGCCTTTTCCGACCCCTCCAACGCCTACCTGCCCCACAACCACCAGCCCCGCTGCGTCTGCTACACCGGCACCCACGACAACGACACTGCCGCCGGATGGTACGCCGCCGCCCCGGAGAAAGAGCGGGTCTTCGCCGAGAAGTACCTGGGCGTTACCGGGGCGGAGGAGGTCCGCCGGGCCCTTCTGCGGGCGGGCCAGGGCAGCGTGGCCGAGCTGTTTGTTGCCCAGATGCAGGACTACCTGGGCCTTGGCAGCGAGAGCCGGATCAACGTCCCCGGCGTGGGAACCGGCAACTGGCGCTGGCGGCTCCTCCCCGGCCAGGCGGGGGAGGAACTGGCGGAGGAGATCCGCAGCCTGACGGCCCTGTATGGCCGCTGCCCCTGGATGCCGGAGGTCCCGGAGACATCGGAGGTCCTGGAGGCGGAGAAGGAAGCCGTCGAATCCGACAAGGCGGATGGCTGATTTTGGCTATATTGCCGAAATTTTACGAAAAGTTTGCGTTTTGGTCATTCCGCCGATTCCCTGTACCCGCCGTTCACATATATAATCAGGGCGGAACATAGGATTGACCGTCCGGTCCCGAGACCGGATGAGGAAGTGAGGAGTCTCTGCATGGATATTTTTTCCCTGTTCACCCTCTGCGGCGGTCTTGCCTTTTTCCTGTACGGCATGACCACCATGTCCAAGAGCCTGGAGAAGATGGCCGGCGGCCGTCTGGAGCGGCTCTTGAAGCGCATGACCGAGAGTCCCGTCAAGGGCCTGCTCCTGGGCGCGGGCATCACCATCGCCATCCAGTCCTCCTCGGCGGTGACGGTGATGCTGGTGGGCCTGGTGAACTCCGGCGTCATGGAGCTGGGGCAGACCATCGGGGTTTTGATGGGCTCCAACATCGGCACCACGCTGACGGCGTGGATTCTCTCCCTGACGGGCATTGAGAGCGAGAGCGTCCTTTTGAACATGCTCAAGCCGGAGAATTTCTCCCCCCTCTTCGCCCTGGCGGGTATCCTGCTCATCATGGGGTCCAAGCGGCAGCGGCGGCGGGACATCGGGCGCATTCTCATCGGCTTCGCCATCCTGATGTCCGGCATGGAAATGATGAAAAACTCCGTCAGCCCCCTGGCGGAGATGCCGGGCTTCGCCGATTTGCTGACGGCCTTCAACAACCCCCTGCTGGGCGTGCTGGTGGGCGCGGTGTTTACCGGGGTCATCCAGTCCTCGGCGGCCTCCGTGGGCATTTTGCAGGCCCTGGCCCTCACGGGGTCCATCACCTACGGCATGGCCATCCCCATTATCATGGGCCAGAATATCGGCACCTGCGTCACGGCGCTGATCTCCTCCATCGGGGTCTCCCGTGGGGCGAAACGGGTGTCCGTCATCCACGTGGCCTTCAACGTCACCGGCGCCCTGGCGGGCCTCATCGTCTTCTACGGCGGGGACCTGGTTTTCCACTTCGCCTTCCTGGACACCGCCGTGGGCGCGGTGGGCATCGCCCTCTGCCACACGATTTTCAATGTGGCCACCACGGCCCTTCTGCTGCCCTTCTCCCGCCAGCTGGAAAAGCTGGCGCGGACGGCTGTCAAGGAAACGGACAAGACCCAGCAGGTGGCCTTCCTGGACCCCCTGCTGCTGCGGACCCCCGGCGCGGCGGTCAGCGAGTGCGCCGCCCTGACCAACGAGATGGGCGATCTGGCCCGGCAGAGCCTGATCCGCTCTCTGGGGCAGCTGAGCCGTTACGACGGGGAGCTGGAGGCGGAGCTCCTGGAGAACGAGGACAAGCTGGACACCTACGAGGACCGTCTCAGCGGCTATCTGGTGCGGATCTCCCAGCACGGCCTCTCCATGGAGGACATTCACACCGTGTCCCGGATGCTCCACGTCATCGGGGACTTCGAGCGCATCGGGGACCACGCCCTGAACATCCAGGAATCCGCCCGGGAGCTCCACGAGAAGGGCCTGAGCTTCTCCGGCGCGGCGGAGGCGGAACTGCGGGTGCTGGAGCGGGCCCTGGAGGACATTCTGACGGTCTCCGTGGACTGCTTCCGGTCCGACGACCCCGCCGCCGCCAAGAAGGTGGAGCCCCTGGAGGAGACCATCGACCGGCTCACCGACGAGATTCGGGACCGGCACATCCGGCGGCTCCAGAGCGGGGAGTGCACCCTCCAGCTGGGGTTCATCCTCAACGACCTGCTGACGAACCTGGAGCGGGTCAGCGACCACTGCTCCAACATCGCCGTCTGCGTCATCGAGGAGCGGGAGGACCACGGCGAGCAGCGCCACGCCTACCTCCACGACTTCAAGGCCGCCGGGGAGTTCACGGCGGATTTGGATAAGGACTTGGAGAGGTACAAATTACCTTAATCAGGACGCGAAAAGGACCGCCCCACTGGGGCGGCCCTTTTTCACGCTTTACGCTACAGATAATTCAGCGGGTTCTTGGCCACGCCGTTGTAGCGGACCTCGAAGTGACAGTGGTTGCCCGTGGAGTTGCCGGTAGACCCGGCGCGGGCGATCTGCTGGCCCTTGTAGACCTTCTGGCCCACGGAGACCGTCAGGCTGCTGTTGTGCCCGTACCGGGTCACATAGCCGTTGCCGTGGTCGATCTGGACCAGGTAGCCGTATCCGCCCATCCACCCGGCGTAAGTGACCGTGCCGCCGTCCGCGGCGCAGACGGGGGTCCCTCTCGGGACGGCGATGTCGATGCCCTTGTGGTTGGTGGACCCGATGCCGCCGGGGGACTTCCGCCCGCCGAAGCGGGAGGTGATGCGCCCGGTGACGGGCCAGCGGAAGCTGCCGGTGGGCAGCCAGGTGGGCCGGGGCTTGGTGCCCTGGAGCCGGTACTCGGTGACGGGCTCCTGGAGGGTGACGGAGGAGAGGACCGTCCGCTCGGTCTCCTGGCCGTTGACATAGGTGACGTTGGCCACGGTGTCCGCCGCGCCGAACTGTCCGGCGGAGGTGACTTTATAGTCGCCCACGTAGATGTCCGGGCTGTTGGTGTACTCCACGGCGAAGGCCACGCTGTCCACATAGTGCTCCTGCTGGACCACGGTCATGGTCAGGTAGGGCACGGAGGCGGACATGGTGAGGATTTCGCCGATTTGCAGCTTGTCGATGTCATAGCCGGGGTTCAGCGCCAGCAGCTCCTTGGAGCTGAGGCCGTGGTCCTCGGCGATCTCGGACCAGGTGTCCCCCTTCACCACGGTATAGGTGACCTCGGCGGTCTTGGTGCTGTAGAGGGTCTCCGCCAGGAAGCCCAGGTTCATCAGGCTGTCGGTGGGGACGAACTCCTCCTTCACCTCCACGTTTTCGGCGAAGGAGACGGAGATGGTGCCCTCGTTGGTGGCGGAGAGCTGGATCTGCTCCAGCAGCTGCTCCAGGGCGCCCTTGTAGGGGGTGGCCCCGATGCGCTCCCCGTCCACGTAGAGGCAGTAGGCGGCGGTGACCATGCCCACCTCCTGGCTCAGGGCCTCCTCGTAGACGGCCTTGTCCACCAGGTCCTGGCGGCGGAGGAGGCCGGAGTCGTACTGAATCAGGGAGTCGTCGATGGTGAAGCTGCGGCCAAGGGTCTGGGCGGTGATCCGCTCCAGCTCCGCCCGGGCCTCCTCCGCCTCGGCCTGGCTGGCCAGGGAGCCCAGGACCTTCCCGTCGTAGGTGACGGTGACGCCGCCCGTGTAGGTGGAGAAGAAGAGCAGCGCCGCCGCCAGGACGCAGCCGCCCCCCAGGAACACCAGGGGGTGGACCCGCCAGCGGCGCTTTTTCTGGGCGCTCTGGGCGCTCTTCTGCCGGGAGGCGCTGTTTTTCAGCAGGACCCGCTCCTGGAAGAGGCTGCCCCACATGGGCAGCAGGCCCCAGAACAGCAGGATCACCTGAATGGGCAGCCGCTCGGACTCCGGGAAGCGGTGGGCCTTGTTCTCCCGGACGATGCGCCGCCAGCGGCGGCGGAAGTGCAGCTTGCGCTGATGGATGGTCTCCCGGAGAGAGGCCCCCTCCCTGGGCGGGGGTGGCGAGGCTTTGCGGGAGGGGGCCGCCCGCCTCTGGCGGCCATTGCGGGCGCGCTGGGCGGACCGGCGTTCCGAGGGTTCCCGCTCCTCGGGCTCCCAGTCCCGGATGGACTCCGGCAGGCCCCACTCCCGCCAGGGGCTCCAGCCCTCGGGGAAGTCCTCCCGCCTGGGGGACGGGTCCGCCCGGCTTTCGGGGTCCTCCCGCCGGGGCGGGGCCTTTGTGGTGGATTGTTTCTTGTCTTCGCTCATAGGTCTCCTCGTATGCGCCCGGGCCCCTCCGCCGCCTTCCGGCGGGAGAGGCGGGGGCCGTCATAAAAGTTACAAATTGTTACCAAAGCCTATCATACCGCTTTTTCCCCCTTCCGTCAAGCCCCGGAAAGTGCAAAAAAGCGGGGATGTTCCGCGAATTCCCGGTGGAATCGACAAAAAACGCCCGGAACAACGGGAACAGTGTGCCACAACCTCACTGGAAATTGGTGACAAAACCGTAAATTTTTATGGAAAACCACTGAAATTTGCATTGACCCCCACGGGCAAAGGTGTATAATGGAGGCATAGAACCCCCCGCGAAACTGTACATCTGGAGGAAGAGACATGTTTGAATTTCTGATCCAAAAGCTGAAAGCCCATCCCCGCAAGATCGTGTTCACCGAGGGCACCGATCCCCGCATTCTGGAGGCCGCCGCCCGGCTGCTGTCCGCGACGTTTCTGATGCCCGTTCTGGTGGGCAACCGGGAGGAGATCCTGGCCGCCGCCGAAGAGGTGGGCTTCAACGTCAAGGGCGCGGAGATTCTGGACCCCGAGACCTTTGAGGACATGGACAAGATGGTATCCGAGATGGTGGCTCTCCGCAAGGGCAAGATGACCGAGGACCAGTGCCGCGCCGCCCTGAAGCAGGGCAACTACTTCGGCACCATGCTGGTCAAGATGGGCTATGCCGACGCCCTCCTGGGCGGCGCCACCTACTCCACCGCCGACACCGTCCGCCCCGCGCTCCAGCTCATCAAGACCAAGCCCGGGTGCAAGATCGTCTCCAGCTGCTTCATCCTGGTGCGCCCCTCCGCCACCGGCGACCCGGACGTGTTCGCCATGGCGGACTGCGCCATCAACATCAAGCCCTCTGAGGACGAGCTGGTGGAAATCGCCGTGGAGACCGTGTCCACGGCCCGGACCTTCGGCATCGACCCCAAGGTGGCCTTCCTCAGCTACTCCACCCACGG
>CAJUJW010000094.1 GCA_910586735.1 uncultured Oscillibacter sp. | reverse complement strand
ACGTCCGCTTTCGCGGCGAGAATGGCCGCTTCAGTCTGACGCTTATGCGTAGCGGTACATATTGTATCAAATTTTTTTGCGTTTGTACACTCTTTTTTTACGATTTTCCAAGAAGTTTCAAAAAGTTCACGAATACACGTGGTCTGGGCCATCACCGTCAGGGGTGTTTCCCTGGCTTTGGGGTCCTTTTCCAGCCATGACTCCACCGCCTCCGGGCCGCTGAATACCAAGGGATTCCGGCACCAGCTGGCGATGCCCGCCACCTCCGGGTGGGCCGCGTCGCCGATGATGACGGGGGTCCGGCCCTCCTCTTCCGCCTGGGCCGCCAGGGTCTGGATGCGGCGGACGTTGGGGCAGGTGGCGTCCACACAGTGGACTCCCTTTACAGCCAGCTGGTCCAGAATCTGCTTCAATTCCCCGTGGGAACGGATGACCACCGTGTCCCCAGGCTGTAAAGCATCTATGCTTTCCGCCTTTTGAATGCCAAGGGATTTCAGCTCCTCGACCACGTGGGCGTTGTGGATGAGGTCCCCCAGCATCCAGCAATGGCCGGTTTTGGCTGCGGTCTCCTTCGCCAGCTCCACCGCCCGGCGGACTCCATAGCAGAACCCGGCGCTCTCCGCCAAAATCACCCGCACAGCGGCTTCCCTCCCACAGCCTGGCCCCCCAGGGCGTAGGCCGCCTCCAGCAGGTCGTCGGCGATTTTCTGCATCTCCTCCGCCGTGCCCCGGCGGCCGGTGTAGTGGGGCTCATAGGGTTCCCCGAAGATGATGCGGGTCCGGTGGAAGGGCTTCTTCTCCCCGTCCACGAACACCGGCACCAGCGTGGCCCCGGTTCGGACGCCGATCATGGCCACGCCCGCCTTGGCGTGGGCGGGCAGGCCGTCGGTGTAGCCCACGCCGTCGTGGATCGTGGTGCCCTCGGAGAAGATCAGCAGGTTGTCCCCCTCTTTCAGGGCCTGTATGGACTGCTTGACGGCGTTGATGTCGTTGTTCCCCCGGCTGACGGGAAAGGCCCCCACCTTCTTCAACAGCCAGCCCAGGAGGGGGTTGTGGAACAGCTCCTCCTTGGCCATGATGTGGAGCCGGTAATTGATGGGCAGCCGGAGGGCCACCAGGATGGGGTCCCAGTTGCTGGCGTGATTGGGACAGAGCAGTACGCCGCTTTTGGGCAGACGCTCCATCCCCTCCACGGTGGTGGGGTGCAGAATCCGGGTGATGAAGCCCACGAAGTAATATATGAAGATGAACAAGCGGTTGAATGGTTTCATAGGCCGGCCATCCTTTCCCGGACGAGGCGCAGCAGGGCCTCCAGGCTCTGCTGAAAATCCAGCGCCGAGGTGTCCAGCGGGACGGCGTCCTCCGCCTGCCGCAGGGGGGCGGCCTCCCGGTGGGTGTCCCGGTAATCCCGGTCCTCAATGTCCCGGAGGACCTCCTCAAAGGGCTGGGGCGTCCCCCGTTCCTCCAGCTCCCGGCAGCGGCGCTCCGCCCGGACCTGGGCGGAGGCGGTGAGGTACACCTTTACCTCCGCGTCCGGCAGGACCACGGTGCCGATGTCCCGGCCGTCCATGATGACATTGTTCCTCCGGGCCAGCTCCCGCTGGGTCTCCATCAGATAGGCCCGGACCACCGGCAGGGCCGAGACGGCGGAGGCGTACCGGGAAATCTCCGGCAGACGAATCTCCTCACTGACATCCCGGCCGTTCAGCAGCATCCTCTGCCGCCCGGCCTCGTCGTACCGCAGCTCCACCCGGAGAGACGGCAGGATATCCGCCACGGCGGGCTCGTCGCCGGGGTCCGCGCCCCGGTCCCGGACGGAGAGCCCCACGGTCCGGTAAATGGCGCCGGTGTCCACATATAAAAAGCCCAGGGCGGAGGCGGCGGCTCTGGCCAGGGTGCTCTTCCCCGCGCCGGAGGGGCCGTCGACGGCCACGCGAATGGTGCTCATTTGAGAAACCTCCTCTATGCTTCGTTGGCCGCGGAAAACCCGGCGGCCCGCCCGGTGGACCAGGCGATCTGGAGATTGAAGCCCCCGGTGTAGGCGTCCACGTCGATGATCTCCCCGGCGAAGTACAGCCCCCGGACCAGCTTCGACGCCATGGAGGCCGGGTCAATCTCCCGGACCCTCACGCCGCCGGAGGTGACGATGGCGTCCGTCACCGGGCAGGGCCCGGCGATGACCACGGGGAAATGCTTCAAAATCCGCAGCAGGCCCCGCCGCTGCTCTCTGGTAACGTCATGGACCTTCTGCCGGGGGTCAATCTCCGAGGCCCGGACAATCTCCGGGATCAGCTTTTTGGGCAGCAGGTCGTCCAGAGCGTTGCAAAAATCGTGGTTGCTGTACTTCTCGAAATCCGACAGCAGACGCCGGTCCAGGGTCTGCTCGTCCAGGGCGGGCTTCAAATCGATCTCCAGGTGATAGGCCCGCTCTCCGAACCGCCGCATGTGGGCGGAGGCGGAGAGAATCAGCGGCCCGCTGAGGCCAAAGTGGGTGAACACCAGCTCGCCGAAGTCCGTGTAAATCTTCTTGCTGTTCTCGAAGACCGTCAGCCCCACGTTCCGCAGGCTCAGGCCCTGGAGGGTTCTGCCGATGCCGAAGTCCCGCAGGGGCACCAGGGACCCCCGGAGGGGCGTCACCTCGTGCCCGGCCTCCGCCGCCATGCGGTGGCCCTCCCCGGTGGAGCCGGTAGCGGGATAGGACACCCCGCCGGTGGCCAGAATCACGGCCTTCGCCGGATAGCGGCCCGCCTCCCCGGCGACGCCCCGGACCACCCCGTCCTCAATTTCCAGGGACCTTGCCCGGTCCCGGACGACGCGGACCCGCAGTTTTTTCAGCTGCCGCTCCAGGGCGGCGCTGACATCAAAGGCCCGGTCCGACACGGGGAACACCCGGTTCCCCCGCTCGGTCTTCAGCGAGACGCCCAGGTCCTCGAAAAAGGCCATGGCGTCCTGGGCGCCGAAGCGGGAAAAGGCGCTGTAGAGAAACTTCCCGTTCCGGGGCACGTTGACCAGGAGCTCCTCCAGCCCCGCGTTGTTGGTCAGGTTGCACCGGCCCTTCCCGGTGATGTTCAGCTTTTTCCCCAGCCGCTCGTTGGGCTCCAGCAGTGTCACGGAAGCCCCCCGTTCCGCCGCCGATATGGCGGCCATCATCCCGGCGGCCCCGCCGCCGATCACCACAACCGCCTTACTCATCGTCCATCTTTCCAAACACACCGTACTCGTTCCAGATGTTCTCCAGCTCGGCGAAGGTGGCGGAGACATCGGCCCCGAACCGGTTGGACAGCGCCACCAGCAGCGCGTTGATCAGAGACAGCGGGGCCACCATGGAGTCCACAAAGGAGATCATCTCGCAGGGGGCCAGGAGGGCCGCCCCGGAGAGCTGATACACCGGGGACAGCTCATTGTCCGTAATGGCCACGATTTCCGCCCCCCGGTCCCTGGCGAACTTCACCGTGTTGATGGTGACCTTGGAGTACCGGGGGAAGCTGATGGCAATCAGCACGTCCCCGGGCCCCATGCGGATCATCTGCTCGAACATCTCCCCCGCCGCGTTGGACTGGATCAGCGTCACGTTCTCCGTGAGAAGGTGCATGTAAAAGTGGAGGTAGCCCGCCACGAAGGAGGAGGACCGGACCCCCAGAATGTAGACATGGCGGCTGGAGGCAATCTTGTCCACCACCTTGTCGAACTCGCCCTGATTGGAGCGGCCCAGCATCTGGCGCAGCTTGTCGATGTCGGACTGGATCACCGCCGGCAGCACGTTTTGATACATGTCCCCCGCCGCCTGGATGCGCTGGGTAGAGGTCAGGCGGCTGCGGATCATGTCCTGCAAGGCCCGCTGCATGCTGGGATAGCCGTCATAGCCCAGCTCGGAGGCGAAACGCACCACCGTGGACTCGCTGACCCCCGCCAGCAGTCCCAGGCGGCTGGCGGTCATAAAGGCCGCCTTGTCGTAGTTCTCCAGGATGTAGGCGGCGATGCGCTTCTGTCCCTTGGAAAACCCCCCCATGCCCCGCTCCAGGCAATGTAAAATGTTCTTTGCCACTTCTTCTCCCCCCGGAATCAATTTTTCCAGGAATACTGAATCTCTCAGCTCTTGCGGACGGCCAGGCTGTCCGCAAGGGCCTCCAGAAAGGCCGTTCCCCCCGGCCAGCGGCCGGAGTCCAGCGCCCCCTTGGCCCGGGCGGTGTAGTCCAGCACCAGCGCCTCGCAGCCCTTCACTCCCAGAAGGGTTACGTAGGTGGCCTTCTGATTCGCCGCATCGGACCCGATGGGCTTGCCCAGCTCCTCGGCGGTGGAGACGGCGTCCAGAATGTCGTCCCGAATCTGGAAGGCCAGGCCCAGGTTGGTGGCGTAGTCCCTGGCGGCGTCCATGCAGCCCTCGTCCACGGCCCGGCGGCCCATGGAGGCGCAGACCCCCATCATGCACGCCGCCCGGAGGAGGGCCCCGGTCTTCTTGTCGTTGATTTCCGTCAGGCTCCCGGCGGTGCGGGGGCTTCCGTTCCCCAGGGTGTCCCAATACTGCCCGCCGCACATGCCCGCCGCACCGGCGGCCTCCGCCAGGATTCTGGCCGCCAGGACCACGGCGGCGGAACCGCCGTGCCGCCAGTCCCCCTCCGCCGACAGCACCGTCTGAAACGCCGCCGCCTGGAGGGCGTCCCCCGCCAGGGTGGCCACGCACTCGCCGAACCGCTTGTGGTTCGTGGGCATCCCCCGGCGCAGGTCGTCGTTGTCCATGCAGGGCAGGTCGTCGTGGATGAGGGAATAGGTGTGCAGCATCTCCACGCCGCAGCCGAAGTCCAGGGCCTCCTCCAGGGTTCCCCCCGCCGCCTCGCAGAACTTCATGGTCAAAATGGGCCGGACCCGCTTGCCCCCGGCCAGGAGGCTGTACCGCATGGCCTCCTCCAGCCCGCCGCCGGGAAAAAACACCCGCAGCCGGGCCTCGGCCAGCTGCCTGGCCTCCTCCAACTCCCGCTGGAACTCCATGGGCTCAAACCTCCTCCGTACTCTCAAAGGGCAGCTCCACCGGCGCGCCGTCGGGGCCCTTCATCAGCTTTACTACCTGCTGTTCCGCCTGGTCCAGCTGCTTGGCACAGGCGGCAGCCAGCTTCGTCCCCTCCTCAAAAAGGGCCAGGGAATCCGCCAGCTGTACGTCCCCCTGCTCCAGGGCGGAGACAATCTCCTCCAGGCGGGCGATCTGCTGCTCAAACGTCAACTTTTTTCCGGGCATGCCACTCTCTCCTTTTCATAGGATTCCTCCACCGTACAGAGGAGGCCCCCCTCTCCCAGGGTCACCGCCACCCGGTCCCCGGCCCGGGCGTCCCGCCAGGTACGCAGAACGCCGCCACCCGGCCCCCGGACCATGGCGTACCCCCGGCCCAGGACCTTCAGCGGGCTCATGGCGTCCAGCGACGCCCCCAGAACCGAGAGACGCCGCCGCTTTTCGCCCACAAGACCCGCGGACAGGTCCCCCAGGCGCTGCTGGACGTGGAGCAGTTCCATGCGCTTATCCTGGACGTAGGCCATCTGGTCCCGGAGGACCCGCTTTTCCGCCAGCGCGTTCAGCCGCTGCCGGAGGGCCGCCAGGCGGGCGGTCTCGCTCCTCCCCAGGCGGGAGGCCGCGCCCTCCAGCCACTGCCCCAGGGCCTCCCGGTCCGGCACGGCGATTTCCGCCGCGTTGGAGGGCGTGGAGGCCCGGGCATCCGCCACGAAATCGGCGATGGTCACGTCCGGCTCGTGGCCCACAGCGGAGATGACGGGCAGCTCGGAGTTGTATATGGCCCTGGCCACCCGCTCGTCGTTGAAAGCCCAGAGGTCCTCTATGGACCCGCCGCCCCGGCCCGTGATGATCACGTCCCCCACCCGCCACTTGTTGGCGTAGCGGATGGCCCCCGCGATTTCCGGCGGGGCCTCGGGGCCCTGGACCCGGACGGGCAGGAGAATTACCTTCGCCAAGGGGTAACGCCGCCGCAGGATGCGGATCATGTCGTGGACCGCCGCCCCGGCGGAGGAGGTGATGACGGCGATTTTCTCCGGATAGGGCGGCAGGGGCTTTTTGCGGGCCGGGTCGAAGAGACCCTCGGCGTAGAGCTTGGCCTTGAGCTGCTCGAAGGCAACCGCCAGGTCCCCCGCCCCCTCAGGGGTCAGGGCGTTGCAGTAGAGCTGATAGGCCCCGTCCCGGGGGAAGACGGTGATCCGCCCCTGGGCAATGACCTTCATGCCGTTCTCCGGGCGGAAGCGCAGGCGGGAAGCCTGTCCCCGGAACATGACGCACCGCAGGGCCCCCTCCGGGTCCTTGAGGGTGAAGTAGTGGTGCCCGGAGGGATACATTTTATAATTGGAGAGCTCGCCCCGGACGTACACGTCCTGGAGCATGGGCTCGCCGTCCAGCAGGAGCTTCACCAGCTGGTTGACCTCGGCCACGCCGAAAATGTGCCGCTCCATCGCTCACCTCTCGTCGCTGCGCCCCGCCAGGTAGTCCAGGCTGACGCCGAAGTGGTCCGCCAGGGCGCAGAGATTGTAAAAATTCGGTACGCTGGTTCCGCCTTCAAGGCCCTGATATTGACGGGCTGTGATTCCGACCGCCGCCGCAACCTGGACCTGGGTCTCCTGCCTCTCGGCCCGTAAGGCCCGTAATCTTTCCGAAAACTCCATGATAACTCCTTGACACGAAACGCATTTCAGGTTATACTACGGACACGAAATACATTTCATGTCTCGCAAATATCGCAAAGGAAAGGTGGTTTCTATGTCCGACTTCATGCTCTGGCTCCACGCCAACTACATCCGGCCCCAGATCGACGCGGAGGAAAAAGGAGACTACGCGTTCCACTTCGACCTGGTGCGAAACACCCTGCCGTCCGCCGTCTGGTCCTCCATGGACAAATGCCTGGAGTATGCCGCCATACGGGCCTTCTCCCTGGGCCTCAAAACCGGGGCGGGCCTGGCGGACAGCGTGTCCCGGCCCGCGTGACGGCGCAACGGGAAAAAGCAGAGCCGGACATGGACGAAGCGCCATGCCCGCTCTGCTGTTTTTATTGGGAGAGCTCCTGCCGGGAGAAGCTGCCCAGGATGCCGTTGATGAATTTCACCGTTTCCGGTGTCTCATACTTTTTGGCGATTTCCACCGCCTCGTTGATGGCGGCGGCGTCGGGTACGTCCGGCATGTACATCACCTCGTACATGGCCACCCGCATGATGGCGGAGGCCACCAGGGGAATGCGGGAGAACTTCCAGCCCTTGGCGTATTTCTCAATATAGCCGTCCAGCTCCGCGCCGTGCTCGTCGACGCCCCGGACCAGACGGCGGATATAGGCCGCCTGCTTGGCGTTGGGGGCCTCCTGGTACACGTCGTCCTCCTCCGCCAGTTCGGAGAAGGACTCCGCCGTCAGCCGCCGGTCCAGCAGCTCCTCCGCGGTCTTGTCGGTAAAGCTCAGTTCATAAGAGAGATGGATGGCAATCTCCCGGGCGGTGTTCCGTACCATAGTCTTCCGTCCTTTATCTTTCGTTGGGCTCTCAATTCAGGGACACGCCGCCCACGTGGATGTTCACCGCCTCCACGGCGCAGCCGGTCATGGCCTCCACGGCGGAGGACACGGCCTTTTGGGCGTTCCCCGCCACCTCGGGGATGGGGTGCCCGTACTGGACGGTCAGATACAGGTCCAGAACCAGCGCCGCGCCGGACATGTCGATCTTCACGCCCCGGACGCCCTTCTGGGCGTTTTTCCGGTTGTTCACCAGGTCGCTGACGCTGCCGCCCAGATTGGTCATCATCCCGGAGACGCCCTCCACCTCCCGGACCGCGCCCACGGCGATGGCGGCGATGACCTCCTCCGAGATGTTGATGCTGCC
>CAJUJW010000093.1 GCA_910586735.1 uncultured Oscillibacter sp. | reverse complement strand
GCCCACCTGGGTCATATAGTAGATTTTCAGCCGCCGGCCCTTGTCCGTGGGGGGCTGGACCCTGGTCTGGGCGTCCGCCAGCACGTCGTTCAGCATACCCGTGGTAATCCGGGTGGCCGCCTGGTTGGACACGTAGTCGATGAGCTCAAAGAGCCTGTCTACCCGCTGGCCGGTCTTGGCGGAGATGAAGAGGATGGGGGCGTAGGTCATGAAGCTCAGGCCCTCCTGGACCTCCTTGCGCATGCGGTCCATGGTCTTCCCGTCCTTCTCCACCAGGTCCCATTTGTTCACCACAATGATGCTGGCCTTCCCCGCCTCGTGGGCCAGGCCCGCCACCTTGGTGTCCTGTTCCGTGACCCCCTCCGTGGCGTCGATCATGATGATGCACACGTCCGCCCGCTCAATGGCCATGGTGGCCCGGAGGACGCTGTACTTCTCGATGGCCTCCTCCACCTTGCTTTTCCGCCGGAGGCCCGCCGTGTCGATGAAGACGAATTTACCCTTGTCGTTCTCAAAGCGGGAATCGATGGCGTCCCGTGTGGTGCCCGCCACGTCGGAGACAATCACCCGCTCCTCCCCCAGAATTTTGTTCACCAGGGAGGACTTCCCCGCGTTGGGCTTTCCGATGACCGCCACCTTGATGGCGTCGTCCTCTTCCTCCTCCTCATCCTCCGGCGGGAAATACTGGAGGCAGGCGTCCAGCAAATCCCCGGTGCCGTGGCCGTGGACGGCGGAGACGGCGATGGGGTCCCCCAGCCCCAGGTTGTAGAACTCGTAGAAATCCGGGTCCGGGGCCCCGGTGGAGTCCATCTTGTTCACCGCCAGGACGATGGGCTTCCCGCTGCGCAGCAGCATGGCGGCCACCTCCTGGTCCGAGGCGGTGAGGCCTGTCCGAATATCCGTCAAAAAGACAATCACCGTGGCGGTCTCGATGGCGGTTTGGGCCTGGTCCCGCATGAACTCCAGAATCTGGCTGTCCGTCCGGGGCTCGATGCCGCCGGTGTCCACCAGGGTGAAGGCCCGGCCGCACCAGTCGGACTCCCCGTAGATGCGGTCCCGGGTGACGCCGGGGGTGTCCTCCACGATGGACAGGCGTTTCCCGATGATTTTATTGAACAGCATGGACTTGCCCACGTTGGGGCGGCCCACGATGGCGATGATAGGCTTTGGCATAAGGGGGCTCCCTCCCGGCGGCGCGCGCCGCCTTGTTTTTTTGAAACATATAAATCCAGTTTCATTATAACCGGGATGGGCCAAAGGCGCAAGGGAAATCTTTCCGGGAATGGGAAAAGGCGGAGGCAAGCGCCTCCGCCTAATCTCAACGCCTCCCCCAGCGGTACCCGGCAGCGCTGAGGGCCAGGGAGAGAAGGAACATCCCCGCTAGGGCCAGCGCCCCCATCAGCAGGAGGAAGCCGGGGTCCCCCGCCAGGCTCACCAGGCCCTCCAGGTCCGCCACGGCCCACTTGCCGTCCTCAAAATTCTTGATGGCGAAAAACAGCAGGAAGGCCAGGGGAAAACTGGTAAACTGGGCAATCTGGTTTCCAAACCAGTAGTAAAAAGGCAGGCTGAACATTGCGAAGACCGGGGGAACGATGACAGCCGCCGCTACGGACAGTTCCAGCGCCTCCGGCAAAAAGGTCCCATACACGGCGAAGGACGCCAGATTCGATACCACGGCCCCCGCCACGCTGACCGGCACCGTCAGCAGCAAAGCGGCGTACTTCCCCGCCATCACCTTCCCCACGCCCACCGGCATGGTCCGCTGATAGCTCCTCCAGGCCGTCTTCTCCTCCTTCTCCAGGGCTGTGAGGTGCAGTACGCCCACCATCATATCCAGGGCAAACGAGAACAGCATTCCGGCGTAAGCGCCGCTCTCGAACCAAAACACGGCCAGGATTCCCCCCAGCACCGCCAGGACCACTTTGTCGAACCCCTTGAAAAACAGGCACAGGTCCTTGTAAATCATTCCTCGCATGACGCTTCCCCCTTGATATAAAACAGCATGATGTCCTCCAGGGACGCGGCGTCCGCCACGGCCTTGGGATACTTCTTTCCGGCGGCGGAGCGGTCCCGGACCAGATACTCCGCGCTGACCCCGGTCTCCCGGCGGACGATGTAGTCCTCGGGCTCCACCGCCGTGCTCCTGGCGCAGCGGAGGACGCCGTAGTTGTCCAGGAGCGCGTCCTTCTCCTCCTCGAAGACGATTCTCCCCTGGTGAATCAGCACCACGTAGTCGGCGATCTTCTGGATGTCCGAGGTGATGTGGGAGGAGAAGAAGACGGAGCGCTCCTCGTCCTGGATGAAGTCCAGGAGCAGGTCCAGTATCTCGTCCCGGATCACCGGGTCCAGGCCCGCCGTGGCCTCGTCCAAAACCAGCAGCCTGGGCCGGTGGGCCAGGGCGGCGGAGATGGACAGCTTCATCTTCATGCCCTTGGAGAAGGTCTTAACCCGCTTCCGCTCCGGCAGGGTGAAGCGCTTGAGATATGTCCGGTACGCCTCCCCGTCCCAGGCGGGATAGACCCCGGAGAGGACCTTTTCCACATCCAGAGGCGTGAAGACCTCCGGGAAGTTGCAGGCGTCGAAGACCACGCCCACCTCCGCCCGGACGGCGGGGTCCGCCGGGTCCCGGCCCAGGACTTCCACGGTTCCGCCGTCCCGCTTCAGCTCGTTCAAAATCAGGTTGATGGTGGTGCTTTTCCCCGCGCCGTTCTCCCCGATGAAGCCCACGATGCGGCCCTTGGGCACCTGGAAGGACACGCGGTCCAGGGTGAAGTCCGGGAAGCGCTTGGTCAGGTCCCGGACCAGAATGTTGTTTTCCATGGTCAATCTCCTTCTTCGTAAAATAGGGCCAGAATGCCCGTCAGTTTTTCCAGCGGAATGCCGCTGGACCGGCCCAGCTCCGCCACTCGCTGGAGGAGGCCCTCCGCCTCCCGGAGGCGCTCCTCCCGGATGAACTCCTTGTTCTGGGCCGCCACGAAGCTGCCCTTGCCGGAGACGGTCTCAATGAAGCCGTCCCGGGTCAGGTCCTCATAGGCCCGCTGGACCGTGATGACGCTGAGGTGCAGCTCCTTGGCCAGAGCCCGCATAGAGGGCAGCGCCTCCCCGGCGGTCAGGGTCCCATCCATGATCTGCGCCTTGACCTGCTGGCAGATCTGTTCGTAGATGGGCCGCCCGCTGCTGTTGCTGATGAGAATGTCGATAGGATCACCTCCTTGTAATGTTCGTACCGTGCGTACTGGTTCGTTAAGCACACTATAGACGCTTGTGGGCCGTTTGTCAAGAGGGAAAATAAAAAAAGTAGGGGCGGACCTATGTGTCCGCCCTTCTATAGGAAGTACCGGGGCTTGGGGAGAAGGGCGGACACGCAGGTCCGCCCCTACTCCGCTTCTGCCGGTTCAATTGTCCTCTTCCCAAATCTCAAAGCGCGCCAGCCACGGACCGCCGTCTCCGTTGACCATTCCCACCACCTCCGGGGTAAGCGCGACCGGCTCCATACCGTCTGCGACATCCAGCCGCCGGTCTCCCGGCTCCAGGTAGAAGAACCACCGCGGGAGCGGCGCGCCGCCGGGCTGCTGGAGCATATCCTCCTCCAGCACCGTGGCCGCTGCGCCGGGATAGACCGTGTAGACCGGGTACTCCCAGAGTTCCGGGCCGCCGTCGTTGCTGAAGTCCCGCCCGACTTCCCGGACGTTGGAGATTTCAATCCTCAAGCCGCCGTACTCGAACAGCTCTGTCTCCCCCTTCGGCTGTTCCGAAGGGTCAAAGGCCGCCCAGAACAGGAACACCGCCAGCAGGGCGATTCCGGGGAACAGCAGGGACCGGTAGCGGTGGACCGGCCTCCTGGGGCGCTTTGCAGAACGCATGGGACACGCTCCTTTCCTCTTACAAAAAAAGAGAGGAGCCCAGCTCCTCTCTCTTGATCCGACAGAACTTACTTCGAGACGACGGACTTCACGACCTTGATCTCCCGGCCGTTGTAAGTACCGCACTCCTGGCACATTCTGTGGGGCAGGTGCATCGCACCGCATTTGGGGCACACCACCAGATTGGGGGCCGCCAGCTTCCAGTGGGAGCTACGCCGCTTGTCCCTTCTCGCTTTGGATACTTTACCCTTGGGTACTGCCATTATGACACCTCCTACTCATACAAAAAGGCGCGGAGCGCTTCTCGTTATTTCTTATCCAAAAGGCTTGCCAGGGCCGCCAGCCGGGGGTCCGGCTCCCTCCCGCAGGAGCAGGGGCCGAGATTCAGATCCGCGCCGCACCGGGGGCACAGTCCCTTGCAATCTTCCGAACACAGTGTTTTGCTGTCCATGCCCAGGATGAAAGCCGTCCGGGCCAAGTCGCCCGCGTCCGCCCTTCCGTCCTCCAGCAGGACGATCTCGTCGCTTTCCCCGTTCTGGAGCTCCTCCGCCAGCATGCAGCCGTAAGCAATCTCCTTGTCCTGGAGGAACGCCTTGCCGCACCGGTCGCAGACCGCGTCCAGCGTGGTCCGGGCCGTCAGCTCCAGCTCCAGCAGATCCGCCGTGTTGCGGACCTCCCCCGCCACCGCTACCGGGCGGCTGACGGGCCTGCGGCCGTCAAACTCCAAATCGGACAGGTCCAGGTCAAACCGGAACTCCAGCCGCTTTCCGGGGGTATGCAGTATGGGCCTTACATCAATTACCATTCTGTTACCTCGCAACGATACCTTACGTATTATAAAGGATGGTCCCGCCAATGTCAAACAATTTTTTCGTTTTTTGCCTTCTTTTTTATTCCTCGTCCTCCTGCCCCCCGAAGGGCAGGGTGATTCCCATGAAGGTGGGCCGGAAACCCTTGCGGATTTTCTCCCTGGGGGCGGACTGATAGGCCTCCTTGGGCCACCGGGCCGCCCAGCCCTCCCGGAGCTTTTCCTCCAGCGGGGCGCAGACCGGGTCCTCCATCAGCATGGGGCCCAGGAAGCAGACAATCATCTGCTTGTCCTCCATCTGCACCAGAGAGCGGTTCCAGGGCTTCTGGCGCCTCCAGCCCTCCGCCAGGCCGTCCAGCAGTACCTCCGTCAGGGCCTCGATGCCCTCCGCCCCGTCGGCCAGGGCGGCCTCCCGGAACAGGGGGGCGTACCTGGCCCGGTACTCCTGAAAAGCCTGGTCATAGGCTTTCCCGGTGAACCGCTTCAGCCAGGGCTTCCCGTCCTGAATGGCGGACAGCAGGGCCTCGGCGTTTACTTCCCTCATGGCGCGTCCTCCTTCCCCCTCCCGGTTTTGCGCAGCTCCTCCACGATCCACCCGGCGCACAGCCCCAGGTTCAGGCAGATCAGCAAGCCCGTGTACCCGGCGGCCCGGACGCCGAAGTCATCCCCCATGAAGGGGAAGAAATTCGCCATCGCCCCTAAATACCACAGAATCATGAACTCCGCCAGCATGCCCGCGATCCGCTTCACGGCGTTTCCTCCCCTGACCGCCAGCCACACGCACCCGGCGGCCGCCAGCACCAGCGCCGGCAAAATCCAAAACGTTGACATCCCTCGTCTCCTCCTTACCGTCTTCCGCGGAAAACCCCGCAGACGATTCCAACCAGCAGCCCCAGGGCAATCCAGGGGAAAGCCGCGCCGAAAAACTCCGCCGCCATCTCCGCTTTCCTCCTTTACATTCTTCCCCGAAACGGGTATGATGAAAAAAACACCCTCAGGAGGTCCGCCATGCGGGAACTCACCATCGGAAAAAACGACGCCGGACAGCGGCTGGACCGCTTTGTCGCCAAGAATCTGCCCCTTCTCCCCCCCGCCCTGCTGCAAAAGTACATCCGCCTCAAGCGGGTGAAGGTCAATGGGAAGGGCTCCAAGCGGGACGCCCGCCTCCAGGCGGGGGATGTTCTTCAATTATACATCAACGACGAGTTCTTTGACAAGCCCCGGGAGGAAAATCTCTTCCTCTCCATCTTCCAGCCCCGGCTGAGCGTCGTCTACGAGGACGAGAACCTCCTCCTTGTGGACAAGCGGCCCGGCCTGGTGGTCCACGCCGACGAGACGGAAAAGGTGAATACCCTCATCAACCACATCCAGGCGTACCTGTACCAGAAGCGGGAGTGGAGCCCCAGGGACGAGAACGCCTTTGCCCCGGCGCTGTGCAACCGCATCGACCGGAACACGGGGGGAATTGTCATCGCCGCCAAAAACGCCGAGACCCTGCGGATTATCAACGAGAAAATCCGGGCCCACGAGCTGGAGAAGTCCTACCTCTGCGTCACCGTGGGGCGGCCCCGGCCCGCTGAGGGGAAGATTGAGGGCTTCCTGTTAAAGGACGAGGCGAAAAAGCAGGTGGCCTTTTACCGCCGCCCGGTCCCCGGCGGGAAGAGCGCCGCCACGCTGTACAAGACCCTGGAGACACGGGGGGAATTGTCCCTGGTGGAGTGCCGTCTGCTGACAGGGCGGACGCATCAGATCCGGGTTTCCATGGCGGAGATTGGGTGTCCCCTGCTGGGGGACGGGAAATACGGCGACGGCGCCGTGAACCGGAAGTACCGGGAAACCCGGCAGGCGCTGTACGCCTATAAACTGGCGTTTACGATGCCCACTGACGCGGGGGTTTTGAACTATCTCCGGGGAAGGGAATTTGTGGTGGAGGGGGTGCCGTTTCGGGAGAAATACTTCTCCAGTTCCATACAGCCATGAAGACGGCTGGTCCTTTGCACCCCCCATTCTCTCTTTTTCTTCCAGAAGAAAAGAGAGAATGGGGGGTGCACGGTGGAAGAGAGAAAAAGAAGTACGGCCCCTGCGGGGGGGACGAAAGACGGAGGGACGCGCTGGGCGTGCCTCCGTCTTTTACGAATGTATTCGGGCCGCGGCGTGGTGCGGGCGGGGGGTGGTGGTTGTCGAATCGACTTCCTTCTCTTTTCGCTGCCGCTTACTTGACGATTGCGGGGCTGGCTGGTCTACCGCCTTCTATGGCAGACTAGCCTACCTGTCAGCCCTGGCCGTAATAAGCCCCTGGGCCGTGTTTACGGAGGTAATGCTTATCCAGCAGCTCCTGCTGCATGGCCCCCAGGCCGGGGGTCAGCTGCATGGCGTGGAAATCCATAAAGGCGCACTCCTCCAGCACCACGGCGTTGTGGACCGCGTTGAAGGGGTCCGTGCCCCAGGCGAAGGGGCCGTGGCTGTGGACCAGCACCGCCGGAACCTGGGCCGGGTCGATCTTCCGCTCCCGGAAGGTCTCGATGATGACATTGCCCGTCTCCAGCTCGTAGCTTCCGGCGATTTCCTCCGGCGTCATCTTCCGGGTGCAGGGGATTTCGCCGTAGAAGTAATCCCCCTGGGTGGTTCCTTGGGCCGGGACGCCTTTCCCCGCTTGGGCGAAGGAGGTGGCCCAACGGCTATGCGTGTGGACGATGCCCCCCAGAGCCGGGAAAGCCTTGTACAGCGCCAGGTGGGTGTCCGTGTCACTGGAGGGCTTGTAGCGGCCCTCTACCCGCTCTCCAGTCTCCAGGCGCACCACCACCATGTCCTCCGGCTTCATGTCGTCGTATTCCACGCCGGAGGGCTTGATAACCATGAGGCCCTGTTCCCGGTCGATGCCGGAGACGTTGCCCCAGGTGAAAGTGACCATGCCGTATTTAGGCAGCAGCAGGTTTGCCTCGCAGACCTGTTTTTTCAATTCTTCCAACATGATATCTTACCTCACATACTCCTGTAGGGGCCGCCGCCCTCGGCGGCCCGTCCCCGGCGGCTCAGGCAGTCACGGGGAAGCGGGCCGCCGAGGGCGGCGGCCCCTACGGTGTGCGTTATTTGAAATCGCGGGTTATTTCAATTTCCAGGCCAGGTCAGAGAGGAACAGGTCGTGCTCCAGGCTCTCCACCGTGGTGTCCTTGGTGATGTGGACAAACTCGATATCCAGCATAGCGGCCCAGTCCTTCATCTGTTCCGCCGTCACGTCGTAGCTGAGGACCGTGTGGTGAGTTCCTCCGGCGGTGATCCAGCACTCCACGCCGGTGGTCAGGCTGGGTTCCGCCTGCCACATGACCCGCGCAACAGGCAGATTGGGCATGGGCAGGATGGGCTTGACGCAGTGGATATCCTGGCAGATGAGCCGCAGGCGGCCGCCCATG
>CAJUJW010000092.1 GCA_910586735.1 uncultured Oscillibacter sp. | reverse complement strand
GGACCGCGCCCACGGCGATGGCGGCGATGACCTCCTCCGAGATGTTGATGCTGCCATTTTCCTCCGGCAGAGTCATATATTCCTTGCTGTCGGCCATAGCGTACCTCATTCCTTCCTTCGTGAAACGGATATCCCGGCGGGGTTTCCGCTGAGATCACACCCTAAGAGTATACCATACTCCCCGGGAAATTACAACCACTAATTTGCCGCCATGATCTTGATCCCCCCCGCCGGGGAGCCCGTCTCCGTCATGGTGATGTCGGTGATTTTCGCCACGTCCTCGGCGGTCAGGTCCCCGCTCTTGGTGGACACCACCACGCTGACGCTCTCGTCCCCCATGAAAGCCACGCAGTCCGCGTAGCCCTTGGCGGTGACCAGGTTCTCAATCTGGGCCTCCGCCAGGGTGTAGGATGCCAGAACCTGGATGCCCTGGGAAGCCTCGTTGGCAACGCTCGCGTCGGCGTTCTCCTGTTCCGCCGCCTCCTGGAGCAGGGAGATGGCGTTGTCCCTGGCCTGCTGCCGGGTCAGCCGGGCGGAGGCGAAGTAGTCCGACCCGGTGTAGATCATCCCCTCGTCCGGCGGGGCCCCGGTCTCCTCCGATGTTCCGGGGTCCTCCTGGCCGGCCTCCCCCTTCTTGCCGGAGGCTTCGTCCTTGCCGGCTTTCTCGCCCTTTTCGTCCCCCGTCCCCTGGCCGGAGACCAGCTGGGCCTCCCCCAGGAGCTTGCCGGAGGCGTCCTGCACCTCCCGGCCGGTGTACAGCCAGTTCAGCGCCACTGCCGAGCAAACCAGCACCGCCATCACCGCCACCACGGCGTTCCGCTTCCATCTCGCGCTCATAGACCCTTTCCTCCTCCAAATAATCACTGCCATTTTGCCACCGTGACCCGATCCGTGGGCAGCCCGGTGAGGGCCGCCACCGCCCCCGTCACCGCCAGGCGTACCTCCGCGCTGCCGCCGCCCTGGCACACCACCAGGGCCCCCCGATAGGTGGGATACGTGGTCCGCACCACCACCGCCTCGTCGCCGGAGGAGCCGTCCAAGCGGACCGTCTCCGATTTCCGGGAATAGTCCTCCGGGGCGGCGGTGTCCCCGCTGTAGCTGAGCTCCGTGTCCTGGGCCAGCTGGCGCTCCCCGTCGGACTCCACCGTCAGCATCACCTTCACCTGGCCCACGCCGTCCATGGCCCCCAGGATGTCCTCCATCTCCGTCTGGATGGTCTGGAGGTTCCAGCCGCCCCCGGCGGCCTGGGCGGGCTTCCGGGGTGCGCCGGTCTCCCCGTCCCCAAGGGCCGGCCACAGCAGGAGCCCCGCCCCGATCAGCGCCACCAGCGCCGCGTACTTGTATTTGTCCCATATCTTTCGCGCTCCTTCAGTTTTTTCCTTCATGCCAAACCTGCCTCTCCGCTGGAATTCCAAGCTCCACGGCGATCCAATCCGCCAGCTCCCGGGAGTAGGGGCCCGTCAGGTCCACGGAGGCCGGAAGGGGCGTCTCCCCGTCCGCTCCCGGCTCTGTCTCCACCCGCGCCGCCACTCTGAGACCCAGCGCGTCCGCTTTGTCCGATATATATGCCGCCGTCCGCCCGGCTATGATAAACGCCAGCTCATCTTTTCCGGCGGCGTCCAGCTCCTCCGCCCTTGTCTCAATGGCCTTCTCATAGTCGGAGAAGTCCAGCCGCAGCCGCCCTAGGTCCGTCTTCAGCGCCGGCTGGAGCAGGGCCGCCAGCAGAAGCAGCCCCCCGGTGAACCCGGCGATCTTCTTGATGGTCCCTTCCGGCACCAGGGTCTGGACCACGGTCAGCATCAGCGTCACCGCCGCGATGGAGGTGAGCCAGCTTCTCACCGCGGCGATCATGGCGTCACCGCCGCCACGGAGCTGAGCACCGACACCAGCAGGAGCAGGGCGCAGCTGCCCGTCATGCCCAGCACCAGGCCGAAGGCCCCGCCCAGGCCGTCGATGAGCTTGCACAGCTCCGGGGCCCCCACCGCCGCCGCCAGGAAGGCGGACAGCTTGTACAGCAGGTATTGGACCCCCAGTTGCAGGAACGGGTAGGCGCAGGCCGCCAGAATGGCCAGCATGCCGAAGATGCCGATGGTGTTTTTCAGCATCCCCGCCCCGGCCAGGACGGTCTCCGCCGCCTCGGCGATGATGCCCCCCACCACCGGCACCGCGCCGGAGATGGCCGCCTTGGCCACCTTCACGGAGGCCCCGTCCGCCGCCCCGGCCACCACCCGCACGGCGGAGAGGTACACCGTAAACAGCAGAAGGGACGAGGTCAGCGCCCAGGTGATGATCTTCTTCAAAGCCTCGGCCACGGCCCCCAGCCGGTTCTCCGGCAGGCAGGCCCCCGCCGCCAGGGCCCCGATGTACAGATACACCAGGGGAATCAGCAGTCCGTCGATGAGCTCCATCAGAAGGTCCGTCAGGAACACGGTGGTCACCTGCTGAAAGGTGGCCGTCGTCACCGCGCCGGAGGCCGCCGTGGCCGCCGCCAGCGTGGGCAGCAGGGCCTTGGAGAAGACGTTCATCTCCCGGATGGTCTCCGCCCCCAGGCCGATGAGGTCCTCCAGACTCCCCGCCGTCAGCAGTGTGACGGCCAGGGCCCCGGCCATGGGCAGGAATGCCGCCGCCTTCCCCTCCCCGGTCCCCCGGGCGAAGCCGTCCACCGCGCCGCAGGCCACCGCCACCAGCAGGATGGACGCCGCCCCCCGGAGGCGCTGGCGCAGGACGGCCTTCGCCTCCCCCGCCAGACGCCGGGCGATGCCCGCCAGGCCCTGGGAAAATCCCTCCGGGCCCGAGAGGTCCTTGATGTCCAGCATGTCCCCCGCCGCCTCCGGCGCCGCGTCCGCCAGCTCTCCCGGCAGCTCCGCCGCCCGGGCCTCCACCGTCAGGGCCAGGAGGAGGAACAGCAGACAGATCCATTTTTTCATCGCATCAGCTCCAACAAAAGGGCCAGCACCGCCCGCAGCAGGGGCAGGGCGGCGATCAGGGCGCAGACCGCCCCCGCCGTCTCCACCACCGAGGCCAGGGCCGATTCCCCGGCGTCCCGGCAGAGGCCGCCCCCCAGCTTCACAACCAGGGCGATGCCCACCGTCTTATACAGGGGGATGAACAGCTCCCGGGACAGTCCGCTCTCCTCCACCAGTTCCCCCAGAAAACCCATCAGCAGTTCCAGACTCCCCGCCAGGGAGAGGAGCACCGCCGCCGTGGCCCCCAGGGCCAGAAGCAGCGCGGACTCCGGGCTTCCCTTCCGCACCACCAGGGCCAAAAGCGCCGCCACGACGCACAGCCCCGCCGCCTGAATGGACAGCTCCACGGCTAAAAGTTGAACAGGGTCTTGATGAGATTGAACAGCTCGCTGATCTCCCGGACCATCATCATCAAGACCACCACCAGCCCCGCCAGAGTCGTCATCATGGCCTGCTCCTCCCGGCCGGAGCGAACCAGGAGCTGGTTCAGCACCGCCACCAGAATGCCGATGGCGGCGATTTTGAAAATCAAATCCACATCCATGCGCTCGCTCCTCAAATCAATAAAATCACCAGCAGCGCCGAGGCGGAAAACCACAGCGCGGCGGCCCGTTTCTCCTCCTCCGGGCGCTTTCGTTCCGCCTCCCCGGCGCTGTTCGCCAGCGTGTAGACGACATGGGAAATCCCTTTACAGGCGCTCTCCTCGTCGCCTTTCAGGTCCCCGGCCAGGGCGGACACGGCCTGTCTGTCCCCTGCGTTCAGGGGCAGGGCCTCCGCCTGTTCCCGCCAGACCCTGGAGAGGCTCTCCCCCGCTCCGGCGGCCTGGGAAACGGCGGTGAAAAAGGCGGCGGCGGGCCCGCCGCAGTCCGACGCCAGGGCATTCAGCAGTGCCGGCATGGGCGTCCGGGTCACGCGGATCTCCTCCCCCATCCGCCGGAAGGCCCGCTGGAGGTCCGCCAGCGTCTCCCGCCTCCGGCGGCCCTCGGCCCGCTGTATGGCCCAGGCCAGCGCGCCCCCGGAGGCCACGCACAGGCTTCCCAGCAGTTTCAGCATGGCAGCTTCTCCAGGGCGTAGGCCCGTCCCCTTTCGTCCCGCAGGATGCGGACCGCCAGGCGGAACACCTGGTTCTCCAGCAGTTCCCGGTAAAGGGGCCTGCGCAGCAGTTCCGGGACATCGGCGGCGTGGATGGTGGCCAGCAGACCCACGCCGCAGCCCGCCGCCAGGTTCATGGCCCGCAGGTCCTCCCGGACGGTGATCTCGTCCACAGCAATGATCTGGGGGTTCATGGCCCGCAGGACAATGGGGATTCCCAGGGCCTTGGGGCAGGCGTCCAGCACGTCGGTCCGGGGCCCCACGTCCATCTGGGGCACACCCCGGTGGACCACCGCCACCTCCCCCCGCTCGTCAATCAGGGCCACCCTCTGGGGCGGGCAGCCCCCCTCGCCCCCGGAGAGGCAGCGGATCAGGTCCCGCAGCAGGGTGGTCTTCCCGCCCCCCGGCGGGGACAGAACCAGCGTATTCTGGAAACCGCCGTCCCGGAACAGCCTGGGGGCGATATCGGAGGCCACGCCCTTCCGCTCCCTGGCCACGCGGACCACCGCCGAGGAGAGGTTTTTCAGGTTCGTGTTGGCCCCCTCCTTCATCACCGCCGTGCCGCACAGCCCCACCCGGAAGCCTCCCCGGACGGGGAGAAAGCCCTCCCGGATGGTCTCCGACGCGGCGTAGCGGGAGAACTCCGTGGCCAGGTCGCACAGGGTCTCCAGCTCCTCCGGCTCCACGGTGATCTCCAGCGGCCGCTCTCCCGAGGGCAAAAGCACGCTCAGCGGCCGCCCCGCCCGGAGGCGGATCTCCTCCGCCTGGGCCTTCTCCTCCTCGGTGAGGTCCAGCGCCGCCTTGCGCAGGCGGCTGGGCAGGATGGCGGCGGCCTGTTCATAGCGGACAACAAGCTCGTTTTTCTGCAAGGGAGGTCCCCCCTTTCTTTGGTTACTCCACTCTATGAGGGCCCGTCCCACTCTATGCCGGGTTTGTCCAAAAAATTTATGGAAAGCGCGCTTGACATTTTGCTATAGGTGTGGTATCTTGAAGATGGAAAGCGCACTTTCCATAAAGCCGGAAAGGAGGCTGCGTATGAAAAACCGGCTGGAAGAGCTGCGGAAGGCCCGGGGCCTGCGGCAGGAGGAGCTGGCGGAGGCGCTGGAGGTCTCCCGGCAGACCATCGGGTCCCTGGAGAACGGGCGGTACAACCCGTCCATCCTGCTGGCGTTCAAGCTGTCCCGGTACTTCGGGGTGCCCATTGAGGAGATTTTCATCTATGAGGAGGAACTGTCATGAAGGGAAAAAAGACGCTGTACATCGCGTTTATCATTGTGGGGCTGTGCCTTGCCGGGGTGTCGCTGATTGCGTGGAGGCTGGACCTTCCCGGCAGCGTGGGCGGCACGCTGATGGGGTCCGGCAGCGGCATGGCCGCTATCGGACTGACACAGCTTTTGATGCTGCATCTGGACCAGAAGGATCCGGCCCAGGCCCGGAGGAAGGAGATCGAGGTCAACGACGAGCGGAACGTGGCCATCCGCCGCCGGGCCAAGGCCCTGTCCGGGGACGTGCTGCAATGGGCCGTCATCGTGGCGTCTTGGGTGTCTCTGGGGTTTGACGCGCCCCTTTGGGTAACTCTGGCGGCAATCGCGGTCTTTGTTTCCAAAAGCGCACTGGAGGTCTATCTGGTGGTGCGGTATCAGCGGGAGATGTGAGAGAAGCGCCTGTCGAACGACAGGCGCTTCTTCTGGCACAATTCACTTTTTCGGCTTTTCCAGCGGAATTACCACGTCGCCGAAGCGGATGGACTCTACCTTGGAGAGGTCAACGGGAAACTCCCAGTAACCATGCACTTCTTTGTCCTTCCGTTCCGACGGGTCCTCTGCGACAATGGACCCTGCGTAATATCCATTAACCGTTACGCCACCCGCCATTTGTAGAACCGGAGCGTCAATCCAGTATTCCGGCGTGGCGTCCTTGGGCCGAATAAAGCTGTAACCCGTGGATGTCACCCGGATGTCCTGGATTGTGAAAGGCTTTTTGCTTTCACTTATGACCTCCTTGCCGGCAACCACTTTCGATTCGGTGCGTATGCCGTTCACGCGGGCAATCTTCGCCGCTAGGGCCGCTTGGTCCTTCACAGGTTTCAGCGTAAAGGGCAGATTCCACGTTCCCTCCAGCTCCTCAAAGCGCCTTGACCCCTCTTTTCCCGGTTCCGGCGCTTTTCCAAGCAGTACGATGCCGTCAAGACGAAGTTCCATCTCGCCGCCCTCCAGGAAATTGACGCCGGTCGGGGCCTGCCACATCCAAAGCTGGACCTGCGTCCCATCCTCCAGGACGCCGACATCTCTGGCCAACATACCATGAAGGGCAGGACCGTCGATCACTTCCTTTTCCATGGGTCCGCCAACAAGATCTGCGCCCCGGAAATCCCAGCGGTCCACCAGCTTCTCCCCCTTGAACTTCAGCATAATCCACAGGACATTTTCTCCGGGGGTGACGGAATCCAAGGTCACGGTAATACCGTTGTCTGTAGTCGTGGCCCCCACCGGCTGGACCAGGCTCTCGATGACCGCCGCCTGTTCCTTGGGCATCTCCTCCTGGCCCCCGGCCTCGGTCCACTGCTGGTTAAACCACTCCTGCAAGGTCTCCGGCACGCCGATGGCCGCCGCCAGGGCCGTCCCGGCCAGAATGACGGCCAGCGCCGCCGCGATGATGAAGGATACGGATACTTTCTTGACGACCTGGGTCCTCTCCTGCTTTGTCATGTTCATGACCTCCTCTTTCAGTCTCCCGGAGGCGCGGACCTCGTCAAACATTTCCTGATACGATGCTTTCAAGGCTCACACCTCCTCTAATTGAATTTTCAGTTTCGCCCTGGCCCGGGCCAGCCGGGTCTGGACCGTGGACGGGTTCAGCCCCAGCAGCTCTCCCACCTCGTCCACCTTGTAGCCCTCGTAGTAGTAGAGGTACAGCGGGACGCGGTACTTGGCGGGCAGCTCCATGACCTCCTGATAAAGCGTCTGCCGGCCTGGGTCGGAGAACACCGGTTCCGGGCACTCCGACAGAGGTACCGTGCGCTTGCGCCAAGGGTGCGCGCTCATCCGCTTGCACTCGTTCAGTGCCACCCGCACCAGCCAATGGCGCAGATGGTCCTCCCCCTGAAAGTCCGTGTCCGTCCGCCAGAGCCGCAGCATAGCGTTCTGGGCCGCGTCCTCCGCGTCGGCGGGGTTTCGGAACCAGTTCAGAGCGATTCGGTAAACCATGTCCAAATACCGCTGGGCGGCGTCCGTGAATTGTTGTTCTGTCAGCATAGGCAGCTCTCCTTGAAAGGTCCTTTCGACAGCAATACCCGGCGGAGGACCAAATAATCCCACATGCTGAAAAATTTTTTAATTGCACAAAAGCTGAGTTTTGTTTAATCTTAGAGCAGTCATGAAAAGAGAGGGCTTCCGCCCTCTCTTGATTCGTCACCGGATAAAGGCCCGGTGGAACACCTTTTTGCCCTTTTTGATGATGACGCCCTCTCCCAGGAAGTCCGCCTGGTCGAAGGCGGCGGCGATGTCCGTCACCTTTTGGTCGTTCACCATCATGCCCCCCTGCTGGATGAGCCGCCGGGCCTCCCCGTTGGAGGGGCACAGGCCGCAGGCCACCAGCAGAGCAACGGCGTTGATTTTTCCGTTCTCAAATTGGACGGCGGGCAGCTCGGTAGAGGGCATGTGCTCTGCGGAGCCCGCGCCGGAGAAGAGGCCCCGGGCGGTCTCCTGGGCCTTTTGGGCCTCCGCCTCGCCGTGGATCAGCTTGGTCAGCTCATAGGCCAGAATCTCCTTGGCCTGGTTCAGCTGGCTGCCCTCCCACTTGTCCATGGCGTCGATTTCCTCCAGGGGCAGGAAGGTCAGCATGCGGATGCACTTGAGCACGTCCGCGTCCCCCACGTTCCGCCAGTACTGGTAGAACTCGAAGGGGGTGGTCTTGTTGGGGTCCAGCCAGACGGCGCCCTTGGCGGTCTTGCCCATTTTTTTGCCCTCGGAGTTCATCAGCAGGGTGATGGTCATGGCGTAGGCGTCCTTGCCCAGCTTCCGACGGATCAGTTCCGTGCCGCCCAGCATGTTGCTCCACTGGTCGTCTCCGCCAAACTGCATGTTGCAGCCCAGGGTCTGGAACATGTGGTAGAAGTCGTAGGACTGCATGATCATATAGTTGAACTCCAGGAAGCTCAGGCCCTTTTCCATGCGCTGCTTGTAGCACTCCGCCCGGAGCATATTGTTCACGGAGAAGCAGG
>CAJUJW010000091.1 GCA_910586735.1 uncultured Oscillibacter sp. | reverse complement strand
TTCGTGATGCTGGTCATCATCATCATCCGCTCCGTCACCCTGCCCGGCGCGGCGGAGGGCCTGAAGTTCATGTTCCTCCCCGGCTACGCGGTGGAGGCGGGCTTCATCCCGGAGGCTCCCGGCCTGGTCTCTGTTCTGGCCACTGCCGGCGGGCAGATGTTCTTCTCCCTGTCCCTGGCCATGGGCATCACCATCACCTACGGCTCCTATATGAAGAAATCCCAGAACATCGTGAAGAACTCCGTGGTGGTGGTCTTTGCGGACACCTTGGTGGCCATTATGGCGGGCATCGCCGTCATCCCCGCCGCCGTGGCGACCTACGGTCCCAGCGCCACTCTCAGCGGCCCCAAGCTGCTGTTCATCACCCTTCAGGACGTGTTCCAGGCCATGGGCGCCATCGGCCCCCTGTTCGGCGTGATTTTCTACCTGTTCGTGCTGGTGGCCGCCATTTCCTCCGCCATCGCCCTGATCGAGGTGGTGGTCACCTTCCTGCTGGACCACGCGGAGAGCAAGGGCAAGCAGGGCAACCGGCCCAAGACCGTGTTCTGGGTGTGCGTTGCCGTGATGATCGAGGCGGCCATTGTGGCCCTGGACGGTCTGGGGAGCAATGTGGACGCCATGGGCAACGCCATGTTCGTGCCGGTCCCCTTCCAGAAGATGCTGGGCATCGGCCCCTGGAACGACTGCTGGCTGGACTTCATGGACGCCTTCTCCGAGGGTCTGGCCATGCCCGCCGGCGCGCTGATTATGAGCGTCATGATCGGCTGGGAGCTGCGGACCAAGCCCATCACCGACGAGATTCACCACGGCGCGGAGCAGATTCACTGGCTGAACCGGTTTATGGACATCTGCCTGAAGTTTATTGTTCCCGTAGCCATGGCCTTCATCCTGGGCGGCCAGATCGGCGACTTCTTCACCATGGACGCCGAGACCCAGGGACAGAGCGTCTACTATATCGGCTATGCCGTCGGCGCGGTGATTCTGGTGGCCTCCTGGGCTGTGGCCATTACCTCCCCCAAGCGGAAGGAGACGCTGTAAGGCAGTCTTCCCGGGAGAAAACCATCCTAGCCTCAAAACGGGCGGAGCTTCGGCTCCGCTCGTTTTTTGGCTTCCACCACTATACCAAATCTGCCGGAAAATGCAAGCACTTCTTGACCCTGCCCCCCGGCCCTGCTATAATGGCCCAAACGATTTGACAGGAGGTTCCCCCTATGACGGAACAGGAAAAGCGCCTTGCCGGAAAACTCTACTACCCCGCAGACCCGGAACTGACGGAGGCCCGCATGCGGGCCAAGCGGCTGTGCTACCGTCTCAACACCCTGGCCCCCGACGACTTCCAGGGCCGGGACGCTACTATCCGGGAGCTCTTTGGCCACGCTGGGAAGGACGCCTGGGTGGAGTCCAATTTCCGCTGTGACTACGGGACCCAGATTTCCGTGGGGGACTACTTCTTTGCCAACTACGACTGTATCTTTCTGGACATCGCCCCCATCACCATCGGGAACCGGGTCATGTTTGGGCCCAAGGTCTGCGTCTACACGGTGAACCACCCGCTGACGCCGGAGGTGCGGAACACGGACCTGGAGTACGGCCGCCCCGTCACCATTGAGGACAACGTCTGGATCGGCGGAAACACGGTGATTCTCCCCGGCGTGACCATCGGGGAGGGGGCGGTCATCGCCGCCGGGTCCATTGTGAACCGGGACATCCCGCCCCGGGTGATTGCCGGGGGCAACCCCTGCCGGGTAATCCGCCCCCTCACCGGGGAGGACCGGGATAAGTGGGAGGCCGCCCTCCGGGAGCACCGGGAGACCTGAAACCGCCGCCCCTCCCGGGGCGCTCAGTCCAGGGGCTTCCCGTTCAGCGCCGCCGAGACCAGCCGGTCCCCCTCGTAGCGGAGTTTCAGGGAGAAGAAGGGCGCGCCCTCGTCCAAAAGCCGGAGGAAAATCCTGTCCCCCTCCCACAGGGGCAGGGACAAAAGGTCCGCCTTTTTAATCCAGGCCAGCTCCCCCTCGTCGCAGGGGTGGGCCGTCCCCGTCCAGGCGGAGGCGGTGAAGAGGTGCATGTACTCCGTGGGGGCCTGGTCGGACACGAAGGTGACGATTCCCCGGTAGCGGTAGTCCGTCAGGGTCAGCCCCGTCTCCTCCAGGCACTCCCGCAGGACGCAGTCTTCCGGGCTCTCCCCGTCCTGGAACTTGCCCCCCACGCCGATCCATTTGCCCTGGTTCACGTCGTGGACCTTCTTCACCCGGTGGAGCATCAAGTACTCGTCTCCCCGCTCCAGATAGCACAGGGTGGAATAGAGCATGGTTCGTCTCTCCTTTCCGCGGCGGCGGGCCGCAACGATTCTATTATACACCTCCCGCCGGGAAAAGAAAAGTCTTTACATTTAAGAACGGATGTTCTATAATGACTGTATCACGCCGGGAACAAAAGGGGGAAGCGCCTCATGCGGACCAGAGAGACCAGCTGCTGCTTCACCGGGCACCGCCCCGGAAAGCTGCCCTGGGGCTATTGCGAGGAGGATCCCCGCTGCCTGGCCCTGAAACGGCGCATCGCCGACGCGGCGGAGGCCGCCTGCGCCGAGGGCTTCCGCCACTTCCTCTGCGGCATGGCCCTGGGCTGCGACCTCTATTTCTGCGAAATCGTCCTGGCCCTCCGGGAGAGATACCCGGACATCACCGTGGAGGCGGCCATTCCCTGTCCCACCCAGGCGGACGCCTGGTCCCCGGCTCAGAGGGCCCGGTACAGGCGGCTGGTGGACGCCTGCGACTTTGAGACCGTGGTCTCCGCCGGCTACACGCCCTACTGCATGCAGCGGCGGGACCGGTACATGGTGGACCACGCCGCGCTGCTCATCGCCGCCTTCGACGGCACCCCCGGCGGCACCCAGTACACCATGCAGTACGCCATGAGCCGGGGCGTCTCCATTGTGGACCTGCCCCTGGTCTGAGCCGGGGCGCGTGTCCGCCGCATAGCTGAAAAACGCCAAAGGGGTGCGCTGTGTTTTCGGCGCGCCCCTCGCATATTCCGCCGCGTTCCGCAAACCCTAAGCCCAGAAATTTTCAGATTGGGAGGCGGCCCTATGTTTGCGAAGCGCACAGACCTGGCCCTGGAGGCCCGGGAGCTCTGGCAGGAATCCACGGAGAAGACCACCCGGCTCTCCGGCGTCAAGGCCACGAAGTCCAAGGAGGAGGGCTATCCGGTGACCCGGGTGGACATCCTGGAGCGGCGGGGGGAGGAGGCCCTGGGGAAGCCCCAGGGAACCTATCTCACCGTCGACCTCTCCAGCTTCTGGCAGCGGAAGGCGGACTTTTTCGAGCGGGCCGTCCGGGCGGTGGGGTCCCAGCTGAAGGCCATGGTTCCGCCGGAGGGCCCGGCCCTGGTGGTGGGCCTGGGGAACGCCGCCATGACGCCGGACGCCGTGGGTCCTCTGGCGACGGACAGCGTGCTGGTCACCCGGCACCTGATTTCCGCCATGCCCAAGCATTTCGCCGGGTTCCGCCCCGTGGCGGTGTTCCGGTCCGGCGTGCTGGGCACCACCGGCGTCGAATCCGCCGAGGCCGTCCGGGGCCTGGTGGAGCAGGTGAAACCCGCCCTGGTCATCGCCATCGACGCCCTGGCCGCCCGGCGGGTGAACCGGATGTGCGCCACGGTGCAGCTCTCGGACACGGGCATCGTCCCCGGATCCGGCGTGGGGAACCACCGCGCGGCGCTGAACCGGGAGACCCTGGGAGTGCCGGTGTTCGCCGTGGGGGTGCCCACGGTGGTGGACGCGGCCACCCTGGCGGCGGACCTCCTGGAGGAATCCGGCGTCGCCGAGCTGGACGAGACCCGCCTCCGCCATGGGAAAGCCCCCTTGACGGTGACCACCCGGGACGTGGACCAGCAGGTCCGGGAGCTGAGCCGGGTAGTGGGCTACGGGGTCAACTGGGCCCTCCAGGATTTGGAGATTGAGGAGATCAATGCGCTTTTGGCGTGAGGGCCGGAGGCGTGAAAAACGGCGGGCAAAGCCCGCCGTTTCCGTTTTGCCGTTACTTTCTCAGGAGGATGAGCCCCAGGGTGCCGGGGCCGCAGTGGCAGAAGATGGTGCAGCCGGCCTTGGCCTCAATGATCTCGCCGAAGCGGCCGTCCTCCCGGAGGATGTCCCTGGCGATGGAGGCCAGCTCGTCCCCCGGGCAGGTGTCCACCAGGAAAACCCGGCTGAAATCCAGGTCGGTCCGGCCCTGGACGCGGTCCCGGACGTAGTCCGCCACCACCTTGGCGATGCTGCCCCGGTATTTCCGGGTCACGGACATTTTGCCGTCGATGACATCCACGCAGGGGTGGAGCTTCAGCAGGTTGGCCCCCAGGGCGGTGACGGCGGAGCAGCGTCCGCCCTTTTTCATATAGTCCAGCCGGTCCAGCACAAAGCTGGTCTCCAGCCGGGGAATCATGCCGTCCAACAGGTCCAGAATCTCCGTGACGGACCGCCCCGCCCGGGCGGCCTCCGCCGCGGCCAGAACCATCATGCCGTGGCCCACGGTCAGGTTCCCGGTGTCCACCACGTAGACCTCCGGCGCCTCCTCGGCGGCCAGCTTGGCGTTCTGGTGGCAGCAGGAGAAGCCGCTTCCGATGTTGAGGTGGATGACGGCGTCGTATTTTTCAGAGAAGGCCCGGAAAGCGTCCTCGTAGTCCGCCAGGTTGACGGCGTTGGTGGTGGTGATTTCCCCTCCGGCGTCCACGTGGGCGGCGATGTCCGCCGTTCGGATGTCCACCCCGTCGTGGTAGAGCTTCCCGGCCTTGACGATGCCCAGGGGGAAGACGGTGATATCGTATTGCTCCAGCAGCCTTTTCGGCAGGTCGCAGGTGCTGTCGGTGGTGACTTTGATCATAGAGAGCGGCTCCTTCCGGGACCATGTCCAGATGAATTTCCGCCGCGCGGCGGTAAGGCGGTGCTATTGTAACATAGATGGGGGAGAAAGGGAAGCCCCGGGCACAAGAAAAAATTACCGCCAAAAAAACAGCATATTCCCGCTTGTTCGAGTCAAACTATGCTCGCGATACCCAGTGACCCGCAAACGCATGATTTGATGAAAAGGAGAGATTCAATTATGTCTAGCAAGAACAACAACAAGCTCAACGTCCCCGAGGCCCGGGAGGCCATGGATAAGTTCAAGATGGAGGCTGCCTCCGAGGTGGGCGTCAACCTGAAGGAAGGCTACAACGGCGACCTGACCAGCCGCGAGGCCGGCTCCGTGGGCGGCCAGATGGTCAAGAAGATGATCGAGTCCTACGAGAAGAACCTGTAACTTCCGCTGAACAGGTGTGGGGGACCGGCAGACGCCGGTCCCCCGCCGCATTTTTCCGTTCAAGCTTCCTCTCACAGCTGTGATAGGAGAAGGCCAGGGCCAAAGCATTTGAAGTTTAGAAAATAGGGCAGATTCTCGGATATGACGAACAATACGCCGGAAAAAGTTTTTTGATGGACCTGCATAGGGCAGAATGGTAGGAAAAGTGAAAATCCGGAGTTCTGAAAGTCTTCAAAACTCCAGATTTTTCAGAACTATTTCAAGCTAATTTTCTGGGAATTTCAAATGCTGTTGCCCTGGGAGAAGGCAGAAATATGTTGCATGGTTGGAATTGCAAATTGCGCATGGAGGAGGATCTTTGCAAGGCAAGGAGGACAACGCCGCCGTGCGGGAATCCGGCCCAAGCCAAATGCAAGTTCCTGGCTTGGTGGACTACTACGTCTTGTTTGAAAAATGGAAATATGGCCAAGGGCGGCAAAAGGGCCGGCGCTTGGGCGTGTTGTCATTTTTCAAACAAACTCTAGGCATCTGGCAGAGCCGGCCGCAAAAATTACAAGGCCTATGATGAATTCGGGGAAAAATTTTCCCATGATTAAGGAGGAGTCAGAAATGGAAAAGAAAGCAAAGGGCAGTTTTTTAAAAGGGAAATCCCTGCGTCTATTGGGATTTTCCGTGCCAATCATGGGATTTTTGGCGGCTGCAATTGTTCTTGTCATCTTGGCGGTGGGTGTGCTCCATACGGCCATGAACCGTGGAACCAAACGGGAGGTCATCACGGTATCGACCTTGGAAAAGATTGTTCATGTCAGTGAACTGTCAACCTTTACTGCCGTATATAACGGCATAGCTGAGGTGGCTGACGAAGAGAAGTCGGATAAAATAGAATACTATGTTTCATACGATGCAAAGGTCAACGCTGGAATCGACTTTGAGAAAATAGCTTTTGAAATTGATAATGAGGCCAAAATAATCCATGTCAATCTTCCAAAAGTCCACATTTCAAAAGTAAATGTGGATATCACATCTCTGGACTACATCTTTATCAATGACAAGAAAAACGGTTCTTCCATATCTCAGGAGGCGTACAAAGCCTGTGAGGAGGATGCGCAGAGCGAAAGTGAAAAGGAAGAGGCGATTTTTGAGCTTGCAAAGCAGAATGCAGAGAATATTGTCCGAGCCCTTATCGAGCCGTTTATGGAACAGTTGGACTCTGCGTATACACTGGATATTGATTGGGAGGGCTGATTGAGATGAAAAAACTGACGAGTCTGTTTTTGAGCGGAATCCTGCTGGCAACCTGCACTTCCTGCTCTATCGGGAGAAAGAACCCTGATGACATGAAGCCACAGATCTCTCAAATGAAGTCTATCTGCGAATTGGCGGTAATGGACTGCTATTACCACAATGTTGCCAAATATGAGGAGGAGGATGCGTCGGGATTTCTGCTTTGGAAAAAGGACAAGCACTTTTGGATTGAATACAGCGGCATTGAGGCGCTTGGCATTGACGCCTCGCTGGTGAGCATGGAAATCGCGGAGGATACGGTTACAATTACCATTCCCGAGGCAAAGGTGCTGGATTGCACAGTGGACAGCGCGTCTCTGACTGAAGAGTCATTCATTGTCGATAAAAAGTCGGCGGAGGTGGATGCGGAAGATGAGCGGTATGCCTTCGCGGAGGCGCAGAGCAGGATGGAGGAGTCAGCGGCAGGTGATCGGATTCTCCTGAGCAACGCGCAGCAGCGAGCGCAGACGCTGTTGGAAAATTACGTAAAAAATATCGGTAATGCCATAGGGAAAACATACTCCATTCAGTGGAAATTTGTCGATGCGGACGGTAGTCAGACAGAGCCGATGGCAAACGAGCCGGTATCGGAACCGGAAGCGGCAAAAGAAAAATAACGGTTTCATCAGTCTCCCCCACGTCTGCCGGAAGCAGTCGTGGGGGAGATCAATTGTATCAGATTTTTTACAAATCTTTTCGGAAAAGTCTCTTGTGAAACACATGTTTGTGTGGTACAATAGCAAAATAGGCGCGCCCCAACGCCGGGACGCGGAAATTCCACTATCACGAGGAGGAGCCATGGACGAGAAGGGAGCGCGGCAGGCCCGCAAAAAGGACAACCCCCACAAGGGGCACCGGGAGCGGAAACGGCAGCAGTTCCTCCGCTATGGCGCGGACCCCTTTTCCGACCACGAGCTGCTGGAGGTCCTGCTCTTCTACGCCTACGGCCAGCGGGACACCAACCCCATTGCCCACGCGCTCATCGATCGCTTCGGCTCCCTGGCGGCGGTGCTGTCCGCTCCGGTGGAGGAGCTGGAGAAGGTGCCGGAGGTGGGGCGGAGTACGGCGGTGCTGATCGCCCTGGTTCCCGCGCTGTACCGCAAGGCGCTGATTTCCGCCGCCTCGGAGCGGGCCGTGATTTTGGACACCACGCAGCGCTGCGGGGACTATTTCCGTGCGCTCTTCGCCGCCCAGGCCCGGGAAGTTTTCTACCAGGCCTGTCTGGACGGGAAGGGCAAGCTGCTCAATCTCTACAGGATCAGCGAGGGGGACGTGTCCAGCGTGACGCTGAACATCCGCACCATCGCCGAGAACGCCATCCGCGCCAACGCGGTCCAGGTGGTGCTGGCCCACAACCACCCCAGCGGCATCGCCCTGCCCTCCGCCGACGACATCGCCGCCACCCAGGACGTGGAGCGGATGCTGGACACCATGGGTATCCGTCTGGCGGACCACATCATCGCGGCGGACAGCGACTTCGTGTCCCTGCGAGACTCGGGTTACATCACTTAGGAGGTATTTTCCATGCCGGAATTTCAAGTAGTCTCGGAATACACCCCCTCCGGCGACCAGCCCCAGGCCATCGCCAGGCTCGCCCGGGGGATTGAGGACGGCCTGCGGGAGCAGATCCTGCTGGGCGTCACCGGCTCGGGCAAGACCTACACCATGGCCAAGGTCATCGAGGCCGTCCAGCGGCCCACCCTGGTGCTGGCCCACAACAAGACCCTGGCCGCCCAGCTGT
>CAJUJW010000090.1 GCA_910586735.1 uncultured Oscillibacter sp. | reverse complement strand
GTTTTGCTTTGGGTCAGCCCCAAACGATACCATTTTTGTGATGAAAAGGCTATCATGATACTCCACAAAGAAACAGGCGGAAACCCGGCAAAATCAACAGGGGCGGGCTACCTGTCCTTCGGCTTTTCCCGTCTTTTGGGGTCCCTTTTCCGGCGAAGCGGCTTGCCCTGGCGGAACGCCTCCGTAAACCGCCGCTCCGCCAGCTCCCGCCAGAGGGGGTTGTATTCTGTCTGGACACGGTTTTCCTCCACCCAAAAAGTAATGTGGGCGGCGACGGCAGGGCAGGTCTTGAAAATCATAGTCATCGCCTGGGTCATTTCCGGATCGCTGCCTATAAACAGCCGGTGAGAGGAATCGTCCGTCTTGGCGGGGCAGGACTTCTTGTCGTTCCATAACAGCGCGACGGCGTTGGTTACAGGTATTGCGTGCTCCTTGGCAAAGGCCCGGGCCCGCAGCAGGGTTTTTTCCGGATGGAAGCTGCCGAAGTCCACGGTGTAGAAGGATTTCAGTTTCCCGTTCTCGTGAACAGAGAGCAGGGCCAGGGGACTGTTTTCGCCCGCTGACCTCGGCGTGTGGAAGCACATCAGGCGGCCCTGATCGGTAAGCCTGGCTATCTGCGTTGCTGTGCTGCCGTTTTGCATGTAAACGGCGGCGGCTGCCATCTCGGAGGGCAGAAGTGTGCCGCAGGAAATGGCTCCGTAAACATCCTGTACAGTTTCAGGCAGGAAATTGTTTTTGAGAAAACCGAAGGACGTCATCATCGCTTCTAAAAAGTCGTAGGAAAACTCATCGCACATTTCCAGGCCGTAACGGTACCACGCCTCCGTCGTTTTGCCATCCAGGCGGGGGACCAACTGCTGGAGCTGGCGTTCAAATTCTTCTCTTTTCATAGAACCTCCCCGAACTATTGTCTTGTACTTCATGCGGCGCTCCGAAGCGCGTCCTGATCTTCCTGCCGGAAGAGGGCGTCGATGTCCGAGAAGCGCTGAGTGCGGTTGAATTTTTCTGTCGCCTTTCCAGGAATGGCCTGGAGTTCCAGCATCCTGGCCCACAGGTCCGGGTGGTGGTCGTAGAGGTGGCGCAGCTCCGCCCGCTTGGCGTTGGGGCAGAACCAGCAGCCACCCCGGTCGGTGAATTCATAGACAGGCGAAAGGAGCCCCGCGCGATTGCAGAGCTCCCAGGCGTCTTTTTCTGTAAAGCCGTACTTTTCCAACAGCGAAATCTGCCTGCCATTTTCCAATCGCAACAGCCGGTCCTGCTCATCCCGCGCGATGCCCACATATTGAACGGTCCCAGGGGGCAGGCTTTTCTGATACCGCTCAATGGGCCGGACCTTGCAGTCCCGCTGGACGGCGCACTTCCCGCACAGGGGGAAGGAGCGCACCATGCCCTTCTTCGGGCCGCGGGTGATCCTGCCGGTGAACAGGTCCACATAGGTCTTCTGAGCTCGAAGGACGATTACCTTGACACCCCTCCGCTCCAGGGCGGGGATGGCGGTTTCGTAGATGAAGTCCCGATGCTCCGGCACTTCGCCGGAGATGTCCTTGTCAAACATGACTTCGCAGTATACCGCCTCGTCCAGCGGTTCCCCGTGGGCCTTGGCCAGCAGCACGGTTGCCATGGAATCCTTCCCGAAGGAGCAGGAGGCAATAAATTTAGGCCGTTCCATATCAGCGCTCCTGCGTGGGCGGCTTCCGCTTCCGAACCGGCGGGTTCAGGAACCGCTTTGCCTCCTGGAAGCCCACCGTGTCCACATAATAGGCTTTTTTCTCCCCGCCCCGGTTCAGCACAATTACATCGCTCATGGACAGAGAATGCATTTGCTGCCCGAAGGGACGATTGTCCTGATTGTGCTTGAGATATAAATCATCCAAAGTGGCCTTGGGCGCCAGAACGCCCCGGTAAGCCCGCTGGTAATGGGACATCCGCAGCTTGACTTTCGCCTGCGCGTAGGGCATGAAGGCATAGGGCGCCGCTCTGGTGTCCTTGATCTGGTAGATGGTGTAGGTGTCGCAGACGTCACTCTCTTTGGGATGCTCGGGAGCATAAACAGCCCCGTTCCGCTCCTGGACTTCAGCGAATTGGCAGATGTGGAAGGTTTCGCCGCCGATCCGGGCGTGGGTGGCGTCAATGTACCGGCAGGGGAGGATTCTCCGGTCGTCTCCGAAGGTGGTGAGGATGATGTTTTCGCCGTCCGGCACATGGAAGAGGGTGTTGTAATCGCTGTCGATGAAGCGGACTAACCCGCCGTCCGCCTCGTTCGGGAAAGCCAGAACACCAAATACATTGACGGGGGTATCGCCGTTCATCGCGCCTCCCTTTCACAGGCTTTCGCCAGGGCGGCGGCCCGGTTCGTCTGCTCCCAGGGAGCGTCCTGGTGGGTGAAATGCCCGTAATTGCAATAGCGGGCGAAGATGGGACGATCCAGCCCAAGGGCCCGGATGATACCGCCGGGAGTCAGGTCGAACACCTGCCGGACTGCCTGTTCCAGAACCGCCTCCGGGTATCGTCCGGTCTCATGGAGGTCAATGTCCACGGCCACCGGCTCCGCCCTGCCGATGGCGTAGGCGAGGCCGACGGTGCAGCGTTCCGCCAGACCGGCGGCGACGATGTTCTTGGCGACGTACCGGGCCATGTAGGTCCCGCTCCGGTCCACCTTGGAGGCGTCCTTTCCGGAGAGGGCCCCGCCACCGTGGGGGACGAGGCCGCCGTAGGTGTCCACCATCAGCTTCCGGCCCGTCAGGCCGGTGTCCGCCTCAAAGCCGCCCAGGACGAAGCGCCCGGAAGGGTTGATGAGGACCTCCGTTTCGTGGTCGGGGTAGAGGTCCCGCAGGGCGGGGACGATGACGTGGCGGGTGACCTCCTTCCGAAGCTCCTCCAGATTCTTCTCCTCATCGTGCTGGCAGGAAACCACCACAGCGGCGATTCGCTCGGGCCTGCCCTTTCGGTATTCCACGGATACCTGGGCCTTGCCGTCCGGACCGAGGCCCTGGATGGTCCCCAGCTTGCGGGCGTTGGTGAGTGTCAGCGTCAGCCGGTGGGCAAGCACCACGGGCAGGGGGAGGAGCTGGAGCGTTTCCGTACAGGCGAAGCCGTACATGACACCTTGGTCGCCAGCCCCCATTTCACTGGAGCCGCTCACAGCCCCGGCGATGTCCCCGCTCTGGTCATGGGTGACGGCCTCCACCTCATAATCACAGGAATAGCCGGTTTCCCGCACCGTCCGGCAGACGATGGCGGGGATATCCGGCAGCCGCCGGGCGGTAATCTCCCCGGCGACAATTATTTTTCCCGCCGTGGCCATGGCCTCGCAGGCCACATGGGCGGCGGGATCATGCTTCAAACAGGCGTCCAGAACGCGGTCGGCGATGGCGTCGCACAGCTTGTCCGGATGGCCCTCGGTGACCGATTCGGCGGTCAGGATGTAGTTATCTCTCATGAGTCTTTCCTCTTTTCTTTTTTTGTTCAGTGGGTTTTTCGGGGGAATCAGGCGCTTCCAACGGAATGGCAAGCAGATGGGGATGATCAAACATCTCCTTGTAAGAATGAAGCTGGAAATCGGTCAGGGAAATGAAATTTTCGCCGCCCACTCCGACAATTAGAAAGGTCCCGCAGAGAACGTCATACGGATCGCCATAGCAGTCGCAGAGGAGACGGTTGGGAGACAAATTCAGGTTTTTGCCCTCGGCGTTGCAGATAATGGCGGCAGACTCCGTAAAAGGAGAAACCATTTCAATTTTCCCGCCGACGATTCCCTGCAAGGACTTGTAATCATGGGGGACCTCCCGCACCTCGCAGGGCTTCATCGGCTCCACCACAAGGACCTTAATTGTTTGTTTACTCATTCTTTCTTCCCTGGGCGGCAGCTCCGCCATCCTCTCCAGCTTGTCTGTTTGGTAGCAGTAAATGTAAAAATTGTAATTTCCCCGCAGGGGCAGGAAGCGCAGATAGTAGCGGCGCTTAGGGGTATCCACCCGGAAGCCGTAATAATCTTTGCCGGATTCAGGGCTCATTTGGGCCTGCTTATGCTTCCAGCAGAAGCTCTGCATGGCGCTGAGGTTTTTGAGGGGCCCGTTCTTCCGCAGAGCATTGACCACGCTGTCCAGCTCATCCTTGAAATCCTGGTCCTTCAGCTTTTCCTGGTGGTCCCACCATGTGGTCCAGAACTCCGTCCCCCGGCCAAAATCTCCCCGCAGGTGGCCGATACAAGCCTGTTCCTCGGCGCAGCCGGAGAAGGTCAGCAATTCCTCATCCTTGTCAAGCCCCTGGAGCGGATAGGCTTCAGCGCTCATGGCCCTTCGCCTCCTTCTTTTTGGGAGACAAGGGTTTCTCCGGAGCGGGACCGTGCTCCCGCCCAATCTCCATTTGCCGAATCATTTTCACAACTTCCCGAAAAGCCAAATAACGGTGAATCTGCTCCGGGTCATCTGTAATGACGCGAATTGTTTCCCACAGCGGGGACCCATGATGGCTGATATCCGACTGAACAACCAGGGCGGGCTTATCTCCCTCCTCCAGCATGACGCGGGCGCCGCGAATATCCTCGGCGTGGTCGTACAGGCCATAGGTTAAGCCAACGCATTTCAGTGCGTGCAGAGCGTCCACGGTGGTGTACACGCTGCCGGTGGAGATATGGACCTCGCCGGATAGCGAAATCTTTTTACCGCTCATGAGAATTTCCTCCTTTCAGCGGTCTGCCGCGTTTGATAAAAGCGTTGTTGATCCGCTCTGTCTCCGCGTGGATTTCCTCCGCGGTATGCTCCCATGCTTCTTTTAGAAAGATCACCGGCAGGCCGTTCTGACGGTAGCCCTCCAGGATGACGGCGTAGTAGGACTCGGAGGGCATCATCGGCTCCCGGAACCGCTCGTCCATGATATAGGCCATGGCGGACAGGGAGCGGCCCTCGTTGTCTCGAACGGACACCATCCGCTTGACGTAAAAGCGGGGATAGCCCTCGTAACTGTCCAGAGAACGCTCACACGACCGCGTGAGGCTCCACAGCAGGCCGTGGACCCTGCCGCCCGCTTTGGGAGCAATGGTAGCGAAGCCGCCCCGGCGAAACAGCAGTTCATAGTCCTCCAGAAATACCGGCCCAACGACACAGGCGTCCGGGCAGCGGCAGGCCATCTGCTCCAGGTTGATGTTGCTGCCGTAGGCGAAGTACAGTCCGTCAGCCATCCTCCAGCACCTCCAGGGCCCCGGCCTTGGCCAGCAGGGCGAACATGGCGCAGGCCTGCCGCTCCAGACTGCCGTTCGGCAGGGGACAGTCCAGATCGGTGGCCCGGATGAAATTGCTTCGGAGCTGCCAGAGGTAGCTCTCGGCGTCGGGGAACTCGGTGGGGTCGAAGGCGGTCAGGCGGAGCTGTTCCAAAATCTCCGTCCCGGTTCCCTCATAGGTTCTGGCGTCAATGCTGATTTTCATTTAAAATCACCTCTCATTTTCATGGTGTCGTTTTTTCCTTCTGTTGACCTCGTAGCTGTCCTTGTCGTGGCGCCACGCCCGGTCGCCGTCAAGGTTAGCGAGAAGGATATCTCGAGTCTCCTTGAACTCGTCGCCGTTGAGGCCCAGGCGGACCAGCCAGACCCGGAAGGTGAACAGCTCGTTGTCACTGCGGGTTTTCTGCATGACGGCGCTCCGCTGGACGATGGCCTGGGCGGACATGGCGAGGCACAGATGCACATAGGCCGCCGCCTTGGCGGGGTCCAGGGTAGAATTAAAGCACCGCCATTCGACGGTGCCTCGGTAAAAGACAGAGTGAAGATTCAGGGCATAGTACCGGGATTTGTTATAGTGGTCATGACGGGTCCTGCCGTCATTTTCAAAGCCCTCGTACCAGATATCCTCCAGCTGGGTCAAGTCTGACGTTTCCTCCGCAGATAAGGTCCGAGCCTGTTTCAGCATGGGTTCCCGCACCTTTTGACACCACTCTATGGCTCTTGCCTCATTCACCTGCAAGGCTTTGAAGAGGAGGTCCTCCTTGGAATACATGATGCTGATCAGGTTTTTGAGGCTCTGGCGGTTGTGGTTGGAGGCGTCTACATGGACGTGAAGCCCGCAGGAGTCGTTCACCTTCGCGCCGATGGCTGTTACCCGCCGCATACACTCTTGAAGATGCGGCAGTTCGTCATAGGTCAGCTTGGGGGTGACCATCTCCACCTTATATGGATAGCCCTCCGGGGAGCTCTTATCGAGCCACAAATATCCGTCCGCAGAGGGACACTCCGGGTGGATGCTGGAATCGCTCATGAGCTCCCATTTCTTTCCCATTTTATCCGTTACGATCCAAGCGTCATAGGTGCCCTCCAAATATTCGGGCGTTGTGCCAAAGTAATCCGCCAGAGCCTGGGCGGCCTCCTCTCGGGTGATTCCCGTCATCTCGATCTCCGCGCCGTAACACTGTTCCTTCATCCCGATCATACCGTTTTCTCCCTCCGCAGTTCGTCATCTACAGCACGAATACGCCGGCCTATAGCCTCGATTACGTTGACCGTAACGCTGTTCCCTGCCTGCCGGTAAGCCTGAGAGTCCGAAGTGATGGCAAGGAGGCGGTCGATCTGGTCCTCCGCGAAGCCCTGGAGGCGGAGACACTCCCTGGGCATGAGGCGGCGGATGCGCCCGCCCCGTTCTACGATGCCCTGGACGCCAGCGGCGTCATGAGCCAGCTTGCTGACTCTGCCGCCTCTGGTTTTGCTGCCGGGGTAGCCCAGGTCCACGCTGTCGCCGGGAGCGGCCGCCTGATAGCCCTGCTTGGTCCCCTCTTTAATGAGCAGCACCCCGGACCGTTCCGCCCGGTGGTTGGAGAGGGTGGTTTGTCCATACCGGGCGGTGAGGCACCGGGCGGTATCCGTCCGCCTGGGTTCTCCCACAGACAGGTCTACAAAGGCGGCGCCGGGCGGAATCAGGTACAACCCTGTCTTCCCACCCATTCCGCCAGCTCCCGCGGTCTGGGTGCAGGCTACTCCTTTGACGTCGTAGACTCGGGAGCCCTGGGGCCCGCCGAGGACTTGAACAAGAGCCTTTCCGTTTGCTCCGGCGATAGGAAATATTTTTCCGGCGCATCGGGGATCAAGATATCCGACAATATAGACCCTTCTCCGTGATTGAGGTACTTGGTGGTCTGCGCTGTCACACACATTCCATTCGAGACCATACCCCAGCTCATGAAGCGTGGAGAGGATTGTCGCAAACGCCCGTCCCTGGTCGTGGAGTAAAATTCGGGGAACATTTTCAAGCAGCAAATACGCAGGCTTCCTTGCTTCAGCCAGTCGGGCAATCTCAAAGAAGAGAGCGCCTCTGGGGTCAGCGAAGCCCAATTTATGCCCTGATGCTGACCACGATTGACACGGAAAACCGGCGCAAAGCAGGTCGAAATCCGGCATTCCGCCGGGGTCGATTTTGGTTGCGTCTGGATAGTATACTTCCTCCTTCCCAATATCGTGGATGGCACGGTAGCTGGCGTCGGCGTACTTGTCGATCTCGCAGTGGCCGACACACTGGAAACCGCCCGCGCGGGTCAGTCCGGCCCGGAAGCCGCCGATCCCCGCGAACATATCAAAATAGCGGATCAGATCATTCGTCACCTCCATCATTCTGCAGCGCAAGCAGAAAGCCGAGGACGCTTTCATCCACGTCCCCGGCCTGCGGCTGCTCGGTTTTTTCTTGTGCTGAGATAAATTCCACGTCCCGCAGTTCCTCCCGGACGACCGCTCGGATCTCCTCCAGCAGCCTGTCCCGCCTATGTCCCTTGCAGATCATCCGGCACAAAGCGTCTGTCCGCTGGCCAGCGGGGATAGCGCGGATGATGCCCCACGCCTCCCGGTGGTGGGGCGTGGAGAGGTTCAGCGAGAGGTTCACCCGCCGCTTCTCACCCATTGCCAACGGCCCGCGACAACTGGCCCACAAGGCGCTCGTAGCCCTTGGCGTTCAGACATACGTCATCCAGGATAAGCGGGCGGCACAGGCCGTCTGTGGCCCCAACGTGGCGTTTCAGCAGCGCGGCCCCGCCGCCCAGGAAGACGGCGGGCATGGCGCGGGCGTCCAGCCCGCTCTCCGTGATGGCGGACAGCAGGCGGCGGACATAGGCCCCAGCTTCTCGATGGATGATCTCCCTGGCCTGTTCGCCCATGCTGCCTGCCTCGCCCCGGAGGACGCTTTCGATCTGCGCCGCCGTCATGGACAGGCCCAGGGCGCGGCGCACCTGCTCCGCGATCTCATCCAAGCAGCGGATCATGCCCAGCTCCAGGCTCCGGCAGGTGGCGGCGTTGGGGACGCGGTTGTCCAGCCGCATCAGGTCTACCGTCCAGCCCCCGATGTCCGCCACGATG
>CAJUJW010000089.1 GCA_910586735.1 uncultured Oscillibacter sp. | reverse complement strand
CAGCAGGAGGATGAAGACGATGTTAAAGGCCAGAATCCACTTCCACTTCCGGGTGATGGACTCCAGGTCCAGCATGGAGAAGAAAATATACACGCAGACCCCCAGCCCCAGGGCCGCGCACTGCACCACCATCCGCCGCAGGCCCGTGGCGGGGTCCATGTACCGGGTGGCGCTGAATACCAGCGCTATGCCGTACAGCGTGGCGGCGCAGCAAAGGGCCAGCAGCACCAGGTCGGCCTGCTGGATGAAGTCCGCGAGAGTGGCTTTCAGTCGGTTCAGCATGTTACGCTCCTTGCAATCCGGGGTTGTTCCGTGACAAGCCATTGTACCACAAATGAAAAAACCTGTAAACGATGAAAATTTGTTTTTACACACTGTTCAAATTGTGATATACTGAATTGATTTCACGAAAGGAGGCCCGCCCATGGACTACGTTTCCCACAGCGAGGCGGAGACCGAGGCCCTGGGCCGCCGCCTGGCCGCCGTCCTGGCCCCCGGGGCCGTGGTGGCCTACCGGGGGGGCCTGGGTCTGGGAAAGACCGCCTTCACCCGGGGCCTGGCCCGTGGCCTGGGCTATGAGGGCCGGGTGACCAGCCCCACCTTCACCATCGTCAACGAGTACCAGGGGGCCGGCCTGCCCCTGTTCCACTTCGACATGTACCGCTTGGACAGCGCCGAGGACCTCTTCGACATCGGCTGGGAGGACTACCTGGACCGGGGGGGCGTGTGCGCCGTGGAGTGGAGCGAGCGGGTGGAGGAGGCCCTGCCGGAGGAGGCCGTCACCGTCGCGTTCGCCCGCTGCCCGGAGGATGAGAACTGGCGGGCCATCGCCATGGAAGGAGTGGGGCCGGTATGAAAATCTTGGCTCTGGAGACCGCCGCCAAGGCCGTCTCCGCCGCAATCACCGAGGACGGAAAGGTCCTGGCCTCCGCCTTTCAGGACACGGGGCTGACCCACAGCCGGACCCTCATGCCCCTGGTGGAGCTCCTCTTGAAAAACACTGGCCTGACCCCGGCGGACATGGACGCCTTCGCCGTCTCGGCGGGGCCGGGGTCCTTCACCGGGGTCCGCATCGGCGTCTCCGCCGCCAAGGGCCTGGCCTGGGCGGCGGACAAGCCCTGCGTCCAGGTGTCCACCCTGGCGGCCCTGGCCCGGAACGCGGCTTTCGCGGACGGCCTCGTCGTCTGCGCCATGGACGCCCGGCGGCAGCAGGTCTACAACGCCCTCTTCGAGGCAAAGGACGGCGCCCTCACCCGATTGACGGAGGACCGGGCCATCGCCCTGGCCGACCTGGCGGAGGAGCTGCGGGGCGACCCCCGGCCCAAAACCGTCCTGGGAGACGGAGGCCGGATGACCTATGACTTCTTAACGGCGGCGGGCGTCCCCTGCCGCCTGGCCCCCGCCCACCTGGTAAAGGAAAACGCCGTCTCCGTGGCCCTGGAGGCGGAGGCCCTCGCCCAAAACGGCGGCCTGGTGACGGCCCAGGACCTGGCCCCCGTCTACCTCCGGCCGCCCCAAGCGGAGAGGCTGCGGGCGGAGAGGAAAGCATGAGAAGCCATCATTATAAGGAGGTCTTCTAAATGTCATTTGAAGCTGAAGTTATCCCCATGTTCATCGGCGGGTGCATCGCCGTCAGCGCGCTGGAGCTTGCCGTCGGGTGGTTCACCCTGCGCGGCCGCAAAGACGCGCGGGCCCGCTTTGCCGGGCACGTCCTCTCCATGGCCCTGGGCCTGTTCTTCCTGGTCAAATGCATCTTCGGGAACCGCCTGGGTCTCACGGGGCCCATCGCCTCCATCGACCACTCGGTCAGCATCGGGCTCTTCGGCCTGTGCTGGACGGCCAGCGTCCTGTTCCTGTTGTCCGCCCTGGGAAAGCTGAATGAGAAATCCTCAGAAAACTGATTTTTATATGATAGGAGCGTTTTTATGAGCGGAAAAGTACACGTCATGGACCACCCCCTGGTGGCCCACAAGCTGACCCTCCTCCGGGACAAGAACACCAGCGTCAAGGACTTCCGGGAGCTGGTCTCCGAGATCGGCATGCTCATCACCTACGAGGCCACCCGGGACCTGCCCCTGACCACCTGCGAGGTGGAGACCCCCATCTGCAAGACCACCGCCCCCATGCTCAAGGGCAAGAAGTTCGCCGTGGTGCCCATCCTCCGGGCGGGCCTGGGCCTGGTGGACGGCGTGCTGCGCATGGTCCCCTCCGCCCGTGTGGGCCACATCGGCCTCTACCGGAACGAGGAGACCCTGGAGCCGGTGAAATACTTCTGCAAGATGCCCAAGGACGTGGCGGAGCGGGACGTGCTCATTGTGGACCCCATGCTGGCCACGGGAGGCAGCGCCGAGGCGGCCATCGGCTTCATGAAGGAATACGGCTGCACCACCATCAAGCTGATGGTCCTTCTGGCCGCGCCGGAGGGCATCGAGCGCATCCAGAAGGCCCATCCGGACGTGGACATCTACTGCGGCGCGGTGGATGAGCGACTCAATGAAAGCGGCTACATTGTCCCCGGCCTGGGAGACGCGGGGGACCGGATTTTCGGGACCAAATAAAAAGCAAGCCCTCCGGCAGACCGCCGGGGGGGCTTGAGCGTTTACAATACCTTGCTGAGGAAGTCCTGGAGCCTGGGATGCTGGGGATTCCCGAAAATCTCCGCCGGGGGACCCTCCTCCAGGACCTTCCCGTCGGCCATGAACAGCACCCGGCTGCCCACCTCACGGGCGAAGCCCATCTCGTGAGTCACCACGACCATGGTCATGCCGTCCCGGGCCAGCTCCTTCATCACGTCCAGCACCTCGCCCACCATCTCGGGGTCCAGGGCGGAGGTGGGCTCGTCGAAGAGCATGAGCTGGGGTTTCATGGCCAGGGCCCGGACGATGGCCACCCGCTGCTTCTGCCCGCCGGAGAGCTGGCTGGGATAGGCGTCCGCCTTGTCCGTCAGGCCCACCCGCTCCAGCAGCTGGTCCGCCTGGGCGTCGGCCTCCTCCTGCTTCATGAGACCCGTGCGCACCGGGGCCAGGGTGATGTTTTTCCGAATGGTCATGTTGGGGAACAGGTTGAAGTGCTGGAACACCATGCCCATCCGCTGGCGCACCTGGTCGATCTTCACCTTGGGGTCCGTGATGACGGCGCCCTGGAAGGTGATGGTCCCGGCACTGGGGACCTCCAACAGGTTCAGGCAGCGCAGGAAGGTGGACTTGCCGGACCCGGAGGGTCCGATGACCACCACCTTCTCCCCGGGGTGGATGTGCTGGGAGATATCGTCCAGGACCAGGTGGTCCCCGAAGGACTTGGAGAGGTTCTTAACGTCGATCACTTTCCCGCAGCCTCCTTTCCAGCCTCCCCTGGAGCCAGGTGAAGACAATCACGATGCCTAAGTACATGGCGGCGATGCCCAGAAGCGGCGGCATGTAGTCGAAGGTCCTCCCGCCGATGGTGCTGGCGTAGTAGAGCATCTCCGCGCCGCCGATGGCCTGGGCCAGGGAGGTGTCCTTGAACAGCGTGATGAACTCGTTGCCAAGAGACGGCAGGATGTTCTTGAAGGCCTGGGGAATGATGATGAAGCGCATGGTGTCGAAGTAGTTCAGGCCCAGGGACCGGCCCGCCTCGCTCTGGCCCGCGTCCACGCTCATGAGGCCCCCCCGGATGATCTCGGCCACGTAGGCCCCGGAGTTGACCCCCAGGCCGATGAAAGCCACCAGCACCTTGTTCCGCTGGGCGGGGAAGATGACGAAGGTCCAGATGAACAGCTGCACCAGCATGGGGGTGCCCCGGATGACGGTGGTGTAAATCTGGCAGAGGACGTTCAGGACGCCCAGGAGGGGGTTCTTCCTCCGGCCCAGGCGCTGCTGGTCGTGGGCGGACCGGATGACGGCCACCACCAGGCCCAGCAGCACGCCGAAGATCAGGGCAATGACGGTCAGCTCCATGGTGGTGCCCAGGCCCTGGAGGTAGAGCTTCCAGCGGTCGCCCTCAATAAAGGCCCTTTGCAGCCGGGGCCCGATGCGGCCCAGCCAGTCAGCAAGCGATTGGAACATGGGGGCCTCCTTTCTCTTTACGTAAATCCGAAAGCTGTCGGAAAGGAAGATAGCTGCGAAAGGAACCCATCAGGGGTTCCTTTCGTTTTCAATCTTAAGCTTTTAAAACCCCGATGGGTTTTAAAAACTTGTTCCGGCTGGCACAGCCAGCCGGAACAGGGCGGCCTTCCAGGCCGCCCTTCTCAGGGTTTACGCAGAGGTGATATAGCTGTCCACGATGGCCTGGAAGGTTCCGTCGGCCTTCAGCTCGGCCATGACGGCGTTGACGGCCTCCAGCAGGGCGGTGTTCCCCTTGGCAAAGCCGATGGCGTAGTCCTCCACGGCAAACTCGGTGTCCAGGATTTTCAGGCCGTCGTTTTCGGCCACGAAGCTCTTGGCGGGTTCGTTGTCGATGACCACCGCGTCCACCTGTCCGTTCACCAGGGCCATGACGGCCAGGGCGCCGGTGTCAAAGGCGGTGACATGCTCCTCTCCGTAGCCGCCGTTTTCCGGGGTGTCGGAGCAGTAGATATAGCCGGTGGTAGCCTTCTGGCAGCCGATCATCTCGGCACTCTCCAGGTCGTCCAGAGACTGCACGGGGCCGTCCTCCTTGACGATGACCACCTGCACGCCGGTGGCGTAGCTGTCGGAGAAGTCCATGACCTCCTGCCGCACGGGGTTGACGGTGATGCCCGCCATGGCGATGTCGCTCTGTCCGGTCTGGACGGCGGTCAGGGCCGCGTCAAAGCTCATGTCGTCCACGACAAGCTCCAGGCCCAACTTCTCGGCGATGGCCTGGGCCACCTCCACGTCGATGCCCTCGAAGCCGCCGGCGTCAGTGGTCATCTCATACGGAGGGAAGGCCGCGTTGGTGGACATGTGGAGCTTGCCCTCCTCCACGGTGGTAAAGACCGCGGCGTCGGCGTCCACATCGGCGGGGGTCTCGGGAGAGGCGGGCTGAGAGTCGGCGGGGGCGTCGGTCCCGGCGTCGCCGGCGGGCTTGTCTCCGCCGCCGCAGGCGGCCAGGCTCAGGACCATGGCCAAGGCCATGAGCAGAGTGAGAAACTTCTTCATGATACCATCATCCTTTTCATCCAAAAATCTTTGCCCGGCGGACCGGGCGCGGGTTTCCACAGTTCCCGGAGGGGGTTCTCTCCCCCCCCCGGACTGTGGCTACCTTAGCACGGACGGGGGGCTCTGTCAATACTTTTTCAGAAGCCGTGCATATTTATTTGGTACATTTCTCCACAATTGCCGAAAAATCCCCGGATGCCTCCGGCTATTTGTGCATTTTTTCGACTGGATGCCTGGGACAAAATGTATACTCGGATGAATATTCATTTTTCCCAAAACCGTTTTCCGGCGTTCCTCGGCATTTTGCCCACCGGGAGGGGGGATTTCCCGGTCAGTTTCCCCGATTCCGACAGTTGCGGACCGTGAAAAAATATGCTACCATGCTGGAAGGACAAATGACCGCAACAGGTGGACGGGACGGTCCGCCGGGGGAACGGCGCGTATGGAGGATGCCATGGCAAGAGCGATCAAGTATTACATTGTGGCGGCGGACGCGCTGCCGGAGATCTTCGTCAAGGTGGCGGAGGCCAAGCGGATGATGCAGACCGGAGAGGCGGACACCGTGGGCGCGGCCACCAAGCTGGCGGGCATCAGCCGCAGCGCTTTCTATAAATATAAGGACTCCGTCCAGCCCTTCAACGACATGAAGGCGGAACACATCATCACCTTCTACGCCATGCTCAAGGACACGGCGGGGGTCCTCTCCGGCGTGCTGGCGGTGTTCGCCGCCTCCGGGGCCAATATCCTGACCATCAACCAAAGCATCCCCACCAACGGCTGCGCCGCCGTGACCATCTCCGCCGAGACCAGCCGGATGGAGGAGTCCCTGGAGCAGCTGATGGGGGACGTGACCGCCCTGGAGGGCGTTTTGAAATTCGAGATTTTAGCAGGTTGACAGAGAGAGGTTTATTGAGATGATACAAATCGCGATTTTGGGCCTGGGCACCGTGGGCACCGGCGTTGCCAAGGTGGTGGCGGAGAACGCCCGGCAGATTGAGCGGAAGCTGGGGGAGCCCTTGCAGGTGAAGGCCGTGCTGGTCCGGCGCTTCAAGGACGGGCCCTACCGGCAGCTGATGACGGACGACTTCAAAAGGATTGAGGAGGACGACGGCATCCGGGTGGTGGTAGAGACCATCGGCGGCGTGGAGGCGGCCTACGAGTACACGAAGCGGACCCTGGCCGCCGGGAAGCACGTGGTCACCGCCAACAAGCAGCTGGTGGCGGAACGGGGCTGCGAACTGCTGGCCCTGGCCAGGAAGAAGAACGTCAGCTACCTCTTCGAGGCCAGCGTGGGCGGGGGCATTCCGGTGCTCCATCCCCTGACCCAGTGCATGGCGGCCAACCGCATCGACGAGGTCTACGGGATCCTGAACGGAACCACCAACTACATCCTCACCCGGATGGTCCGCACCGGGGCCTTCTTCTCCGACGCGCTGCGGGAGGCCCAGGCCAAGGGCTACGCCGAGGCGGACCCCACCGCCGACGTGGAGGGCATTGACGCCGGGCGGAAAATCTGCATCCTGGGGGACCTGGCTTTCGGCAGCCAGATCGACCCGGACAAGGTGCCCATGGAGGGCATCAGCAAGCTGAGCCTCCGGGACGTGAAGATCGCCCAGCGGGCGGGCTACCGAATCAAGCTGCTGGGCCGGGCAGTGCGCCTCCCCGGCGGCGGGCGGACGGCCTACGTGGCCCCCCACTTCATTCCCGAGGACAACCCCATGGCCAATGTGGAGGACGTGTTCAACGCGGTGATGGTCCGGGGCAACGCCACCGGCGAGGTGATGTTCTACGGCCGGGGGGCCGGGGAGCTGCCCACGGCGTCGGCCTGCGTGGCGGACGTGATGGAGTGTCTCCAGCAGAGCCCCAAGCGGGAGGAGATCGGCTGGTCGGCGGACACGGCGGGCTTCGAGGCGCCGGAACTGCTGAAGACCAGGCACTACTTCCGCATCGAGGGCAGCCTCACCGACGCGGCCCTGGCCTTCGGCCAGGTGGAGGTGCTCAGCGAGGACGGCGAGACCGCCTTTTTGACCGAGCCCCTCTCCGGCGGCGAGGCGGAACGGCAGTCCCGGTCCCTGAACGTGCTGGCCCACATGCGGGTTCTCAATCCCTGACGCGGCGCGGCCGTTCGCCGCATATGATAGAGCGGAGGAGAACGCCCTCCTCCCTTCAATCTGATTTCAAGCGAAGAAGGAAGATAGATTCATGAGTTTGATTGTACAGAAATTCGGCGGCAGCTCCGTGAGGGACGCCCAGCGCATCCAAAATGTCGCCCGAATCATTGCGGAGACCTACGTAAAGGGCAACGACGTGATTGTGGTCCTGTCCGCCCAGGGGGACACCACCGACGACCTGATCGCCAAGGCCCAGGAAATCAACGCCAACCCCTCCAAGCGGGAAATGGATATGCTCCTCTCCACGGGAGAGCAGATTTCCGTCTCCCTCTGCGCCATGGCCCTGGAGGCCATGGGCCTGCCCTGCGTGTCCCTGGCGGCGTGGCAGGTGGGCATTCAGTCCACCGCCGTCCACACCGACGCCCGGATCAAGCGCATCGACTCCGAGCGCATCCAGTCCGAGCTGGACCAGCACCGCATCGTCCTGGTCACGGGCTTCCAGGGCGTGGACCGCAACGGGGACGTGACCACCCTGGGCCGGGGCGGGTCCGACACCAGCGCCGTGGCCCTGGCGGCGGCCTTCCGGGCCGGCCTCTGCCAGATCTACACCGACGTGGACGGCGTTTACACCACGGACCCCCGGGTGGTTCCCACGGCCCGGAAGCTGGAGGAAATCACATACGACGAGATGCTGGAGCTGGCGTCTCAGGGGGCCCAGGTGCTCCACAACCGCAGCGTGGAGCTGGCCAAGAAGTTCAGAGTGAATTTGGAAGTCGTGTCCAGCTTGGAGCGCAAGCCCGGCACGAAAATCAAGGAGGTTACCAAAGTGGAAAAGACCAACATCGCCGGCGTCGCCAAGGACACCAGCATCGCCCGGGTGGCCCTGGTGGGCCTGCAGCACAACCCCGGCGTCGCCTTCCAGGTCTTCGACCTGCTGAGCAAGCACAACATCAATGTGGACGTCATCTTGCAGTCCATCGGCCGGGAGGATACCAAGGACATCACCTTCACCATCCACAAGAAGGACCAGGAAGAGGTGGAGTCCATCCTCAACGAGCACAAGGAGGCCCTGCGCTTCGACCACATCGAGGCCGACGACGAGATCGGCAAGGTGTCCATCGTGGGCGTGGGCCTGATGAGCAACTGCGGCGTGGCCGCCAAGATGTTCGAGGCCCTCTACGAGGCGGGAATCAACATCCAGATGATCAACACCTCCGAAATCCGCGTCTCCGTCCTGCTGGACGAGGAGGACGTAAACCGGGCCGTCCGGGCGATTCACGACAAATTCTTTGACGAACTT
>CAJUJW010000088.1 GCA_910586735.1 uncultured Oscillibacter sp. | reverse complement strand
CAGCGCAGGCGGCGGTTGCCCAGGTGGTCGATGTCGTCCTTGACGGAGATGCCCCGGGCCAGCCCGTTCATATAGTTGATGGACGTGAGGATGTCGTCCACAATGATGTGCTTTGGAACCAGCTGGTCCTTGTGGAGGATGATCTGGTCGATGAGCTCCTCCCCGCTGTACTGGCCCAGCAGCTCCTGGAGGACGGCGAAGCGGACCCGCTCCTTGATGCGGCAGGAGGTCCAGGGGTCGAAGTCCACGTAGCGGCTCATGTCGCACATGCCGTTGGAGGTGACCCGCAGGGGCTCTCCGTCCACGTCGATGGTCACGTCGCTGACGCCCACGGCGTCCAGGGTCCGGGCGTCCTCCTTGGTGAGGAGATAGCCCTCGTCAAAGAGAATCTCGCCTGTGGCGGGGTCCGCCACAGGGTAGGCCAGCTTCCGCCCCGTGACCCGCTGCCACAGGGACAGCTTCTTGTTGAACTTGTACCGGCCCACCACGGACAGGTCGTACCGCCGGGGGTCGAAGAAGAGCCCGTTCACCAGGGTCTCGCTGGCCTCCACCGTGGGGGGCTCGCCGGGACGGAGGCGGCGGTAGATCTCCAGCATGGCGTCCTCATAGGACTTGCAGGGGTCCTTCTCCAGGGTGGCCACGATGCGGGGGTCGTCCCCGAAGCGGTCCAGAATCTCCTGGTCCGTCTTCAGTCCGATGGCCCGGAGGAGGCAGGTGACGGGGAGCTTCCGGTTCTTGTCGATGCGGACCCAGAAGAGCTCGTTGGCGTCGGTCTCATACTCCAGCCAGGCGCCCCGCTGGGGGATGACCTGGGAGGTGAGGATGGGCAGGTCCGTCTTGAGGTCCACCTCGTGGCCGTAGTACACGCCGGGGGAGCGGACGATCTGGGAGACGACGACGCGCTCCGCGCCGTTGACGATGAAGGTGCCCGAGTGGGTCATCAGGGGGAAGTCCCCCATGAAGATCTCCTGCTCCTTGATCTCCTCGGTCTCCTTGTTCCGCAGGCGGACCTTGACCTTCAGGGGCGCGGCGTAGTTGGCGTCCCGGGCCTTGCACTCCTCCACGTCGTATTTGGGCTTTTCGTCCATCTTGTAGTCGATGAAGGTCAGCTCCAGATTGCCCTGGTAGTCGCTGATGGCGCCCACGTCGGCAAAGACCTCCCGGAGGCCGGTGTCCAGGAACTCCTGATAGGAGGTCTTCTGGATTTCCAGGAGGTTGGGCATGGAGACGACTTCCTCGTAGCGGGCGAAGTTCTTGCGAAGGGTTTTGCCGTAATACTTGTCTTTGGCCATCTTCACATTCACCTTTCTGCCGCCCCCAGGCGGCGGGGATGGGGACACGCCGGGCACGGTTGTTAAAAACCCCTCGCCCTGCTCTTGCAATCTTCTGGGAAATGTGCTATACTCCGATTAAGGTATGAAGCAGGGGGCGTTCCGCCCGCTGCCGATAAGTGCTTTATTTTACCACGATATAGTAAGGTTGTCAAGGGGCATTTTGCCTCTATTTTTATGTCCAAAGGGCGTTTTCGCCCGCTACCGGCGGCGGTTTTTCCTTGAGAGACCCCGCTGTTCAAAGAAGGGAACCCGTCCGCGCCGGAGAAGCGGGGGAGGCCGGACGGGAAAATGGGATAAACGCAGAGACAGAGGACATCCGGGCGGCGGAAGCCGCCGATGGGATGAGACCGCCCCGGCCCGCCGCCGGAGGCATAGAAAAGGAGGAAGAGGAGGCATGAACCACGAGCAGCTGACCGCGGCTCTGACGGATCTGCGGGACACCGTCGGGCGGCACATGAACCGCTTGGACCAGATGGGCCCGGCGGAGCAGGAGACGACCTTCCGGGCCGACCTGAAGCGGCTGAAGGAGGTCACAGAAATGCTGGAGACCTACACCGGAGAGTAGAGAAGCCCAAAAGCTCAAAAGCTGTGAGGAGCCAAAAAGCGAAGGGGCCGTGGAATCCGCAAGGATTCCACGGCTCTTTCGCGTATCGCGGCCCCCCTCTGGAACCCAGCGAAGCGGTTCCAGAGGGGAAGCGAAGAAATTCCTGCCATAGTGCAGTTTTCGCCGCAAGGCGGAAACGGAACGGTGGCAGGAATTTCTGAGCTGGCGCGGAAGGAGGGATTTGAACCCTCGCACCGGTTTTATCCAGTCTACTCCCTTAGCAGGGGAGCCCCTTCGGCCGCTTGGGTACTTCCGCGTATCGTGATGCACTTTTTAAAGTTTGGCGGAGAGAGTGGGATTCGAACCCACGGGCACTTGCGCGCCGCCGGTTTTCAAGACCGGTTCCTTCAACCACTCGGACATCTCTCCACTTATGAAGGCGCCGTCTCTTGAACACGCACTATAGCATAGCATATCCGCCCCCGGTTTGTCAACAGGTTTTTGCGCCTCCGGGACAAAATCCGGGACAGAAACAAAAACGCCCCCAAATCCCGCCGGGAAGAGCCGCCCCCTCGCCGGAAAGCGGTTGCGTTTTGACAGCCGCCGCTTTATAATAAACCTGCCAATTTCTCGGGGCCGGACGCGGGAGGGGCGGTGACCGCCGTCCCCGCGGCGCGAAACCGGCCGCTTTCAAAATTCAGCCAATCGACGAGGAGGAGTAACCCATGAACGAAATCATCAAAGCCATGGAGGAGCGCAGGAGCATCCGCAGGTTCAAGCCGGACATGCCCAAAAAGGAGGACCTGGAGCAAATTATTGAGGCCGGCCTCTACGCCGCCAACGGCAAGGGAAAACAGGCGGCCATCATCGTGGCGGTGACGAACCGGGAGCTGCGGGACCGGATCGCCGGGGACAACTGCAAAATCGGCGGCTGGGAGGAGGGCTTCGACCCCTTCTACGGCGCGCCCGCCATGCTGATCGTCCTGGCGGAGAAGGACTGGCCCAACCGGGTCTACGACGGCAGCCTGGTGATGGGGAACATGATGCTGGCCGCCCACGCCCTGGGCCTGGGAAGCATCTGGATTCACCGGGCCAAGGAGGAGTTTGAGCAGCCGGAGTACAAGGCGCTGCTGGCCTCCCTGGGAATCCAGGGGGAGTGGGAAGGCGTCGGCCACTGCGCCGTGGGCTACATCGACGGCGAGCCGCCCAAGGCCGCAAAGCGGAAGGACGGCCGGGTGTTCTGGGCGGAGTGAACCCTCCTTTAAATAAATGGCGGAAAAGGGAGGGGCAGGACCGATTGGCCTGCCCCGCTTTGTGTTTGCCCTTGAGGGAGGGTCATCCCTTTAATATGTCCGTGTTCCGGTACTGAATCGCCTCGGCCAGGTGGGCGGCCCCGATGTCCGCCGCCCCGTCCAGGTCGGCGATGGTCCGGGCCACCCGGAGAATCCGGTCGTGGGACCGGGCCGTCAGGCCCATGCGCTGGAAAGCGTTCTGCATCAGCTTTTCCCCGGCGGCGTCCAGGCGGCAGAAATCCCCCATCTGGGCCGGGGTGATCTGGGCGTTGCAGCTCTGCCCGCTGCCCGCCAGGCGCTTGGCCTGGACGGCCCGGGCCGCGTCCACCCGCCGCTTGACCTCCGCCGAGGACTCCGGCGTCTCCCGGCGGCGCATAGCCTCGTACTCCACCGAGGGCACCGTCACGTGGAGGTCAATCCGGTCCAGCAGGGGGCCGGAGATTTTTTCCACGTACCGCTCCCGGTCCCGCTGAGAGCAGGTGCAGCGCCGGTCCGGGTGGCCCAGCCAGCCGCAGCGGCAGGGGTTCATGGCGCAGATGAGCTGGAACCGGGCGGGCAGGCGCATGGTGCCCCCGGCCCTGGAGACGGTCACCTCCCCGTCCTCCAGGGGCTGGCGGAGGACCTCCAGGGCGTCCCGGCGGAACTCCGGCAGCTCGTCCAGGAAGAGGACCCCGTTGTGGGCCAGGGAGATCTCGCCGGGCCGCATGGCGGGCCCGCCGCCGGTGAGGGCGGAGGCGGAGACCGTGTGATGGGGACTGCGGAAGGGCCGCCGGGTCAGCAGGGGGTGTTTCGGGTCCGCCAGCCCCGCCACGGACCACACGCCGGAGGCCGCCAGGGCCTCCTCCCGGCTCATGTCCGGCAGGATGGAGGGCAGGCGCTTGGCCAGCATGGACTTCCCCGCGCCGGGGGAGCCGATCATCAGCAGGTTGTGCCCCCCGGCGGCGGCGATCTCCAGGGCCCGCTTCACGTTCTCCTGGCCCATAACGTCCCGGAGGTCCAGCAGGCCCGCCTCGTCCCCCTCCGGGGCCCAGGCCGGGGCGGGGGAGAGGGGCCGTTCCCCCCGGAGGTGGGCCGCCAGGGCCTCCACGTCCGGCACGCCGTAGACCGTCAGCTCCCCGGCCAGGGTGGCCTCGGCGGCGTTGTCCGCCGGGACGAAGAGCTGCCGCACCCCGGCCTTTTCCGCCGCCAGGGCCATGGGCAGCACCCCCGCCACCCCCCGCAGGGCCCCGGCCAGGGACAGCTCGCCGATAAAGGCCGCGTCCGCCGGGGGCTCCGGCAGATCGCCGTTTGCCGCCAGGAGGCCCACCAGGATGGGCAGGTCGTAGAGGGTCCCGGCCTTCTTCTGCCCCGCCGGGGCCAGGTTCACGGTGATGCGGCTGACGGGGAACTTGGCCCCGCAGTTCTTCACCGCCGCCCGGACCCGCTCCCGGGCCTCCCGGACGGCGGCGTCCGGCAGGCCCACCACGTCGAAGGCCGGAAGGCCCCCGGAGAGAAAGCACTCGGCGCTGACCTCATAGCCCGAGACGCCGTTTAAGCCAAGGGAACGCACGGTGACGACCATCTTTCCTACCTCCCGCGATGAAAGCGGCGCGGCGCCGCCTCTTCTATAATGAGAACATCATACCACACGCCGGCGGAAATGGGAAGCGGGGAAATTTCCGCCCTTGCGAAAAAGCGGGCGGCGTGTTATGATGAGAGCATATTTCCGGCAGGAAAAAAAGAGGGGGCGCGCGTCATGGACGGACGGGACATCCTGATCCAGCTCATTGGCTTCGCAGGCGTTTTGTGTTTCCTGGTCTCCTACCAGGTGCGCTCCAACAAGGGCCTGTTTGTTTTGCAGACCCTGGGCTGCCTGACCTTCTGCGTCCAGTTCGCCCTGCTGGGGGCCTACAGCGGGTGCCTGAGCCTGCTGGTCAACATCGCCCGGAACCTGATGCTGACCAAGTACCAGGAGTACCGGGTGGTCCGCTGGAAGGGCTGGGCGGCGGTGTTCACGGCGCTGCCCCTGCTTTTTGCCCTCCTCACCTGGAACGGCCCGGTCAGCCTTCTCCCCGCAGTGGGAACGGCTGCCGGGACCATCGCCTGCTGGACCAACAACGCCAGGACCATCCGGGTGGTGAACCTGATCCTGGGCTGTCCCTGCTCCCTGACATACGACGCGCTGGTGGGGTCCTGGGCCGGGGTTCTGAACGAGGGGCTGGCCATGGCGGCCATCGTCATCTCCATCCTCCGCTTCGGCTGGTCGGCCCTGGACGGGGACGGCGTGAAAGAGACGGTGTCCGAGGAGGGCGGCTTGTCCGCCAAGAAAAGCTGGAAAAATTTGTGCAGAAAATAACAAAGTGGCGGTTTACACCAGTGAAAGGCCGTGTTATAATGAAATAGCATGGGGTCCAAAGGGAGAGAGCTTTGGCCCCTGTCTTGGAGAGATTGCCGCCTCCGGGCGGCAGATTTACAGGAGGTAAGTTTATGGCAAGAAAGTTCAAGTCCATGGACGGAAACAACGCGGCGGCATATGTCAGCTACGCGTTTACCGAGGTGGCGGGCATCTACCCCATCACCCCGTCTTCCCCCATGGCAGACTTGGTTGACCAGTGGTCCGCCGCCGGTCAGAAAAACATCTTCGGCACCACGGTGAAGGTCTGCGAGATGCAGTCCGAGGCCGGCGCTTCCGGCACCGTCCACGGCTCTCTGGCCACCGGCGCGATGACCACCACCTACACCGCCTCTCAGGGCCTGCTGCTGATGATCCCCAACATGTACAAGATCGCCGGCGAGCTGCTGCCCTGCGTGTTCCACGTGTCCGCCCGTACCGTGTCCAGCCACGCGCTGAACATCTTCGGCGACCACTCCGATGTCATGGCCTGCCGCCAGACCGGCTTCGCCATGCTCTGCGAGGGCAACGTGCAGGAGGTCATGGACCTGGGTCCCGTGGCCCACCTGGCCGCCATCGAGGGCCGCGTGCCCTTCCTGAACTTCTTCGACGGTTTCCGCACCTCCCACGAGATCCAGAAGGTGGCCGTGTGGGATTACGACGACCTGAAGGAAATGTGCGACATGGAGGCCGTGGACGCCTTCCGCAAGCACGCCCTGAACCCCGAGCGGCCCAACATGCGGGGCTCTCATGAGAACGGGGACATCTTCTTCCAGCACCGCGAGGCATGCAACCCCTACTACGACGCTCTGCCCGACGTGGTGGAGAAGTACATGGGCAGGATCAATGAAAAGCTGGGCACCGACTATCAGCTCTTCAACTACTACGGCGCCCCCGACGCGGACCGGGTCATCATCGCCATGGGCTCCATCTGCGACGTGGCGGAAGAAGTCATTGACTACATGAACGCTCACGGCGAAAAGGTCGGCCTCATCAAGGTCCGGCTGTACCGCCCCTGGCGGGCCGACAAGCTCATCGCGGCCATCCCCGCCACCTGCAAGAAGATCGCCGTCCTGGACCGCACCAAGGAGCCCGGCTCCCTGGGCGAGCCCCTGTACGTGGACGTGGTGGCCTCTCTGGCCAACGCCGGAAAGACCGACATCACCGTCATCGGCGGCCGGTACGGCCTGGGCAGCAAGGACACCCCGCCCCGGAGCGTCTTTGCCGTTTATGAGGAGCTCACCAAGGCCGAGCCCAAGCGTCAGTTCACCATCGGCATCGTGGACGACGTGACCCACCTGTCTCTGGAGGAGAAGCCCGCCCCCAACACCGCCGCGGAAGGCACCATCGAGTGCAAGTTCTGGGGCCTGGGCGGCGACGGAACCGTGGGCGCCAACAAAAACTCCATCAAAATCATCGGCGACCACACGGACAAATATGTCCAGGCGTACTTCCAGTACGACTCCAAGAAGACCGGCGGCGTGACCGTCAGCCACCTGCGCTTCGGCGATCAGCCCATCCGCGCCCCCTACTATATCAATAAGGCCGACTTCGTGGCCTGCCACGTGCCCGCCTATATCATCAAGGCATTCCCCATGGTCCGGGACGTGAAGCCCGGCGGAACCTTCCTGATCAACTGCCAGTGGAGCGACGAGGAAGTCAACAAGCACATGCCCGCCGTTGCGAAACGGTATATTGCGAAAAATAATATCCAGGTCTATACCATCAACGCCATCGACCTGGCCAAAGAAATCGGCATGGGCAAACGGACCAACACCATCCTCCAGTCCGCCTTCTTCTCCCTGGCGAAGGTCATGCCCGAGGCCGAGGCCATCCAGTACATGAAGGACGCCGCCACCCACTCCTACCTGAAAAAGGGACAGGACGTGGTGGATATGAACCACAAGGCCATCGACGCCGGAGCCACGGCCTATAAGAAATTCGAGGTTCCCGCCGACTGGGCCGACGCCCAGGACGCCCCCGACACCACCCAGCTGGCCGGACGGCCCGAGCTGGTGGAGCAGGTCAAGAGCATCCTGAACCCCGTGGGCAAGATGGACGGCGACAGCCTCCCCGTCTCCGCCTTCGTCAAGCACGTGGACGGCCAGTTCGAGCTGGGCGCCGCCGCCTATGAGAAGCGCGGCGTGGCCGTGTCCGTTCCCACCTGGATGCCCGAGAACTGCATCCAGTGCAACCAGTGCGCCTATGTCTGCCCCCACGCCACCATCCGTCCCTTCGCCATGACGGAGGAGGAAGCCGCCAAGCTCCCCGCCGCCGCCAAGGTCATCGACAAAACCGGAAAGGGCAAGGGCTACAAGTTTACCATCGCCGTGTCTCCGCTGGACTGCATGGGCTGCGGCGTGTGCGTGGGCGTCTGCCCGGGCCGCAAGGGCGAGAAGGCCCTGAAGATGGTGGCCCAGGAGCAGGAGGCCAAGCAGCAGGAGGTCTTCAACTACTGCGTGGCCGAGGTCACCGAGAAGAAGGATCTCCAGGACAACACGGTGCCCGGCAGCCAGTTCCACAAGCCCCTCCTCGAGTTCTCCGGCTCCTGCGCCGGCTGCGCCGAGACCAGCTATGCCCGTCTCGTCACCCAGCTCTTCGGCGACCGGATGTATATCTCCAACGCCACCGGCTGCTCCTCCATCTGGGGCGGACCCGCGGCCACCTCTCCCTACACCACCAACGCGGACGGCCACGGCCCCGCCTGGTCCAACTCCCTGTTCGAGGACAACGCCGAGCACGGCCTGGGCATGTATCTGGGTCAGAAGGCCATCCGCGACAGCCTCAAGGCCAAGACCGAGGCTCTGATTGCCGTGGAGCACACCTATCAGCCCTTGAAGGACGCCGCCCAGAAGTGGCTGGACACCATGGAAGACGGCAAGGCCAACGCGGAAGCCACCAAGGAGTATGTGAAGCTCCTGGAAGAGAGCATCATGACCGTGGACGACATCGTGGCCTTCACGGGAAGCCCCGACGCGGCCAAGGTCTTCGGCGACCAGCTGCCCCAGTTCCAGGCCCACGCCAAGGAGCTGAAGGA
>CAJUJW010000087.1 GCA_910586735.1 uncultured Oscillibacter sp. | reverse complement strand
AGCTGCCCTGGACGGAGATCACCGTGGCCCCGAAGGTCATCAGCTGGGCCACCTTCCCCTTGGGGGCCCTGGAGGGGACGAAGATATAGGTGGCGAGCCCCGCCGCCGCCGCGTTCCCCGCCAGGGACGAGGCGGCGTTCCCCGTGGAGGAACAGGCAATCACTTTTGCCCCGGCCTCCCGGGCCTTGGCCACGGCCATGGCGCTGGCCCGGTCCTTCAACGAGGCGGTGGGGTTCTGCCCGTCGTCCTTCACGAAGAGGCGGCCCAGGCCCAGGGTCTCCGCCAGCCGGGGCTCCTCGTAGAGGGGGGACCAGCCCACCCGCAGGGGCGTGGGAGCCGTGGCCTCCTCAATGGGCAGCAGTTCCCGATAGCGCCACATGGACCGCTCCGCCCGGTTTGCCAGGACCTCCTTGGTCAGACGGGTTTTGATGTACTCGTAGTCATAGGTGATGTCCAGAATGCCGCCGCATTCGCAGGTGGTCAGGTCCGGCGCCGCCTCGTAGGTTTTTCCGCAGCGGACGCACTTTCCGTATTTCACATTTCGCATGGTCCCGCTCCTCTCCTAGTTGATGGTCCCATCATAGCAAATAGGTCGGCCTTTGTCAAAGGGGAAACCTTCGCGGTTTCTCGGGGCCTGGTTGCATTGGCCCGGGGCCTGTGTTATAATTCAAATATGGCAAAGAAGTTTTTAGGAGGTACATAGCCATGAGAGACATGATTGGATACTGCGGGCTGGACTGCGAAAAGTGTGACGCATACCTGGCGACCCTCCATGACGACCAGGCGCTGCGGGAGAAGACCGCGAAGCTGTGGGCCGAGCTGAACAACGCCCCGATTCTGCCGGAACATATCAACTGCCAGGGCTGCCGGGTTGAGGGGGTAAAAACGGTGTTTTGCGACCAGATGTGTGAGGTTCGCCGGTGCGCCCTGAAGAAGGGCGTGACGACCTGCGGCGACTGCCCGGACCTGGAAAGCTGTCCGACTGTTGGTGAGATTATTTCGAACAACCCCGAAGCTCTGGCAAATTTGAAAGAATAAACGACTCGAAAGGGGGAGGCTCTTCAGCCTCCCCCTTTGATTTCCCTTGTTCAAATCCGGGCCCGGATCTCCGCCCCCATGGCCTTGCAGCCCAGGAGCTTCCCGCCCTCGTTCATAATGTCCCCGCAGCGGAAGCCCGCTTTCAGCGTCCGGTCCACGGCGGCCTCCACCGCGTCGGCCTCCGCCGCCATGTCGAAGCTGTAGCGCAGCATCATGGCCGCCGCCAGGATGGTGCCGATGGGGTTGGCCTTGTCCTGCCCGGCGATGTCCGGGGCGGAACCGTGGATGGGCTCGTACAGTCCCCTGGTCCCCTCGCCCATGCTGGAGGAGGGAATCATGCCGATGGACCCGGTGACCTGGCTGGCCTCGTCGGAGAGGATGTCCCCGAAGAGATTCTCCGTCACAATCACGTCGAACTGGCTGGGGTCCCGGACAATCTGCATGGCGGCGTTGTCCACGTACATGTGGAGGAGCTCCACGTCCGGGTACTCCTTGCCGACTTCCTCCACGGTCTTCCGCCACAGGCGGGAGGTGTCCAGCACGTTGGCCTTGTCGATGGAGGTGACGCGCCCCCGGCGCTTCCGGGCCATGTCGAAGGCCACCCTCGCCACCCGGCGGACCTCGTGCTCAGAGTAGGAGCACACGTCCACGGCCTTCAATTCACCGTCCACTTCGGAGGTGGTGTGCTCGCCGAAGTACATGCCGCCGATGAGCTCCCGCACCACGACGAAGTCAATGCCCCTGGCGGCGATGTCCGCCCGGAGGGGGCAGGCGGCGGAGAGGTCCTGGAACATCCGGGCGGGCCGGACGTTGGTGTACAGGCCCATGGCGCTGCGGAGTTTTAACAATCCCCGTTCCGGCCGGTTGGCGGAGGGCTGCGCGTCCCACTTGGGGCCGCCCACCGCCCCCAGCAGCACGCTGCCGGCGCTGAGGCAGGTCTCCAGGCTGGAGTCCGGCAGGGGGACGCCGAATTCGTCGATGGCGCAGCCGCCCATGGGGGCCTCCTGGTAGGTGAAGGTGTGTCCGAATTTTTTCGCCACGGCGTCCAGCACGCCGATGGCCTCACTTACAATCTCGGGGCCGATGCCGTCGCCCCGGATGACGGCGATGGTTTTGTTCATTTGTCCGCCTTTCCGGCCTTCAAGGAGGCCATGAGCCCGCCCTTTTCAATCATGTCCTTGATGAAGGGGGGGAAGGGCTCCGCCTGATAGGTCTCGTTTTTGGTGACGTTGGTGATGACTCCCGTGTCGAAGTCCACGGACACCTGGTCCCCGTCGGAGATGCCGCTGCTTGCGGCGGGGCACTCCAAAATGGCCAGGCCGATGTTGATGGCGTTCCGGTAAAAAATCCGGGCGAAGGTGGCCGCGATGACGCAGCTGACTCCGCTGGCCTTGATGGCGATGGGGGCGTGTTCCCGGGAGGAGCCGCAGCCGAAGTTGACCCCGGCCACCATCACATCTCCGGGCTTCACTTTGTGAATGAAGTCCTTGTCGATGTCCTCCATGCAGTGGGCGGCCAGCTCCTTGTGGTCCGGGGTGTTCAGATAGCGGGCGGGGATGATCACGTCGGTGTCCACGTGGTCCCCGTATTTATGGACGGTTCCCTGTACGTTCATGTTCAAACCTCTTTCTCATGCTTCGCAAAATAATCATGAAGAATTCTCTTTTTCCAGCGGTCACACCAACGGCTTAACGGCTTTGCACCGCAGCCGGACATAATCCGCGTACCAGCTTCCATTATGGCACAAAATGCCTTCCAGGTCCGCCGCGGCTGAGCGGATGATTTCCTCGCGGAGATCCGGGCCGATTCCCTCAAAGGGCGCTTTCACAAACATTCGAATCCACTCACAAAGACCATCGCCGCCGTTGAGCCTGGTCGGCCTGTCCAGCAGCAGCGCGGTTCTGACAACAAATCCGCCTTGTTCTAAAAGAGAGGCGTATTCGCCGACCGTTGGGAAATAGAACGGCATCTGATAGGTGAGGTTTCGAGCTTCGAATGCCCTGGCCAGCGCGCCGTGGATGAGGGCGTTGTTTCCATGTCCGCCAAACTCAAAGATAAATTGCCCCTGCGGTTTCAGCGCGTCAAACACATGAGCAATCATATCCGCCTGTTTTTCCCGGTTAATCCAGTGGAAAACCGCGTTGGAAAACACGACGTCAAACTGCCTGCCCGTCTGGAAGCTCACCGCGTCCGCCTGAGTGAACCGCAGTTCCGGGTAATGGGTCCGGGCCGCCTGGAGCAGCTCGGCGGACGCGTCGATGCCCTCCGCGTCGTAGCCCCGTTCGGCAAGCTCCTTCGTCAGCGCGCCGCTGCCGCAGCCAAGATCCAGTACCGATAAGTTCTCCCCATCAATCAAGTCCAGCAAGGAACTTCCGTATTGATGGACAAAGGAAAAATCATTGGTATATTTCTCGGCATCCCATTGAATATTCATAATTGATCACAGTTCTTCCGGATGGGCGATGTGCCCCGCGACGCCGGACGCGGCGGCCACGGCGGGGGAGGCCAGATAGACCTCGCTGTCCACGTGGCCCATGCGGCCCACGAAGTTGCGGTTGGTGGTGGAGACGCAGCGCTCCCCGGCGGCCAGAATGCCCATGTAGCCGCCCAGGCAGGGCCCGCAGGTGGGGGTGGAGACGATGCAGCCCGCGTCCAGGAAGATGTCCGTGAGGCCCCGCTTCATGCATTCTCTGTAGACATTCATGGTGGCGGGAATCACGATGCCCCGCACGTCCCTGGCCAGGTGCCGCCCCTTCAAAATGGCGGCGGCGGCCTCCAGGTCCGGCAGCTGGCCGTTGGTGCAGGAGCCGATGACAATCTGGTCGATTTTGATGTCCGCCCCCTCCCGGGCGCTGTGGGCGTTTTCGGGGAGGTGGGGGTAGGCCACGGTGCAGTCCACCTGGGAGAGGTCGATGTCCACCACCCGCTCATACTCGGCGTCCGGGTCCGCCTCATAGGCGGTCCAGGGGCGGTTCACCCGCCCTTCCACATAGGCTTTCGTAATGTCGTCGACGGGGAAGATGCCGTTTTTCGCCCCGGCCTCGATGGCCATGTTGGAGATGGTCAGCCGGTCGTAGATGGAGAGGGCGGCCACGCCGGGCCCGGCGAACTCCAGGGACTGATACCGGGCCCCGTCGACGCCGATCATGCCGATGAGGGTCAGAATCACGTCCTTGCCGGAGACGAAGGGCCGTAAGCTGCCGGTGAGGTTCACCTTGATGGCGGAGGGCACCTTGAACCAGGTCTCGCCGGCGGCCATGGCGGCGCCCATGTCCGTGGACCCAACGCCGGTGGAGAAGGCCCCCAGGGCCCCGTAGGTGCAGGTGTGGGAGTCCGCGCCGATGACGGCCTCACCGGGGGCGACCAGGCCCTTTTCCGGGAGGAGGGCGTGCTCAATGCCCATTTCGCCCACGTCGAAATAGTTGTCGATGTTAAAGCGCCGGGCGAAGGCGCGGCACTGCTTGCACTGGGCGGCGGCCTTGATGTCCTTGTTGGGGGCGAAGTGGTCCATCACCAGGGCGATTTTGCTCTTGTCAAAGACCCGGTCGAAGCCCGCGGCCTCGAACTCGTTGACCGCCACGGGGGTGGTGATGTCGTTGCCCAGCACCAGGTCCAGCTTGGCCTGGATCAGCTGGCCCGCCCGGACGGACTCCAGCCCCGCGTGCCTGGCCAGGATTTTTTGCGTTTGAGTCATTCCCATTCGTGTTCACGCTCCTTATTAATATAAAGGTATCGAAGGCAGCCGGCGGCCCTCCCGGCCCATACGACAAAAAAGCCCTCGTCTCCCTTGCAAGAGACGAAAGCTCGGCTTCCGCGGTACCACTCTCATTGGCAGAAAACTGCCCGCTTCCGGCATCGGCCCGGCGCGCCGGACGAATCCCGCCTCTCTGGTAACGGAGAGGAACCCCGTCCCCGCCTAAACCGGAGGGCCGGTCTCAGCGGGGCCGCTCAAGGGCCAGTGACATCCCGTTCCTCCGCGCCGCCTTGCAGCGTCCGGCGGCTCTCTGAAGCGTCTGGAGGGGACTTTCTCCCTGTCATCGCGTTTCAAGATGCTGTTGTTGGGCAATAAGATACAGGATTTCCGGCGGTTTGTCAAGAGGGAATTTTCATAAAAAACACTCTTGACAAGTTTGGGCGGAATCTGTATAATGACAGTATTGACGCCATATAACATGGCCCTTAAAGTATCCTGGAAATAGCCGGATACCTCGGAGGGAGGGAAAATATAGATGTCTGAGATCCATGTGAAGGAAAACGAATCCATCGACAGCGCGCTGAAACGCTTTAAGCGCAGCTGCGCGAAGGCCGGAGTCCTGGCCGAGGTTCGGAAGCGTGAGCACTACGAGAGTCCCAGCGTAAGGCGGCGCAAGAAGTCTGAGGCCGCTCGCAAGAACAAAAAGCGCTACTATTAATCTCCGTCTGAAAAGCCGCCGTGCCAAAGGCACGGCGGCTTTCTTATGAAAAGAACTCGCCTGAAAAGAACACTCCGGCGCGGCGCCTACTCGTCCAGATCGATGGAGATATGCTCGGTGCCGTGCTCGTCGAACTCGTCCAGATAGGTGTCGATCCGCTCCATGAGGGCCCCGTAGTTCTCCCGGGTCAGGGGCTCGCCGTCCAGGTCCCGCAGGGCCAGCTCCTCCGCCAGAATCTCGTAAAAGACCACATCCTCGTAATTTTCAATGGCCTCGTGGATGCCGCCGTTGGCAAAGGCCCTGGAGGGGATCAGCTCCCCCTGGTACAGCTCCACCAGCTTGCCCATGCGGTGGCGGAGGCAGTGGGAGAAAACCAGGCTCTCCACCTGGTCGTACTCCTTGATGCGGTCGTCCTCTCGGGTGGAATTGAGGACCCAATTGCCTATGTAGACCAGATCCAGCAGATAGCGGTACTGTTGTTCTGTCAACTCAATTTTCATGCTCAGGCCCCTCCTCGCAGCGCCGGCGGCGGTTGATTTCAGCACACGGCATGATTATAACAGAACTCCCGGAAAAATTCCACATAAAAAAGAGGGCAAAAAGACTAAAATCTGTCTTGCGGCAAAGAGCGTCTCATAGTATAATACATAACTCAGTGACAGGGGCTCTGCGTTGTCCCCTGACGAGAGGAGAGACGGCAATGGATACGCGGCCCATCGGCGTGTTCGATTCCGGCCTGGGGGGGCTGACGGCGGTGCGGGTCCTCCGGCGCATTCTGCCCGAGGAGAACCTGATCTACTTCGGCGATACGGCCCGGGTGCCCTACGGCGGCCGGTCCAGGGAGACCCTTTTGAAATACGCCCGGCAGGACCTGCGCTTTCTGCGGTCCTTTGACCTCAAGGCGGTGCTCATCGCCTGCGGCACCGTGTCTACCACCTCCTTGGACGCGCTCCGGGGGGAGAACGACCTGCCCATCGTGGGCGTGGTGGAGCCCACCTGCCGCCGGGCACTGGCGGTGACGAGAAAGCGCCGGGTGGGCATGATCGCCACCCTGGCCTCCGTCCGTTCCGGGGCCTATGAGGCGGCGCTGCGGCGGCTGGACCCGGACGTGGAGGTCTCCTGCCGGCCCTGCCCGCTGTTCGTGCCCCTGGTGGAGAACGGGCGCTTCCGCCCCGGGGACGTGGTCATCGAGACCGTGGCCCGGGAGTACCTGGCCCCGCTGCTGGACTGGGGCATGGACGCCTTGATTCTGGGCTGCACCCACTATCCGCTTCTGGAGGAGGTCATCGCCGGTATCTGCGGCCCCGGCGTCACCCTGGTCTCCGCCGGGGAGGAGTCCGCCTTCGAGCTCAAGCGCCTTCTCACGGCCCAGGGCCTCCGGGCCCCGGCGGACAGGCGGGGAGAGGCGGCCTTCTACGTCAGCGACCGGGCGGAGGACTTCGAGGGCGTGGCCTCCCTGTTTTTACAAGAGGACATCCACCACATGGCACGGAGGATTGACATTGACCAGTATTGAGATGAACGCGCTGCCGGTTCTGCTGACCATCCGGTCGGAGCAGCGCTTTGAGAACATGGACCCCGACAGCATTGAGCTGATGACCGACGGCACCCTGACCCTGGGCGGGGAGGGAGAGCTGACGCTGTCCTATCAGGAGAGCGAGCTCACCGGCCTGGAGGGCACCACCACCACCTTCGAGGTCCGGGGCCCCCAGGTGATTCTGAGCCGGACGGGCAGCGTGAACTCCCAGATGGTTTTCGAGGAGGGCAAGCAGCACACCTCCCTCTACGAGACCCCCTTCGGCGAGCTGGCCATCGACATCCAGACCAGCCGCCTGCGCCACAGCCTGACGGAACGGGGCGGACTGCTGGACCTGCAATACTCCATCTCCGTGGACCACTCCGTCACCGGGCGGAACGCCTTCAAGATCCGCGTCCGGCGGAAGCATGAGCCCAGGGAAATCGGGCAATCCTGAACAAAAGATACCGGAAGGAAAGAGGTTTTTTCATATGACAAACATGGTACAAAACGCCAAGGACCAGGCCGCCGCTCTGGCGCTGGCCGCCTACCGGGCCGCCGTGGAGGACGGAACCCTCCCCCAGGCCCAGGCCGGCGCCGCCCCCGTGGAGGTCCCCAGGGACGCCGCCAACGGCGACTTCACCACCACCTTCGCCCTGGCGGCCAGCAAGACCCTGCGCCAGCCTCCTCGGAACATCGCCCAGGCCCTGCTGGACCACATGGACCTGGAGGGCAGCTACTTTGCCTCCGCCGAGATTGCCGGGCCCGGCTTCCTGAACTTTCGCCTGGGACGAAAGTGGTATGAGGAGGTCTGCGCCGCCGTGGAGCGCGAGGGGGCGGACTACGGCCGGACCGGCGATTTGAAGGGCCAGAAAATCATGGTAGAGTTCGTCTCCGCCAACCCCACGGGGCCCATGCACATGGGCAACGCCCGTGGCGGCGTCCTGGGGGACACCCTGGCCTCCGTCCTCTCCGCCTGCGGGGCGGAGGTGAGCCGGGAGTTCTACGTCAACGACGCCGGGCACCAGATTGACAAGTTTGCCCGGTCCATCTACGCCCGGTGCATGCAGCAGACTCTGGGGGAGGACAACTACCCCTTCCCGGAGGACGGCTATCAGGGGGACGACATCCGGGAGCTGGCCAAGGGCTTCCTGGCGAAGCACGAGGGCTTCCCCGGCGAGACCGGCGAGGCGGACTGGATGGCCGCCATGGCGGAGTACGGCCTGTCCGTCAACCTGCCCAAGATGGAGGCGGACCTCCGGCGCTATAAGATTGAGTACGACACCTGGTTCTATGAGTCCAGCCTCCACGACAGCGGCGCGGTGGCGGAGACGGCGGCGCTTCTGACCAAGGCGGGCTGGACCTATGAGAAGGACGGGGCCCTGTGGCTGAAAACCGCCCAGATCATGCGGGAGAACCTCCTCAAGGCCGGGAAGAAGGAAAAGGACATCGAGAAGCTGGACCTGAAGGACGACGTACTCCGCCGGGCCAACGGGTTCTACACCTACTTCGCCGCCGACATCGCCTATCACCGGAACAAGTTCGAGACCCGGGGCTTTGACCGTGTGATCAACATCTGGGGCGCGGACCACCACGGCCACGTGGCCCGGCTGAAAGGCGCCCTGGACGCCCTGGGCCTGGATGGGTCCGGGAAGCTGGACATCGTGCTGATGCAGCTGGTGAAGCTCCTCCGGGACGGGGAGCTGGTGAAGATGAGCAAGCGCACCGGCAAGGCCATCTCCCTCAGCGACCTGCTGGACGAGGTGCCCGTGGACGCCGCCCGGTGGTTCTTCAACGCCAAGCCGGACACCCAGATGGACTTTGACCTGGGGCTCGCCGTCCGGGAGGACTCCGAGAACCCCATCTACTACGTGGAGTACGCCCACGCCCGCATCTGC
>CAJUJW010000086.1 GCA_910586735.1 uncultured Oscillibacter sp. | reverse complement strand
GGAGGTTATCGAATCGACTTCCTTTTCTTTTCGCTGCCGCTACCCTGGCGCTTGCGAAGTCTGGATGGTCTACCGCCTTCTATCGGTAGAACTCTGTAGGGGCGGCAATCTGCCGCCCGTCCCCCCTGGCTTCCTGCTCCTATCAGTAGACCACCCCGTAGGGGCCGCCGCCCTCGGCGGCCCGTTCCTCCAGGGCCCACCCTTCTCCCTGTAGACCTCTGTAGGGAGCGGGCTCTGTCCTGCTCCAAATTTGCTATTATGCACAATCTAAATATTACAAACTTGTATAATTTATACAAAATTAGGGTTGCAAAGCGGCGGCGGCAGGGCTACAATACAGAGCATCCCCTCAGTGATTAGGAGCGCATACGCGCTTTGCCGGACAGGTCCGGCGAGCCTGCGCTTCCGCCGGTAAGAAAGGAGTTACTCGATATGAGGATTTCTCTGCGTGATATGACCGGCCTGACCATCGCTTTCTGCGTGCTCATGGCTGGATGGATGCTTCGCCTGGTCCCCTATCTGGCCCAGGCATAAGCCCTGTTTTTCCCAGCGCACAAGGACCGGCGCGCTCCAGAGCTTTGGAGCGCGCCGGTCCTCTGTTCTTCTCTCAATGCCCGTCCCGGCGCATAAGGTAGCCCCTGGACGCCAGCTCCAGCTGTAACGCCTCGGCGTGGCGGCTGTCCCGGGTCTCCAGCACCATGGTGACGATGCACGCCCCCACGTCGGATTCCTTGTCTTCCCGGTTGTGGTTCACGCTGATGATGTTGGCCCCGCTGTCCGCCGCCACCTGGAGCATCCGCAGAAGGCTTCCCGGTTTATCCTCCACCTTGGTGGTCAGCTCCACCAGGCGGCCCGCCTTGGACAGGCCCTTGGTGATGATGCGGGAGAGGGTGGTCACGTCCACGTTGCCCCCGGAGACCAGGCACACGGTCTTCCGCCCCCCAACGGGCACCCGGCCAAACATACAGGCGGCCACAGTAGTGGCCCCGGCCCCCTCGGCTACGGTTTTCTGCTCCTCCATCAGCGCCAGAATGGCGGAGGCGATCTCGTCCTCCGTGACGGTGACCACCTCGTCCACGTACTCCCGGCACAGGGCGAAGGTCAGGTCCCCCGGCCGCTTGACGGCGATGCCGTCGGCTATGGTGGCCACGGCGGACAGCTCCGTGGGCTCCCCCGCGTGGAGGGAGAGGTACATGGAGGGGGCCCCCGCCGCCTGGACGCCGATGACCCGGCAGGAGGGCTTTAACTGCTTGATGGCGTAAGCCACGCCGCTGATGAGCCCGCCGCCGCCGATGGGCACCACCACCTGTTCCGCCTCCGGCAGCTGGTCCAGAATCTCCAGGCCGATGGTCCCCTGCCCGGCGATGACCAGGGGGTCGTTGAAGGGGTGGGCGAAGGTATAGCCCTTCTCCCGGCAGAGCCTCTGGGCCTCCCTGGCGGCGTCGTCGTACACGCCGGGGACCAGGACCACCTGGGCGCCGTAGCCCTTGGTGGCCTCCACCTTGCTGATGGGGGCCCCGGCGGGCATGCAGATGACGGCGGGGATGCCCAGCTGGGCGGCGGACAGGGCGATGCCCTGGGCGTGGTTCCCGGCGGAACAGGCGATGACGCCCCGTTCCGCCTCCTCCCTGGTGAGGGACCGGATTTTGTTATAGGCCCCCCGGAGCTTGAAGGACCCGGTGAGCTGGAGATTCTCCGCCTTGATGTAGAGGTCCCGGCCCAGCTTGGGGGCGGGGTCCAGGGGCGTCCGGCGGGCCACGCCCTCCAGGGCCCTTTGGGCGTCCTGTATCATGTCCAAGGTCAGCATGGCGTTCCCCTTTCTGCGGGGTCCTCCCCCGCCGCAAAACTCATCACTTCCCTGCGTCCAGGAAGACGGAGGGATGGCGCTTGTACGTGGCCAGGCTGACGGCGATCAGAGCAATGCCGCAGGCGATGGTGCCCGGCACGGCGGCCCCCAGGCCGAAGGGCTCGCCCGCCAGCTTCCAGCCGATGCACACCGTGAACCCGGCGGCCATGCCGGCGATGATACCGGGGGTCGTGGCCTTCCTCCAGAAGAGGGCCGCGAAGGCCGGGATGCCCGCCGCCGCCGCGTAGAAGCTCCAGGCGAACATGAGGATGTTATAGGCGTTCTTGATATAGAGGGCGATAACCAGGGCCCCCAGGGGCAGGATGATGGAGAAAATCCGGGAGAGGAGAATCTCCGTCTTGTCCTTCATCTCCGGGAAGAAGGTCTTGCCGATGTCGTGGACGCAGGTCTGGACGCTGACCAGCAGATAGCTGTCCGCCGTGGACATGATGACCGAAAGGATGCCCGCCAGGGCCAGGCCCGTCAGGCCGATGGGCAGCACGTGGATGGCCAGGGCCGGGACCACGGCGTCGGTGGTGCCGTAGTTCGCCAGAACGTCGTCCCCGATGACCTGGTGGGCGGCCACGCCCATGAAGTACACCAGGGCGATGGTGACGCCGTAGACGGCGGTGCCCAGGAACATGCCCTTCTTGGCGGAGCCCCGGTCCTTGGCGGCGAAGGCCCGCTGCCACATCTCCGCCCCGGCCATGGTGAAGACCAGGTAGGTGACGATGTCCCCCAGGATGCTGCCGTTGAGATAGGGCTTCGACAGGGCGGGGTCCAGGTTCGCCAGGAAGGTGGAGAAGCCCCCGATGCTCTTGAGGGAGGCCACGGGGATGAGAATGTAAACAAATAAAATCAGCATGTAGAACTGGAGCACGTCGGTGTACACCACGCCGAAAAGGCCGCTGGAGGCGGTGTAGACCATGAAGATGATGCAGGCGATGAGGGCCCCGGCCTCATAGCTGAGGCCCACCTGGCCCCCCAGCATGTTGATGATGGTGGCCGTGGCCGTCACCTGGGAGGCCACGGTGCCCATCATGGTAAAGGCCACCATGGCCGCCAGCAGGATCTTCGCCGTCCTGCCGAAGCGGCGGCTGAAGAGCTCCGGGATGGAGGTCACGTTGTATCTCATGCCGATATCGGAGATCCTCCCGGCGATGCCGGAGAAGATGAACATGCCCAAAAGATAGGGAATGGCGGTGAGTACCGCCTTGGTGCCGCTGGAGTAGGCGACGCCCGCCCGGCCCATGAGGCCGCTGCCGCCGATGATGGTGGCGCAGACTGTGGCCATCATGACCAGGGGCCCCAGGGACCGGCCGGCTACGTAGTAGTCCCCGGTGTCCTTGATGCGCCGGACGAAATACACGCCCACGGCCACCATGGCAATGAGATAAAATCCAATGATGCCTAAGTCCAAAACGCTGAGCTGAGTGTGATCCATGTTTCCTTAATCCTTTCCGTTTCCATCGCCTGCCCTTACGTCGAAGTCCTCTGTTCAATTGAAGCCTTTCCGTTTGCCGCGCCGGAGGAGAAACGCCGTCTCCATTGCGGGAGCCTACCTTATCATTCCAATTATAGCAGAAAAAGGAAATTTCGTCGAGGGCTTTTTGGAAAAAGTTGTCCTCAAAGTAAAGATATTTAGTGAAAAAGTGGAGACTATTCCAGGCTGGAAATGCTAAAAAGCAGATGGTTCTAAGAACGCCGCCCAGGCCGGACAGAAAATAACCGCGGTCACTGACTATAGTCACTGACTGCGGTCATACACTTTTAGTGGCAGATTTTGTGAAAAACCGGCCTTCGGACGCCGGTCAGCAGGGCAGCTTCGCCTTCCCGTCCATGAAGTTCAGCACCTGCCGGCGCTGGTCCTCGTCTTCAATAGGGGCCGGGCAGTAGTTATTCACCGAGCTGCCGGTGTGGACGTAGCAGGGGATGATTTCAGACGCGGTCTCCGTCAGGACCCCGTTCTCCACCCGGAGGGTCAGCTGATAAATGATGGTGCGGTTCTCCGGCCGGCGGCTGCCGCCGTAGCAGAAGTTCCCCAGGGAGTAGACGATCTCCTTGTCCTTGTAGACCTCCCTGGGCTGGAGCACGTGGGGGTGGTTCCCCAGCACCAGGTCCGCGCCGCCGTCCACCAGCTTCCGGGAGGCCCGGACCCGCCACGCCTCCGGGGCGTGGACGCCCTCCTCGCCGCCGTGGTAGAAGACCACCTGGAAGTCGGACTCCTTCTCCGCCGCCTTGATGCGCTTGACGATGCTTCCCGCCTGGGCCTCGTTCCAGAGGCCGTGGCAGATGACGGCGACGCGGAAGCCGTTTTTCTCTAGGTAAAAGGTCCGGTCGTTGCCCCCGTACTCCAGCCCGGCGGCGGAGACGGCCTTCACCGTGTCCTTGTAGCCCGCCGCGCTGTAGTCCCCCGTGTGGTTGTTGGCCAGGGACACCGCCTCCACGCCGGAGGAGGTGAGAATTTTCGTGTTGGCCGCGGGGGCCCGGTACCAGTAGGCGGGGTCCGTGCTCTTCTCCTTGGGGGTGAGGTTCCGGTCCGTCAGCACGTTCTCCAGGTTTACCACGGTGAAGTCGTCCGCCTCGAAGATGGGCCGGACGTGCTGGAGGAAATAGTCCGGCTCCCGCTTTGCGGCGTAGTCCAGGAAGTTCCCCGCCGCCCGCTTCCCGTGGAGGGAGGCCAGCAGCATGTCCCCGGTGAAGCTGACCACCACGCTGAAGGCGTCCCCGCTCTCCCCGGTCCGGGGCATGGGCCCGTCGAACTCCGGCAGGTCCGGCTCCCACAGCAGGGGGTCGTTGGGGTCCGCGGGGTCCCACTCCGCCGCCGCCGCGGGGACGAGCAGCAGGACCGCCAGCAGGACGGCCAGACAGCGTTTCATAGGCTTCCCTCTTTTCTGTCACGAAGTTTGCTGTCTCTATTCTAACAGGCTTTCCGGGAAAAGGAAAGGGGGAAGAGGGGAAGATTTTCCTAAAATCGCGGTCATAGCGGCTTACCCGTTATGCTCAATAAGGTAAATGTGACTGATGGTTTTACATCAGTCACATTTATCTTAATATTTCGTTGAAAGAGGCAGCTGCATTATCATAAGATATATCCTAATCAAAAGCCAAACTACATGAACAGACACTATCGACAACAGGAGTAGTTCTCTAGCTTTCGCTTTGCTTTTAAATACCTCTTTTAGCGCAGCTCTTCCTTTGGATAGATCATACCACAATGGAAATATGAGGAATGCCCCTATGAGCAGCAGGTACTCTCGAACCCCCATGCTCCTTAGGCCTCCACAAATGTATAGATTATGCCACAATGGAAATATGAGGAACGCCCCTATGATCAATAGGCACTCTTGAACCCTCATGCTCCTTAGGCCTCCACAAATTTAGATCCATCATTGTAAAAAATAATCTGTTTCTTTCCATATGAAGTTACCGATCCAGAAGATGGCGGCGCAATAGAAAAGGTTGCCGTGATATCGCCAGTTGCACTAACCGTTACAGAAATATTAATCTGCGCAAGCCTATGACTGGAATGTCCATATTCTCCAGCCGCGCGAACTGCTTCAAATGTTTTTCCTCCACTGACTGCTGGAGAAATAGTCATGGTAATATATCCTCTTTTCGCCCATACCCATCGGTCGCCCAAATCGCTAAGTTTATATGAATCAAATTTGGTCGAAACAGCATCCTGAGAAATTTCTTTATCTGGAAACTCAACTTTATAATAAGAATTATCTGTATAAAAGTACGTCACTGCGGCGGTAGAAGAATTTAGTTTAGTGATAAGTCTATTGCTCTGGTTGTCAATACCATAAAGCCCCATTGCGAAACCATCTTCTCCCAAACCAACCGGAGTCTTATCCCACTCCCAAGAATATTTCACAACATATCTTTCTTTCGTATGTGTTGTGCATGTTAAACTTGGAGTTAAAACTGCGGCCGCCCTTGTAGCCGCTTCTTCAAATGTACACTCACCATTTTTATACTTTTGCAAAATATCGATCTCTGCAGAAGAATAACCCATACCACTTAGCGTTTCTGTATCCATTTCTGCTCTTACATCGAATGCCTCTTTATACTCCTCTAATGGAGTTTTAGCTTGTACGCTGCTGTCGTTTCCAGATTGAAGATTAGTCTTAGCACATGCTTCCATCCGTTGCGTTTCTTCTATTGCCATCTGATATTCGCTCTTTGACTCCATTGTCTGGGAGTCGCTTCTCTCCGCAGTTTCTTCTAATCTGTAAGCTGCGGCAGTAGTCGCCCCCATCATAGAACAGACCGTAATAGCAAGTAAAAAAGCAAAAATCCGTCTTTTCATGTTAATCTCCTTTTTAATAATTTACAAACCCAGACACTGATATTTCAAGGTCCGAATTGTTCCTGATAGCCAGCGTATAGTTACCTCTTTGACCAATTGCGATGGTCTTGTTGAAGCTGCCATTTGCCGCTCTAAGGGGATAAAACAGTCCGTCGGGCGCAATCAGGCCGAAATCCACGCTGGCAGACTGCGGAGAGTAAACGGCGTTGATTGTTACAGATTCTCCGGCTTCTAATGGGAGGTCGGAGCTTGTAACGGCAAGTGTGTTTCCCGGTATCTCAACACTAAACCGCCCCGAAGCACGTTCTGCATTGGGATACACAACGCACACTTCCGCGCCGGCCGCCTTCGCCTGGAACCCAAAACAGCTGACCGCAATCAAACAGCTGAACATCACGCATAAGAACCTTCTAAATCGCATAATCTCACCTCCTTCTCTTCAAGCTACCACTCCAAATCGAATTCTATTTTCGGAACATCAGTCACCCCCTCTCCTGTCATTTCGTCGATACAAATAGGTTCCTCTTTGCTTTTATTTGCATAAAGCACTCCGATAAGGAGCAGCACGACCAGGATTAAAAAACCAACAATAATGGCAAACAATTTTGCAGATATCTTTCCTGCTCTCCCGCAGGACGTTTTTAAATTATCTTCTGCCTCCTGTGGAAGGGGGGCGATTTTTTCAACCTCCTGTTTATGCTCATTCAGCAAATAGTCGGCCGATACCCCGTACAGCTCGCTCAGGCTGCGCAGTTTTTCCGTAGAGGGCAGCGCGCTCCCGGACTCCCATTTCGAGACGGCCTGCCGGGACACCTCCACGGCCTCCGCCAGCTCCAATTGGGTCATCCCTTTTTCCTTCCGCAGGTGAATCAGTTTCTCATCCAGCGTCATCATTCTTACCTCTCGCCTCTTGATTTTAAGCGGTATCCCTGACGATTGTAAACCAAATCCGGCTTACATTCGGGCAACTACCGGTTGCCCCGGCACTTTTCCGGCGGCTTTCAAAAAGGAGGAGGGAAACTCCCTCCTCCTTGCGCGGGTCTATTTTCAAACAACTGCCAGGGAGTTGTACACGTCCAGGATACGGCCGAACAGGGGATTCTCAGGCTTGAGGCCGGAGTAGGTCTCCAGGGCGGCGGCGGCACCGCCGGCCTTCACCTTGGCCTGGAGCTCCGCGCTCTGGGGGTCGCCGGCGCAGTCGAAGCGCAGGGCGGCGGCGGCGCCGAAGATCAGGTGGTCCACCGGCAGGCCGAAGGAAGCGGTGGTGGTCAGGGGCTTGATGAGCCGGTCGCCGGGCTCCAGCTTGCGGATGGGCTCCCGGCCCACCCGGAGAACCTCGTCCTCCAGGAAGGGGTTCTGATAGCGGGCAAAAATCTTCTCCACGTAGGCGTGGTGGGCCTCCGGGTCAAAGCCGAACTCCTTGATGAGGCCCTCGCCGCTCTCGGAGATGGCGGCGTGGACGATTTCCCCGATGGCCGGGTCCGCGATGCTGTCCTTGATGGTTTTGTAGCCCTTCAGATACCCCAGGTAGGCGCAGATGGCGTGGCCGCTGTTCAGGGTGAAGAGCTTCCGCTCCAGATAGGCCATGAGGTTGTCCGCGAAGGTCAGGCCGGGGATGTCCGGCAGCTCGCCCTTCCAGGCGGATTTCTCCACGTCCCACTCGCAGTAGCGCTCCACGGCGGCGTCCAGGATATTGTCAAAGCTGGGCTTGGGGCAGATGCGGTCCACGGCGCAGTCGGCAAAGCCGATATGCTCCTCCAGGAAGGCGTTCTCCTCCTGGCTCAGGTGCTTCACCACCTCGTTTTTCAGCCGGGTGGTAGTCCGCAGGCCGTTCTCACAGCACACCACGTTCATGGGCGCCGTGTTCCCGGCGGCCTTCCGGGCCTGGATACCGGCGGCGATGGATTTGGCGATGATGGGCAGGACGTTGGGCCCCACGGCGGTGGTGATCAGGTCGCACCGGGCCACCTTCTCGGCGAAGGCCGGGGAGTTGGAGAGCACGCCGTCCACATTGCTGATGGCGATTTCTCCGGGCTCCTTGTCCAGGATGTGGACGGTGTAGGCGTGGTCTTTGTTCAGCGCCTCGATGATGGGCTCCACCACGTCGGCAAAGGTGACGTGCCAGCCCGCCTGGCTGAGCAGGGCCCCGATGAAGCCCCGGCCGATGTTGCCCGCGCCGATTTGAATTGCCTGTTTCATAGTGCCTCCTAAAAATGATAGATTTTGGGTGAGCAATCGATTTCGTTATAACTTTAGCAGGGGCCGCCTCGCCCTTGAGACGGGGCGGCCCCTGACTGGGGATTACGTTGCCGTCGCTCCGGCCTGGAATAGCGCCAGACTGTCAGAGCGAGTTAACGCTCTTTTGTTAACTTTTCTCTCGAGAAAAGCTACTTCGCCAGTTTGGCCTCCAGAGCGGCTTTCTGCTCCTCGTAGCCGGGCTTGCCCAGGAGAGCGAACATGTTCTTCTTGTAAGCCTCCACGCCGGGCTGGTCGAAGGGGTTGACCTCCAGCAGGTAGCCGGAGAGGCCGCAGGCGTACTCGAAGAAGTAGATCAGCTGACCCAGGGAGCCGGCGCTCTTGCCGTCGGTTTCCACAATGACGTTGGGCACGCCGCCCTCGGTGTGGGCCAGGAGGGTACCCTCCATGGCCTTGTCCCGGATGTAGTCCATGGACTTCCCGGCCACGAAGTTCAGCCCGTCACCGTTGACCTCGTCCCTGGGCACCAGCAGCTGGTGCTCGGAGGTCCCCAGGCGGACCACAGTCTCAAACATGATGCGCCGCCCGGCCTGGATATACTGGCCCATGGAGTGGAGGTCCGCGGTGAACTCCACGCTGGCGGGGAAGAGGCCCTTG
>CAJUJW010000085.1 GCA_910586735.1 uncultured Oscillibacter sp. | reverse complement strand
TCGTAATTGGCAGTAACCTTTGCCATGTTTGCACCTCCTTTTGGACAAATGGCCCTCATTCTCCGATGAGAGCAAGGATATGCCTGCGGCTGCAAGCCTATTTATTATACCGGATTCCGGGGAAATGTCAAGGAAAACTTTCCCGGGGCCCCACAAAAAAGGACTGCTGTTAATCAGCAGCCCTTTACACGTCCTGTTACCCCGTCAGGCCCGGACCTGCTTTTGGGGCAGGGCCCGGGGCAGGGGCGGGAGAATCCGCTCCTCCAGGTAGATTTCCCTCAGCCGCTTCCCCACCTGCTCCAGGCTGCGGGATTCCGCCACGGCCCGCCCGGCGGCGGTGAGGTCCGGGAGGGTCCTGTCCAGAAGACCCGATACAATTCGTTGAAATTCGCCGTCCGCCGACGCTTTGTATACGTTTTTCCCGTCCTCCAGCCAGCCGTCATACACCGGGATGTCCCGCAGCACCGTGGGCACGCCGCAGGCCAGGGCCTCCAGCACCACGATGCCCTCGGTCTCCTCATGGCTGAGAAAGGCAAACACGTCCGCCCCCTGGTAGGCTTCCCGCAGTTCCTCCCGGCCCACGAAGCCGGGGAAGATCACGTTGCCGGGGGCGTCCTCGATGGCCTGGGCGATCTCACGGGGGATGAGCTTGGGATTCGTCCAGCCGAACCAGAGGAACTTCGCCGTGGGAATCCGCCGGGCCAGCTCCAGGAACTCCGGCAGGCCCTTCCGGGCAATCATGTGGCCCACGGAGACCACGATTTTCTCGTCCTCCCCCAGGCCGTACCGGACCCGGAGGGCGGTTCTGGCGGCGGGGTCGGGCTTGAAGAAATCCGTCTCCACGCCGTTGGAGACGCTGTACACCGGCTTTTTCAGGCCGTAGCCCTCCAGGAGCTTCCGGGAGTATTCCGTGGGGGTCAGCACCACGTCCCCCAGGCCGTAGCAGAAGGTGATCCAGCGCTTGAACAGGGGGGCTAGGGCGTTGGACCCCTTGAAGGAGGAGCGGAAGTCCTCCATGGTGGAGTGGCCGTACCAGACCACCTTCCGCCGCCGGAGCTTGGCCCCCAGGGCGGCCAGCACGGAGTCCGGAAGGATGGTGTTCACGTGGACCGCGCCGGCATCGGGGGTCCAGCGGTTGGTGGTGGGCACCCCCGAGCGCCGGAGGCACTCCCGCTGGTGCCGGATGGCCTGTCCCACGCCGCTTTTGCCCACCAGCTTTTCTCCGCCTCCGTAAATGTAAATCGACATACAGCCTCCTTGCCGCAGTGGGTTGCCTCGCTGTGGCTCCACGGTTTTCCGGCCCGCGGCCCGCCTGTTTTTATGGTGAATTCCAAATTTTGGGCACACAAACCCAAGCGGACGGTTTGTCCGCTTTTTTCGCGATCTCAGTTTGACACGTGAACCGCCGGTCTATGACGGTAAATTTTTCAATCAGCTCAGGCCGGGAACAGCACCTTCCAAAGGGCCACCAGGCCCGCGCTGTACAGGGCGATGTTGAAGGGCTTCCCCAGGAGGATAATCGTGGTGTAGCGCCGCCAGGTCATGCTGGTGGTGCCTGCCAGATAGCAGAGGAAGTCGTCCGGGGCGATGGGCAGGAAGATGGACCAGAAGAAGAGCTTGGCAAAACGGTCCCGCTTCTCGGTCCAGGCGTCGTACTTCTCAATGGTCTTCTCGGAGAAGAGCAGGTACAGCAGGGGCCGGCCGCAGTTCTTCGCCACGGCGAAGGCCAGCAGGGACCCGGCGCAGATGCCCACGTAATTATAGGTAAAGCCCCAGACGGGCCCGAAGAGCACCACCCCCGCCAGGCACCCCAGGCCCCCCGGCAGGATGGGCACCACCACCTGCACCGCCTGAAAGACGGTGAACAGCAGCACCCCGGCAAAGCCCCACTTGGACACCAGCTCCTGGAGCTTTTCCTGGGAGGTCAGCACCCCCGTCTGCCAGCCCCAGACGGCCACCGCCACGCAGACGGCAAAGCCCGCCAGGGACACGATTTGCAGGGCCCGCTTTTCAATGGGAACGGTCTGCTGTTTCATGCCGGTATCCTCCGTAACGCGCCCCGCTCCACCTGCTCCAGGTAAATGGCCTCCACCCGCTGGGCGAAGCGCTGGGCGGAATACTCCTCCCCGGTCTCACGGGCGGCCCGGCGCAGGGCCTCCCGGTTCTGGGGGTGGGCCAGGAAGTCCTCCAGCCGGGCCCGGAAGTCCGCCTCGTCATGATACTGCCAGCCGTTCTCCCCGTCCCGGACCACGCCCAGGAGGCAGGGGTCTGCCCGGCAGAGCACCGGCACGCCCGCCGCCAGGGCCTCCGCGTAGGTGAGGCCCTGGGTCTCGCTGGTGGAGGCGCTGACGAACAGGTCCCCCAGTTGATACCAGTCCGCCACCTGCTCCGCCGGGACCATGCCGGCGAACACCACGTCGGGGGCGGTCAGGCCCAGCTCCTGGGCAATGCTTTCCAGGCGCTTCCGGTCCGGCCCGTCCCCCACCAGGAGCAGGGTCACGCCGGTCTTGCCCATATGGGCCCGGAGGCGGAGGAGCTCCTCCACCCGCTTTTCCTCCGCCAGGCGGCCCACGAAGACCAGAACCGTCCGGTCCCGTGGGATGTCCAGGCTGGCCTTGAGGTCGTTCTGCCGGAGGGGGTCCGGCTCGCTCTGGAAGTGCCGCAGGTCGATGCCCGAGGGCACCACGAAGACGGGCTTCTGAACGCCGTAGCCCTGGAGGAGGAGCCGCACCTTCCCCGTGGGGGCGATGAGGCAGTCCGTGTGGGAGGCGGCCCAGCGGGTGAAGACGGCGGCGGCCTTCTTCCCAAAGCGGACGTTGGGAGAAAAGTAGTGGGTGTAGTCCTCGTATACTGTGTGATAGGTGTGGACCAGGGGAATGTCCAGCTCCTCGGCGATGCGCCGGGCCAGGAAGAAGGTGGAGAACTCGCACTGGGAGTGGACCACGTCGGGCCCCCAGGCGACGATCTCCCGGACCCACTTTCCCGCCAGGGCCGTGCGCAGCCTGGCGCCGGGATAGACCAGCCCCGCCGCCACGGAGCCAAGGTAGGTCACGCCGTCCCGCTTATAGGAACGGTGGTTCTGGGAGAGGGTCAGCACCCGGACCTCGTGGCCCAGGGCCTCCAGCTCCCGGCGGAGATTCTTCACCGAGGTGACGACGCCGTTCACCGCGGGGATGTACCAGTCGGATGTAATCAGGATTTTCATGGCAGCCTCTCTTTTCAAGTCTCAAGTATATTACGGAACGGCGGAGGGAAATTCTTCAAGGACTTTGAAAAAATTTTTCTCCTGTGTTATTGTACTATCGTATTAGCAATAATAATACAGTTAATACAGATTGTCAAGACCCCGCTAAAAATTTTCCAGGGCCGGGGCCTCGGTTCTTTACGCTTATGGTAGCAGGGAAATGTGTCCACAGTCTTTCTGAAATCTTACGGATTTGTCAGATTTAAAAACCAGGCCCCGCCGGCGGGTTTGCGCTTGCCGGTGGGGCCTGGGAAGAGAGGGCTCAAGGAAGCGCTGATTGACTCAGCGTTTTCTTAATTGGTCCCGCCGACAATCTTGCCGTAGGCCCGGGCGGTCCAGGCGAAGACCAGGGCGTAGATCAGGCAGAACACCGCCAGGGTTCCCGCCGTGCAGAGGACGAAGAGCTTCCCGTCGTGGAGGTTGAACAGCTCCAGCATTCTGGAGAGCATGGGGAAGGCCATGAACACATGGAGCGCCGCCGCCCCCAGGGGCAGAAAGAACACCAGCAGAATCTGGCTGTGGATGGAGGCGTTGATCTCCTTTTCGCTCATGCCCACCTGGCGGAGGATTAAAAAGCGGCGCTGGTCCTCGCAGCCCTCGGAGATCTGCTTATAGTAGATGATAAGGACGGTAGCCAGCAGGAAGAGGAGCCCCAGGAAGACCCCCAGGAACAGGAACCCGCCGTACATGGCGTAGAACTCCTGGGCATTGTCCTGCTTGCTGGTGAAGCTCACGCCGCCGTCCCGCTTGCTCAGCTCGAACACAAGCCGCTCCGTCTGGGCCAGCTTTTCCTCATAATCCTCCCCCGCCAGATTCATCTGAACCCGGAACTGCCGGGCGCTGCGGGAGGTATCCAGGTCCATGAGCGCCTCCGCCGTCTCCCGGTCCGCCACCACCAGGAACAGCGACGATTCCTCAGGGCCCAGCAGCGTGTTGGTCGCGTGGCGGATGACCTCCGTGATTTCCTCCCGGACGTGGAAGGACAGGCCCGCCTCGCCAAAGTTCGCGGAGACGGTGAAGTCCGCCGGGAAATCCGCCGGGCCCTTCGAACAGGCCAGCACCTCGTCCGGAGCCAGAATGACGTTCTTTCCGGTGAGGCGGCTGTAGTCCTCCGCCGTCACCACCTCCACCTCCGCCCGCAGGCAGTTCTGATCCAGGTTCAGGGAAATCTCGCTGCCCCGAACGCCGCAGTAGACCCAATAGCGGGTGTAGTACCGGGAATCGGTAAAGCCCCCGGAGGCGTTGGCGGCAGCCTCCACCTCCCGCAAGCGGTCCATGGGGTCCCCCGGCTGGTTTTCCAGGTCCTGGAGGAATTCGATGTCATAAGGGTACATCTCATTCAGGGAGTTCTCCAGGCCGATGTTCATGGCGATGGTGGTGGAGACCGTCACCAGCACCATGGTGGAGAGGATACAGATGCTGGCCAGGCCCACGGCGTTCTGCTTCATCCGGTAGAGAAGGCCGGAGACGGCGGTGAAATGCCGGGTCTGGTAGTAAAATTTCGGGTTGGCCCGGAGGCGCTTTAAAATGGCGATGGACCCGGCGGTGAACAGACAGTACGTGCCAATGATGACCAGGAACACCGCCCCGAAAAAGAACAGCATGGCCTCAATGGGGTTCTGGGTGGCGATGGCGATGAAGTATCCGCCTCCCAGGGTCAGCACCCCCAGGATAACCAGCAGCCATTTCGTTTTCGGCTCCCGCTCCCCGGCGGAGGCGCTGTGGAGCAGGTCCACCGGCTTGGCCAGGCTGACGCTCCAAAGATTTCGCGCAAGGGTGAACAGGAACAGCGCGCCGAAGAGCGCCGCGGTTTCCCAAATGCCCCGGGTGGAAATTTCCATGCCGAACTGGGCGGGGACGCGGGCCAGCTTTAAAAGGAGCAGGATGACCGCCTTGGAAAACAGGATGCCCAGGAGAAGGCCCCCCGCCAGGGTGACGGCGGCGCAGAACACGGTCTCCCAGAAGCACATCCGGGCGATGTGCCTCTTTTCCAGCCCTAAGATGTTGTAGAGCCCCAGCTCCCGCTGGCGGCGCTTCATGACGAAGCTGTTGGCGTAGAGCAGAATCACCGCCGAGAGCCCCGCCGCCACGAAGCAGCCCACCCCGGCGAAGCTCTTGAGGTACATGGCCCCCCGGACACTGTCCAGCCCCTCGTTATAGGCCAGAAACAGCAAAATGTAGTACATAGCCGCCGTCACCGCGCAGGAGAGGAGGTAGGGGCCGTAAAACCGCCCGTTCCTGGCCAGATTCACAAGGGCCAGGCGGGGGAAGAAGCCGGACTTACGCACGGGGCTCACCGCCTTGCGTCAGCACCGTGAGGGTGTCGGAGATTTTGGCGAACTGGGCCTCGGCGCTCTGGGTCCCCCGGTAGAGCTGGTGGTAGACCTGCCCGTCCCGGAGGAAGAGCACCCGCCCGGCGTGGCTGGCGGCTTTCACGGAGTGGGTGACCATGAGGATGGTCTGGCCCCCTTTGTTAATTTCTCCGAAGAGCTCCAGCAGGTTGTCGGCGGCCCGGGAGTCCAGCGCCCCGGTGGGCTCGTCGGCCAGGACGATCTGGGGGTCCGTGATGAGGGCCCGGGCCACGGCGCAGCGCTGCTTCTGCCCGCCGGAGACCTCGTAGGGGTACTTGGCCAGGATGTCGGCGATGCCCAGCTGCCGGGCGATGGGCTGGAGCTTGTTTTTCATGTCCCGGTAGTCCTTCCCCGCCAGGACCAGGGGCAGGTAGATGTTGTCCTGGAGGGAGAAGGTGTCCAGCAGGTTGAAGTCCTGGAACACGAAGCCCAGGTGGGACCGGCGGAAGGCCGCCAGGTCCCGCTCCCGGATGTCGGAGAGGGCCTTTCCGTTGAGGAAAACCTCCCCGGCGGTGGGGCGGTCCAGGGCCGCCAGGATATTTAATAAGGTGGTCTTGCCGGAACCGGACTCGCCCATAATGGCCACGTACTCCCCCGGCTCCACGGAGAAATTCACGTCCGCCAGGGCCGTGACCTGATTGCCGCCGAAGCGGGTGGTGTAAATTTTTTGCAGGTGCTGTACTTCCAGTAATGACATGTTGGCGTCCTCCTCTTGGGTTATGGCTTTATTGTAACAGGCCGGGAGACGGGATGCCATGGATTTACCTTACAGTTTGGGGTCCGTATCTTACAGTTTTGTAAGATACGGCGGGGACGGGAAAAAATCAAGGGGAAAATCCGGGGCAAAAATCCAGTTAAGAAACACTACCCAAACGGCAAAAAACGTGGTATGATATTACATTAGAGTTTTCGGGTCCCCGGCAAGGGGGCCCTGCCCGGCGTCAAGGGGCAAGGGAGGCGGCGTGATGGCGAAGAAAATATGGGCCCTGGCGGCGGCCTTGCTGCTGTGCGCGGTTCTCAGCGGCTGCGGCGGCTTCAACTTCGAGATCAACCCCGAGGAGCTGTACGCCCTGCCGGAGCTGCCCGCCAAGTACACGGAACTGAACGCCCGGCTGAACGCCATTCTGGAGGACGGCGCGGAGTATGCCGCCCCCGCCTCCGGCGCCAACATCCAGCCCGTTCAGATGACGGACCTGGACGGCGACGGGGCCCAGGAGGCCCTGGCCTTCTTCCGCAAGGCGGAGGACGAGCGGCCCCTGAAAATCTACATCTTCTCCGCCAGGGGGGACGGCTATGAACAGTCCGCCGTCATCGAGGGCAGCGGCGCGGCCATCTACAGCGTGGTCTACAGCGACCTGGACGGGGACGGAAAAACCGAGCTCATCGTGGGCTGGCGGGTCAACGCCGAGCTCCAGGCCCTGTCGGTCTACGCCCTGGGCCCCGCCGGACCCCAGGAGCTGCTGCACAGCGTCAGCTATGTCCGCTACGCCAACATTGACCTGGACGGGGACGGCCTCCAGGAGCTGGTGGTCCTCCACGCCGACGAGGAGGGGGAGGGCGTGGCCGACTACTACGACTGGCAGAAGGAGAGCCTGACGGCCCAGTCCTCGGCCCGCGTCTCCGTCACCATGGCGGAACTGAACCAGCAGGGGCGGCTGAGCGCCGGGAAGCTCCGGGGGGACGCCCCGGCCCTCTTCGTCACCGGCGTGACGGAACAGTCCGGCGCCGTCACCGACGTGCTGGCCCTGCGGAACGGGGAGCTGAGCAACATCGTCCTCTCCGAGGCCACCGGGGTCTCCGGGGAGATCGCCCCCTTCTACAATCTCTATCCCACGGACATCAACGACGACGGCTGGACGGAAATTCCCGCCCCTGTCTCCTCAGACGGCGCGCCGCCCTTCCACCGGGTGGACTGGCGGAACTTCGGCCCCGACGGCGGGGCTGAGCGGGCCATCAGCACCTATCACTGCGTGGAGGACGGCTGGTATCTCCAGCTGCCCGAGGACTGGGTGGGCCGGGTGGAGGCGGAGAGATCCAGCGCCGGCGGCGAGGCCAGCGTCACCTTCTACGTCCTGAGCGAGGACGGAAGCCGGGGCGGGGCCCTGCTGCGGATTACGGCCCTCACGGGCACGGGCCGGGAGGTCCGGGCCACCCGGGGGAACCGCTTCCCCCTTAGCCGCCAGTCCGACGCCATTTTCACCGCCGAGCTGCCCGAGACCCCGCCCTGGGACGGCGCCATGACGGCGGAGGAGGTCCGGGAGGCTTTCAGCCTCATCGCCAGGGAGTGGATTCCCGGCGATGTCTGATATTGAGAAAGGAACGAGCGCCATGAAAAAAGTGTTGGTTTTAGAGGACGAGGCCAGCATCCGCGGCTTTATCGTCATCAACCTCCGCCGGGCCGGCTATGATGTCATTGAGGCGGAGAGCGGAGAACAGGCGCTGGAACTTCTGAAGGAGAATCCGGACGCCAGGGTGGCCCTGCTGGATATTATGCTGCCGGGTATCGACGGATTTGAGGTCTGCCGCCGCATCCGGGCCACCAACAGCCGGATCGGCATCATCATGCTCACCGCCCGGTCCCAGGAGATGGACAAGGTGACGGGCCTCATGACCGGGGCCGACGACTACGTGACCAAGCCCTTTTCCCCGGCGGAGCTCACCGCCCGGGTGGACGCCCTGGTCCGCCGCTCCGGCGGGGAGGAGCCCCCCCAGGTGACGGGAGAGCTGAGTCAGCCCCCCTTCCTGCTGAACACCCGGAACCGTACCCTGGAGAAGAACGGCCAGCGCATCAAGCTGACCCAGGTGGAGTATTCCATCATGCGGGTCTTCATGGAGAACCCCGGCAAGGCCCTGTCCCGGGAGGAGATTCTGGACATGGTCTGGGGCCGGGACTACTTCGGGGAGTTGAAAATCGTGGACGTGAACATCCGGCGGCTGCGGCTGAAAATCGAGGACAACGTCCAGAACCCCGCCTATATCACCACCGTCTGGGGCTACGGCTACAAGTGGGGGCTGTGACGGATGGAGGAACGGACAATGGAAAAGGAGCAGCGGTGGAAGTCCCTCCGCCTCCGCGGGCTCCGGCAGCGGTGGGTCTTCAACTCCATCCTCCCCATCGGGGCCTTGCTGGTGCTGGTGGTGACGCTGTTTTCCGCGGGCGTGTCCAACTACTATTACGGCACCATGCAGAAGGGCCTGGAGGCCCGGGCCCAGGCCCTGGCCAACTCCTTCAACGAGTATTTCATGGACAACGGCTTTTCCAGCTACTACCAGAAGGCCGTCCAGTCCGCCGAGAGCTTCGAGGACAAGAACCGCATTGAGCTCCAGTTCATCGGCTCCAGCGGGCGCATCCAGGTGTCCACCTCCGGCCTGACGGCGGGCACCTATCCGGGCACCGACGACATCCTCCGGGCCTTTCAGGAGAACCGGACGGCTCCCACCCCCTACCACGGCCGGGACCTGGAGACAGGGGAGGAGATTCTGGCGGTGTCCTGCCCCCTGACGGTGAACGGCCGGGTGGTGGGCGTCATGCGGCTGGTGACCTCCCTGCGGGCCGTGGACCGGCAGGTGATGATCGCCGTCCTGGCGATTTTCCTCATTGCCCTTTTGTGCATGCTGCTGGTGGTGATTTCCAACCTTCTGTTTATCAACAACGTGGTGGAGCCGGTGGCCGTGGTGTCCGAGGCGGCCAAGCGCATCTCCGCCGGCAGCTACGGCGCGCGGATTGAAAACAAATACTCCGACGAGCTGGGGGAGCTGGTGGACAACATCAACGACATGTCCCTGAAAATCAGCCAGAACGAAAAAATGAAAAGCGAGTTCATCTCCTCCGTCTCCCACGAGCTCAGGACCCCCCTCACCG
>CAJUJW010000084.1 GCA_910586735.1 uncultured Oscillibacter sp. | reverse complement strand
GGCCCCACTTGCGGCCCTGGGCCACATCCATGGGCTTCTGCTCGCCGATGTCCGCCCCGGCCACGAAGGAGCGGCCCTCGCCGGTGAGGATGAAGGCCCGGAGGCCGGTGTCCTTCTCCACCTCGGAGATCAACGCCTCCAGGTCGGAAATCACCTGGGAGTTCAGGGCGTTCAGCGCCTCGGGACGGTTAATGGTGGCGATCCCGATGTTGTCTTTTTTCTCATAACGAACGGTCTGATACATATTGGGTTCCTCCTTCATTTTTCGGGGCGGGCCCCGTTTTGTCCGACGTTTATTATAGCAAATTTTGTGCCAATTTTGCAAGCCGCAGTTTTTGACGCCGGGGCCAGTTTTCTGTTCAGAATGCCAAAAATCGGAGGCCCTTTTTGACGTTTGGGAGAGGGCCGTATCCGGTATTTGGCAGCGCTATTCAAAAATGAATAGCGCCATCCGGCAAAAACGCCGCCTCTGGGGACAGGTCCTTTGTGAAAAACGCAGGAGCGGGGGCGGCGCTTTCTGTGTAAACCGCGCAAAAACCCGGCATGCCGGGACAAATTATTCATTTGTGAATACGCGTTATTCATCTGTGAATAATTCCTGGACCTCGGGAAAAATAGGCCCCAGGCGGCGGCGAAAAAATTTTCAAAATTTTTTTGAAGAATTCCCCGCCGGGAAATCGTAGTATGGGTGTCGGACGACAAAGGGGGCGGGGCGGTTTGTGGAGCCGCCCCGAGGAGGGGGTGGTGAGACGGCGTGGCTGTGATGACAAAGGAGCGGTTCTCGGAACTGGTCCTGCAATATGAGCGGCTGGTGTACACCGTCTGCTTCCAGCTGGTCCGGGACGCCGCCGCGGCGGAGGACCTGACTCAGGAGACCTTTCTCTCCGCCTACATCCACCGGGAGGCCATCCCGGAGGGCTACGAGCGGCAGTGGCTCAGCCGCGTCGCCGCCAACAAGGCCAAGGACCATCTCCAGAGCGCCTGGAACCGCCGGACGGTGTTCCCCGGCGACGAGGAGCTGGTCAGGGGCCTGGCCCCGCCCGCCGAGGAGCTGGCCCTGCGGCGAAGCGCCGCGGCGGATATCCGGCGGGCCGTGGGGGCGATGAAGGAGCCCTACCGCCAGGTGTGCCGCCTGTGCCTGCTGGAGGAGCAGTCCCCGGAGGAGGCTGCGGCTTCCCTGGGCAGGCCGGTGAAGACCGTTTATACACAGCTCTCCCGTGGGAAAAAGCTCCTGCGGGAGGCATTGGAAAGGGGTGGAGAGCATGGTATTCCGTGAGGACGGACACTTGAGCGGCGAGGCCCTGGAGGCCATGGCCGGAAACGAGGACCGCTTCGACGACCTGGAGCGGCTGGAGATCGCGGAACATCTGGCTTTCTGCGACTGCTGTTTACAGAGGTACACCCTGGCCCTGGAGGACGGGACCCTGCTGGTCCCCGAGCACTCCTGCCAGCGGACCCTTTGGGCCCGGATACGGGGCCGGGCCCTCCGGCTGGCGGCCAGCCGGTACGCCACCGCCGCGGCCGCCGTGACCCTGGCCCTGACGGTGCTCTGGGGCGGGGAGCGGGTGGAGTTCACCCGGACCGTCCTGCCGGAGGACCGGCCCGGCGTCTCCCGGCAGCTGACGGAGCTGACAGGGGACCTGGGCGACTCCCTGCGGGGTGCCGTTGGCGGAGTATCGGACTTTTTTGAAGGGCTCCGGCCCGGTCAGATGTTAGAAGGAGGAAATAGGGCATGAAAGCCATTCGGAAATTTTTAGTGGGCTGCTGGCACCTGATCTGGGCCTGTGTCCCCGGCTGCGGGCAGATGTGCCAGGGCTATATGAAGCGGGGCATCTCCCAGACCATCATTGCCACCGCTTTGCTCTTTATCGCGGTATTTCTGGAGATGGGGGTGCTGGCGGTGCTTATCGCCCCGCTGTGGCTGTATTCCTTTTTTGACAGCTTCAACCTCCGCCGCCAGATTCGGGATGGGCTCGCCCCGGAGGACGAATTCATGTTCGGCATGTCCGAGATGGACTCCCGGAAGCTCACCCAGATTCTCAGCCGCCGGGGAAGCCTCATCGGCTGGCTGCTGGTGGCGGTGGGGTCCTACAGTCTCTATATGGTCGTGGCCTGGAACCTGCTGGCCCCCTGGCGGGGCAACTGGCTCACCGACTGGCTGTACGACACGCTGGTCTGGGATATGCCCCGCGTCCTGGGGACGGTGCTGATCATCGCCCTGGGCATCTGGTTCATCAAGGGCCCCAAGGCCCCCAGGGACGGCAGCTTTGACGATGGCCCGGCCTACGAGCCCCCCAAGAACCCGCCCAAGCCCCCGAAGCTGAAGGCCACCCCCTGGACGGAGGCCCAGGAGAAGTTCCACCAGGAGCCGGACCCCCAGGCCCCGGAGGTCCCCCAGGCGGAGGAGGAGCCCGCGCCGGTGGTGCTGGAGTGGAAGTCCGCGTTCAACGTGGAGAAGTACGAGAAGGAACTGGAGAAGGAGTCGGACCATGACGGCCAGTGAGGAGACCCGGCCCCAGCGCCGGGTGGGGACCTTCACCCTGGGTGTGGTCCTGGTGGCGGCGGGACTGGGCATGCTGGCCTCCCTGCTGTGGCCCCAAGTGGAGATCGGCTGGCTGTTGAAAGCCTCCCCCCTGATTCTGGTGGCCCTGGGGGCGGAGACCCTGCTCTCCACCCGGAACGGCGGACGGGTCCGGTACGACTGGGTGGGGATGCTGCTGTGCTTCCTCCTGGTGGGGGCGGCGATGGTGTTCTACGCCGCCGCCTGGGCCTATGAGAACGGGGAGTTTATCAACGTCCGCAATTGCTCCCGCTGCGCCGACGAAACCAGCTTCCGCATGGATTACGAGTTTTTCAACGGCTTCGACTCCCACACCCTCCGGCTGGAGGCCGGGGACGCCCTGGTGGGCCGGATCGACACCCGGAACGGCTGGCTGGAGGTGGAAATCAGCGACGAGGACGGGAACACCCTCCTGGAGGGAGCCCCGCTGAACGGGGACCAGCGGGTGGACATCGCCAAAACGGGGGACTACACCATTCTGGTCCACGGGCGGCGGGCCAGCGGCGGCTTCGTCTTCCGGGCGAGCGGCGAGTCGGCGGAGGCGGTCCTCCCGGAGGGCGCGGCGGTCCCGGAGGAGACAGACTGAAAAAACCGGAGGGCTTCCGCCCTCCGGTTTTGTTACTTTTCGACCTTCCGCTCCAGGGTGAGAACCAGCCCCGCGCCCATAGCCATATTGGGCGTCTGCTGGACCAGCCGCCAGCCCTCCCCGGCGCATTGGTTCAGGACCTTCTCCGCTTCCCTGACGCCCACGGTCAGGACCTTGTACTCGTACATAGAATCTTCCTCCTTATGTAATATGGTAGGGGCCGCCGCCCTCGGCGGCCCGTTTTCTCGCGGCCCGGCGCTCCCGGGGGACGGGCGGCCCAGGGGGGGCCGCCCCTACGCGGAACGCTTGCCCAGCCGGATGCACTCCAGGGTGTATGTCGCCTGCATGACCCCCCAGACCAGCAGCAGGACGAACACGGGGAGAACGCTCATCTCAAAGATCATGCTCAGAATCGCCAGCGCCAGCCACAGCCCCAGACAGAACCGGGTGGTGATCATGTAGGCTTTATAGCACGCCTGGCCGATCTGCCGCCGCTCCGACTCGTCGCAGCTCTCCAGCCACTTTTTCTGGAACTTGGTGTCGTAGATGCTGCCGCGCTTTTCCGGGTTCATCCTCCGCACCAGGTCCACGGCCTTCTGCTGGGCGAAGACCACCAGGCCGCAGGAGACCATGAACACCCCCACCAGGACCAGGGCGCCGATGTCCCTGTCCATGTAGTAGACGCAGAAAGCGGCCAGGAAAAACAGGTTGATGAGCAGCTGCGTCGAGCTGAGGAACAGCACCCAGCTCAATTTCTCCTCAATGGACTCGGAGGTCTCGTCCTCGTCCCCGCCGCCCCAGGCGGCGAATTTTTTCGCGGCGGAACGGTAGAGGAGGAAACTGGCCCCCAGGGTCAGCACGGAGGTCACGGGGATGCCCCAGGGGGTGGCGGCGTCCAGGCAGCGGCTGACTCCCTCCGCCAGGGCGGCGGCATCCACGCCCAAAACCCGGCTGCATCCAATCACAAAGCCCAGCACGCCGCCCACCGCCAGGGACGCCAGCATGGTCAGGGCAAACTTGGGCAGGGCCTTCCGGTTCTCGCTTTTCTCATTCATGGGATTCGTCCTCCTGATACGTAAAAATGTCCTCCACCCGCGCGCCGCAGATGGCCGCCAGCTTCAGCGCCAGGGTCACGGAGGGGGAGTAGTCCCCCCGCTCGATCTGGCTGATGGTCTGCCGGGAGACTCCCGCCAGACGGCCCATCTCCTGCTGGTTGACCCCCAGGCGGGCCCGGTGTTCTTTCAAGCGGTTGTACAGAGGCATAAAGGGGCCCCCCTTTCTGTTGACAAGTCTGGTTGTCGGAATGACAAGGATTATTGTCATCATCAGGATAGCGCTGACAAGGAAAGTTGTCAAGAGGAAATTCAAAAAAATTCTTGCTGAGCCGGGCGGGGAAGCTCAGGGCCGGTTCTCCTCTCCCCAGAGGCACAGGCCGTCCAGCACGGGCATCAGGGACCGGCCCTTGTCTGACAGGCTGTACTCCACCTTGGGCGGAATCTGGGGGTACTCCTCCCGGAGAATCAGCCCGTCCCGCTCCAGCTCCTTCAGGGCGGCGCTGAGGGTCTTGTGGGAGATGGAGCCGATATAGCGCTTCAGCGCGCTGTAGCGGACCACCCCGAATTCCATCAGGCAGTACAGAATGACCATCTTGTACTTGCCGCTGATGAGGGACAGGGTGTAGTGAAAGCCGGTGTCCTCGAAATTGGCGCTTTGAATGCAGTCCTGTTTCATATAACGCTTACCTCCCGGTTAGTATCTAACCTGTATGTGCGTACTTCCGTTTTTGGCGGCCTTTTGGTAAGGTGAGTATATCACAGATTTGGAGGTTTTCCCATGAGCAAAAAAATTTTGATCCTGAACGGAAGTCCCCGCCCCAGGGGGAACACGAAAGCGCTGATCGAGGCGTTTGAGAGGGGCGCGGCCGGGCACAGCGTGACCCGGTTCGACCTGCAAAAAATGAACATTCACGGCTGTCTGGGCTGCTGCGGCGGAGGCAAGGACCCCGCCAGCCCCTGCGTCCAGAAGGACGGCATGGACAAAATTTACCCCGCCTACCAGGCGGCGGACGTGGTGGTCCTGGCCTCTCCCATGTACTACTGGAGTATCAGCGGGCAGCTGAAATGCGCCTTTGACCGCCTGTTCGCCGTGGCGGAGCTGGACCCGAACTACGCCAACCCCGTGAAGGACTGCATCCTGCTGATGGCGGCGGAGGGGGCGGACGAGGACAACTTCGCCCCGGTCCGGGCCTTTTACGAGGGGCTGGTTCAGCGCATGGGCTGGAAGAGCCTGGGCATCGTCTGCGCCGGGGGGAACATGGCCGCCGGGGACATCCAGAACCACCCCGAACAGCTCCAGGAGGCGGAGGAGCTGGGCCGGTCCGTCTGAGGGCTGGAAGAAAGCCCTAAAGAAATTGGGGAAACGCGCCGATAGAGAATATGTAGGGGGCGGGCTCTGTCCCGTCCCGCTCCTTTCCCCGCGAAATACGTTTTGAAAGAAGATGGCAGGCATGGATGGCATCCAAGGACTCTGGAGACAGGCTTACACCCCCGTCCAGCGGACGGCCCCGGCGGAGAGGAAGGCCGCCGCCCCCGCCCGGACGGACACGTTCCAGTCGGTGCTGACAAAGGAGGAGCGGGCGGAACAGGCGGCGAAGGCGCCGGACCTGCCCAACTTCTCCAAGATGACGGACTGGCAGAAGCTCTCCGCCCTGGCCACCCTCCACGACGCCACGGACTACAGCGGGATGACGGACGCGGAAACCTACAAGCTGATCAACGACCGCTTTGAGGCGGCCTTTCCCCACCTGGGGGCCTATCAGAGTGAGCTCATCGGCCGGGACAGCGTCAACTACTTCGGCACGGCCAACATGGCCCGGCCCGTCACGGGCATGTCCACGCTCATAACAAACGAGCTGTCCCGCCAGCGGGACAGCCAGGGCCTCCGGGATATCGCCAGGCTCCACCGGGAAGCCTATTACCCCGGCATGACGGACGGAGAGACCGCCCTGGCCATCGTCCGGCGGCATCCGGGCGGGACCTTGGCCTCCCAGGCGGACACGCTCCAGGAGCTGAAAACCTGCGGCCTGGGGGACCGGGGCAAAATCGACGACACGCTGAAGGAGATGCGGGCCCGGCTGGTCCAGTGGGCCAAGAAGTCCCGGACCTACGTCGGGGAGGAGACGGACAACGCCACCCAGGAGGAGGCGGTCCTGGCCCTGGCCGAGGGCAGGCCGGTCCATTCCGGCGGCGGCACGGACTGGGGCGCCCTCAAGCGGCGGCTGGCCGAGACCCAGGACGACTGGGAGCAGAAGCTGGCCGGCGGATACAGCCAGTATGTCCAGAGCGTCATTGACAGCCTGGTGGACGAAATCGTCAAGGGCGAACAGCAAAGCCCGGCGGAACGTGCCCCGGAGACCCCGGAGGAGGCCCCCGCCGCCGCTCCATAAACCCCAAAAAAGCGTCCCCGCCGAAAAGGGGCGGTGGCCGTAAAACAGTAAAAATGCAAGAAAGCTGAAAACGTAGTGTTTTCAAGGGACGGCGTGGCTTTGGTCACGCCGTTTCCTCTTTCATCAGCTCATCCAGAGGGATAAAGCCCAGGCCGTCATACTTGATGTGGATATTCTGCCTCCGCTTGCCGCTGGACTTATCCGGGGCCTCCACATAGATCGCCTGAACCAGCTCCCGAAGGGCGTAGGCGTCAAGTGTTTCAATGGACACATACTTCTGCGCCGTCTGGATGAACTTCTCGATATTCTCGCTCTGTCGCGCCTGTACTTCAATCTCCTGCCGCAAGGTAACGACCTTGGCCTCAAGCTGCTTCTGCTCCGCCTCATAACTCTGATTCAGCATATCAAACCGCTCGTCACTCAGCCGCCCGCTGGCGTTGTCTTCATAAATCTTGATAAACAGCCGCTTCAGCTCGGCGATGCGCTTCTCGTCCCGGCTGAGCTTCTTCCTGCTGGTCAGAATCTTCTCGGCGCTTTCCAGCTTCATCTGCTGTTCCATGACCATGCGGAAATGGGCTTCATACCGCAGAATGTAGTCCGTCACCAGTTGGATATGCTTCAAAACCATGCGTTCCAGAACCTTCACCCGGATGAAGTGCCCGCCGCATTTCTCCCTGTTCTTCTTGTGCAGAGAGCAGTCGAAGAAGTCTTGAGAGAAATCGCCGTTGTTGGAAGAACCGTACTGCATCTTGGAGCCGCAGTCGGCGCAGTAGACCAGTCCGGAAAAAATACTGCTTCTGCCGGTGCGGGTCATGCGGTGCCTCTGCTGGCGGATCACCTGGACCTTCTCAAACACATCATCCTCAATAATGCGCTCATGGGTATCGGGAAAGATTGCCTGCTTTTCAACCGGGTTCTCCCTCTGCTTCTTATCCCAGATGGAGTTGGTGTAGGTTTTGAAATTGACGGTACAGCCCGTATACTCCCGGCGTTCCAGAATCTTGACAACGGAACTGTCCTGCCAGCCACAAGGATTCTCCGGGTCGGGGTTCGGCGTACTGCGCCCCTGCTGTTTTTTGTAGGCGGTGGGGGTCAGCACCTTATCCGCCCGGAGCTGGTTGGCGATCTGCTGCGGCCCTCGCCCCTCCATGCACATCTGGAAGATGCGCCTTACCACCTGAGCGGCCTCCGGGTCGATCAGCCAGCGCCTCGGATTCTCCGGGTCCTTCACATAGCCGTAGGGGACGTTGACCGTCAGCGGCACACCCCGCTCACCCTTCGCCTTCTGTACAGCCCGGATTTTGCGGCTGGTATCCCTGGCATAAAATTCGTTGAACCAGTTCTTTATTCCGGCGAAATCGTTGTTGACACTGTTGGGGTCGATTGTGTCATAGTTGTCGTTGATGGCGATAAACCGGACACCGTTCTGCGGGAAGGTAAAGTTGGTGTAAAGCCCGGTCAACGCGGAGTTCCGGCCCAGCCGGGAGAGGTCCTTGGTGATGGCAACAGCCACGTTGCCCGCTTCAATCTCGGCCAGCATCGCTTGGAATCCGGGACGGTCATAGGTCACGCCGCTTACACCATCATCGATGAAAAACACAGGGTTCGGAAAATGATGGTCCTTAACGTATTGGAGTAAGATAGCCCTTTGATTCTCGATGGATAGGGACTCCCCGGCTCTCTCGTCCTCTTGGCTTAACCGGCAGTAGAGGGCAGTGATTTTGTTCGTTGCTCCTGACATTTCTGTATCCTCCTTCAAGGGAGCAACTGTCAGTACAGGATTGGTAGTCCCTATTGTAGCAGAAACGGGGGCGTTTGTCATTCAAAATCCTCCTGCTTTTCGGAAAAATTTCTGGCGGTGATGCGCTCCAGCTTACGCATGAAGCTCTCGGCCCCTTCATAGCTACCAGTGACGGTGTAGATTGTTCCGGCAATCACTTCTGTAGCCGTCAATTCGGGAATCCAATATGCCGAAATATTTTTTACTTGGATGTGTCCGTTTTTGGTGATCTTCAAATTTGCACTCCTTTCATGTTTTTCTTCTGGTGGTGGCGGTCAAAATGTCCGCCACCACCAATTACCGCTCCGCCTCCCGGCGTTTCTGCCGGGTCTGCTCCTGCTGGCGCAGAGCGGTATCTACGCAGGATTTCACTTGCAGCAACTTCGTCAGATCGTCACGCAGGGGCTTGTACCGCTCATACTCGGCGGGGTATTTCCGCTGCATCTCCGCTAACTCCTGCCGCCACGCCTGGACAGGAATTTCACCGGCAGGAGAGCGGTGCTTTTCCAGCTTCCGGCGGGTCATGTGGAATATCCTCAAATCGCCCTTATGCTCCCTCTCGAATTTCTCCCGCTTGCCCTTCCACTTGATGGACTTCCACTCGTCATAGACGGGCTTGGTCTCTTGGTAGAGGTCAACATACCGAAGTAATTCCTCCAACTCCTTCTTTCGGGCGGACATAGCTTTCAAGGCGTCGTTGACTGTCTCCTTCCTGTCACTGACGGCCTTGATGCGGGCCTTCAGATCGTCCAGCGTGGATATACCGTTCTCGGTCAGATAGTTGACAGCCCCGGCAAAATGTTTGAGATTACCAACTCTGGCCTTCTGGCTCCACGCTCCGGCGTTTCTGGCGTTGTAATAGGCAATCAGCAGGTCAGCCAGATCAGGGGCCTGGGGCTTGCTCAATTCATCCCTTATGTCCTTAATCCAATCGGTCAGACTGGCGATTTTCTTCCGAATATCCCACAGCAGATTGTTGGCTGCTTTTATCCAGCGGTTCCAATCGCCCTTGTCGGTGGGGATGCCCTTGGCCTCCATCTGGCGGACGGCCACGCCCTCATGGACAGTAGGCAGCAGGTCAAGCCCCTGCCGCTCATAGGAGCGGTGGTCGATGCGGCACGTCAGCCCCTTTTCCTCAAACTTGGCATTGACCATAGCGGCCCACGCC